>CAZYPK010000118.1:0-17177 GCA_964649195.1 uncultured Phycisphaeraceae bacterium
CATCGGACACCTGCCAGATCGTCGGCAACGGTTTATCTTTGCGTTTGCGTTTGCGCTTGGCCATCCGTGGCTCCTTGCAATAAGGGTTCACCGATAGTCATCGGCAAGATTCGGCGTTTTGAGATAGTTTCTAAAGCCAGTTATCACGTCACGGATGGCAGGCGCAGCCCGATTCATCCCGCCAGTCGAACCGGCGGCTGAGCCTGCTGAGCCGCCACGACCGGGTTCAGAGCCCGCTGCTCCGACGCGACGATCACATCCCGCACCTTGGCGTAATACGCCGGCCCGTTCTCCGGCGACAGCGGCATGACGACCGCCACGCCCTGACCCTCGGCCTCCCGGTTGGCCGGGCAGATCGCCACGGGCTTGTTTACGAACGTCTCGCCGGGTTTCTTGTTCACGTCTTTCACAGGCACCGGGATGAACAGCGTGAGCTTCATCGTGCCCAGCGACTCGGCCGCTCTGCGCAAAAGCTCCAGGTCGATGCCCAGCACGATGTGCATGGATGGCGTGGCATCCGTTGCCTTGCGACGCTCCGCTTGCACGGCGGTCTCATAGAACGGCGTCTTGCCGACGACAGGCAGCACGTCGCCGAGCTTGGGATAGTTCCGTTCGCCGCCGGCATCTTGGGTGTCAGGCACGATCCGGCCTTCGAGTGATTCCCACTGGCCGTCCAGGAGCCGGACGCCGATGGGACGCTGAAGATTTCGCGTGGGTAGCACACTGGCGGGCACCAGCCGGGGCGTCATCATCTGGCCCTTGGTCAGCAGGCACGTGGCCTGATGGCCGTCCGTGGCCTGAAGCACGACTTCGTCCTTGTTGACCGAGGGCAGTGCCCGCACCGAGCCACATTTGTAATTGCCGTCCTTGCCGACGGACTTGGCGATGCGGGTCTTGATCGCGAAACAGTGCAGGCCCGACGGAATAGGTGTGCGTTTCTTTGTTCCGAATCCGAACATGAGAGTTCTCCTTCAGGGTTTGAGTTGGAGGTTTATGCCGCACGGCATAGATATTGTTGAGAGCGTCACGGTGGCCGCTCTGTTCGGTATCCCATATCTTGATCGTGCGATCATCGCTGCCTGAGACCAGTCGGCGTCCGTCATGGCTAATGGCGATGCTATTGATTTGTCCTTCATGTCCATACAACGTAAGCAAACGCTCGCCTCCATGCTCCGCATCCCACACTTTTATGCTGTTTGAGCGACCGCCGGTGCCCTTGCTCGTTCGTGCCAGCATCCACAGCGAGTTGTCTTTTCGCTGAACGATCATGTGCTCATGCCAGTCCGGGTTCGGAAACGTGGCCATGCCCCGGCGGGTCCAGGTCTTGCCTTCATCCGTGGAGACGAACACGTTCGCGCCGCGCATCGGATCGAGTTCGGCGAAGCATCCCTTGATGGGTGCG
Source organism: uncultured Phycisphaeraceae bacterium (assembly GCA_964649195.1). Lineage (GTDB taxonomy): Bacteria > Planctomycetota > Phycisphaerae > Phycisphaerales > Phycisphaeraceae > JTS-RE9. The sequence continues at coordinate 1,403 of CAZYPK010000118.1, forward strand.
GATGGGTGCGGTGTACCAAGGCCACCTGAAGATTTTCGATGTGCCGCTCGACAAGGTTGATGCGACATTCGACGAATGGAAGAAAGGCATCAACGAGAACAACCGACTCATCAAGGAGATTGCCGGGGATAAACCGGGCATCTTCAAGAACCTGCCCCGGACGGAGCATCGCGTTGCGGTGCTGTATGCCATGTTTCGCGCCGGGGCTGCGTATCTCGATGATGGAGAGGCGGCGCTGGCCAAGCACAAGGAGCCGGGGTCGGAGGAGACCTTCATCATCGAGAAGCATGACAAAGGCTTCACCCTTCGATCACGTCGATATACGGATGCGGATTCCGCACCGTGGTCATTGCGGTTTGGCCCGCCGGTGAGGAAATAGAAAACATACGGTTGATCCACGATAGCCCCGGCCTTGGCCGGGGCCATGTGCCCGGATACTCCGGCGAGTTCGATGCCGCAAGGTTTGAAATAACCATTAAGTAATAAGCATTAAGTAATAAATAATCGCCTCTCCTGTCTTCCTGTTTTCTTCAGGTCCGCGCGGAGCGTCGGCGGCCCTCTGCTCCGCGGCTAAACATGCGTTTCACGGTTGACGGTGAAGCGCATCCATTTCTCGAAGCCGACCACCGAGTAGGCCGCCAGTCCCACGAGCAGGATGTGGACCCAGGTGCCTGCGGGGATCGGGGCGGTGTGGAACAGGCGGTTCATCACCGGCAGATAGGTGAACGCCATCTGCGATGTGACGATGCAGCCGATGCCCAGGAACAGCCAGCGGTTGGAGAACCAGCCGATGTGCCAGATGGAACGGGTCAGCGAGCGGCAGTTGAGCAGGTAGAAAACCTCCACGACGATGATCACGTTGACGACGATGGTGCGGGCCTCGGGCAGCGGCAGGCCGCGCCATCTGGTTTCCCAGTAGAACAGGCCGAACGATCCGATGAGGATGATCAGCGACACCAGTCCGGTGCGCATGAAGAGCGGGAAGGTGAGGATGGGCTTGGCAGGATCGCGGGGCGGGCGCCGCATGAGGTTGGTTTCCTTCGGCTCCATGATCAGCACGATGCCCAGGAAGATCGCGGTGGTCATGTTGATCCAGAGCAGATGCACCGGCAGCGCGGGGATGGCGACGCCGGCGAGGATCGCCGCGGTGAGGATGCTGGCTTCGCCGACGTTGGTCGGCGTCGTCCAGATGATGAACTTGGTGAGGTTGTCGTAAACGCCCCGGCCTTCCTCGACCGCCGCCTCGATCGTGGCGAAGTTGTCGTCGGTGAGGATCATGTCGGCGGCGCCCTTGGCGACCTCGGTGCCGGTGATGCCCATGGCGATGCCGATGTCCGCCTGCTTGAGCGCCGGGGCGTCGTTGACGCCGTCACCCGTCATCGCCACAACATGCCCGCGCGCCTGCAAGGCCCGTACAAGGCGGAACTTCTCTTCGGGTGACACGCGGGCAAAAACCGCCGCTTTCTGAGCTAAATCCTTAAGTTCTTCATCATCGCACTTCTTGAGCTCCTGCCCGGTGACGGCGAGAATTTCCTCGCTGCCGTCACCGCCGCGCAAACCCAGTTGACGGGCGATGGCCTGGGCGGTGAGCACGTGGTCGCCGGTGATCATCTTCACCATCATGCCCGCCCGCTGACAATCGGCGACGGCGGCGACCGCCTGGGCGCGGGGCGGATCGATCATGCCTTGCAGACCCAGGAAAACCATCCCTTCCTTGACGTGTTCATGTTGCAGGTGTTCATGCTCGGCTTCGACATCGCGCCGCGCCAGCGCCAGCACGCGCAGCCCCTGGGACGCCATCGCATCGGCTTCATGACGAATCGCCTCACGATCGATCGGCTGCGTCGCGCCGTCGGCGGCAAGCATCTGCGTGCATCGTTCCAGAAGCCGCTCGACCGCGCCCTTCTTATAGATCACCCGGCCTTGGGCCCCGTGCCGATCGTGCAGCGTCGCCATGAACTGATGCTGCGATTCGAAAGGGATCACATCGACGCGCGGCCGGCTTTCATTTTCCTGCGCGCTGAGCAGGCCGGCTTTTTCCGCCGCGACGATGAGCGCCACTTCGGTCGGATCGCCTTGCGCCGCATGTCTGCCGTCGTGCCGCATCAGTTGCGAATCATTGCAAAGCACGCCGGCACGGAGGCAATCGATCAGGGCGCTGTTGGCGGTGATGTCGATCCTGTCACCTTGATGAAGAAATTCGCCTTGTGGATCAAACCCGCCGCCGGTGATGTCGTAGCGGCTGCCGCCTGCGAAGATGTTGCGCACGGTCATCTGGTTTTCGGTGAGCGTGCCGGTCTTGTCGGAGCAGACGACGGTGGTGGAGCCGAGCGTTTCGACGGCGGGGAGCTTGCGGATGATGGCCCGCCTCCGCGCCATGCGGGTGACGCCGACGGCCAGGGTGATGGTGACGGCGGCGGGCAAGCCTTCGGGGATGGCGGCGACGGCGATGGCGACGGCGGCCATGAACATGTCGCCCGCCTCGTTGCCGCGCAGGATGCCGATGCCGAAAGAGAGCCCCGCCAGCAGCGGAAGCACCATCAGGATCAGCTTGCTGAACTGGGCGATCTTGCGCGTCAGCGGCGTGCTCAGATCGACCGCTTCGTGAATGAGCGTGGCGACGCGGCCCATCTCCGTCGCGTCGCCGATGGACCAGACCACGCCCTCGGCCTGGCCGTAGGTCGCCAGCGTGCCGGCATAGGCCATGTTCCTGCGATCGGCCAGGATCGTCTCATGATGCAATGCGCCGGCATGTTTCGTCACCGGCACCGACTCGCCGGTGAGCATCGATTCATCGACCTGAAGATCCTTGATGCCGGTAAGACGAATGTCAGCGGGCACCTTATCGCCCGATTGCAGAAGCACGATATCGCCGGGCACGAGCTGCACCGAGTCGATCTGAATGCGCTGACCGTCGCGGCGAACGGTCGCCATTGTTTTCACCGATCGCGCCAGCGCCTCGATGGAGCGCTCGGCTTTGGATTCCTGAAAGAAGCCGATGGTCGCGTTGACCAGGACGACGGCGAAGATCACCGCCGCATCGACCCATTCCTGAAGGAGCAGCGTGACCAGGGTCGCCGCCAGCAGGATGTAAATCAGAGGCGTGTGAAACTGGAGCAGAAAACGCACGAACTCGCTGCGCCTGCGGCGATGCTCAAGCTCGTTGAGTCCGAACTTCGCCTGGCGGTCGGCCACATCCGCGGTGGTCAGACCGCTGCGAGGATCGACATTCATGAGCTTGAACACCTCGGCGTGTTCAAGCTGGTGGGAGGCTTTTTCGGTGGAGGATTGCATGGGGGGAAATGATAGAGGGAACAGGCCCGAATGCAGAATGGAGCATTCCCCGATCAATGATTCGCGGCGAGCATCGCCATTGGGGACCGGACAGCAACTGTGATCGCCTGCCGCCCGACCGCGCAAAAGTCACCTTCCCATTCCGCCGATCTTTCAGGCAGGCGCGGTGAGTGCATCATCCGCGAAGTGAACCTTCCCGGCACTGGAGAGGCTGACATGTTGAACCGTTCATTCCTGTCCGGTGGTTTGATCGCACTCGCCGCGCTGCTCGCCCTGCCGACAAGAGCTCACGCAGTGACGATGCAACTCGAACTGACCCCTTTCACCGGCACCGACTCCTCCGTCCTGATTGATCTGAGCGACGAGGGCGGCATCATCACCGGCCAGGTCAACGTCGTCGCCAACCCGAACATCGGCGACCTTCGCGCACTCTTCCTGCAGGTCAACGACCTCTCCATTCTCAATCATCTCAACATCACCGGCGATGACATCACCGCCGTTAAGATTGATGCCGGCAAGGTGACCAGCATCGGCAACGCCAATGTCAACGGCGGCGGAAACCCCGGACCGTTCGATATCGGCATCGCTTTCGGCTCGCCAGGCATCGGCTTTGATGACATCCGGTCCACTTCCTTCATCATCGCACACGACTCCACCGATCTTTTCCTCGACATGTTCGACCTTTCCAACTGGGCCGCCCGTCTGACCAGCGTAGGACTCGCAGGCGGTCCGCGCGAAGGCTCCAGCAAACTGCGGGTCACCGACATTCGGCTCACGGGGCTGACGCCTCCACAACCCCCGCTCACACCCGAAGACGAACCATCCGATCCCGGATTCCCGGGCAGCGCTCAGAACGCACCGATCCCCGAACCGGGCATCGCGGCGCTGATCGTCGTGGCTGGCGCATTGGGCGCGGGCTGGTGGCGTCGAAGATTACGGATCGCCTGAGTTGGCGCGATTCCGTTTTTCACCCTGACCCATTCATCTGAAACTTGCATCGCACGCCGTGGTCCATTCGACTGCGGCGTGTTTCTTTGGACGGTGCTTTTGCAGGCAGACCACGACCCTGGCCCATGTGAACCACGATCCGTGATGTGACAGGTCTCCGAACGCCGAACCGGAACTTCGCGATGAAAGCGATATACTTCGCCCTTCATCCGCGAGACCCGCCATGCCTCACACCGTCACCAACGCCGACATCATCGCCCGCCACGATCAGTACATGTCGCTCAACTACCCGCGCCACCCGATTGCGATGGTGCGCGGCGAAGGCAGCGTGCTGCACGATGCCGATGGCAAACAGTACCTCGATCTCTTCGCCGGCTTCGGCGCAGGCATCCTTGGGCACTGTCATCCCGATCTCGTTCGCGTCGTCACCGAGCAGGCCCATCGGCTCTGGCATGTGGGCAACCTCTTCCACACCGAGCCGCAAACCCTCGCGGCGGAACAGATTTTCAGGCATGGCTTCGGCGGCCGCTCCTTCTTCTGCCACAGCGGCGCCGATGCCAACGAAGCCGCGATCAAACTCGCCAGGCTCTATGGCAAAAAGCATCCGGGCAAAGCCAGGTCCGCTTCCTCGACACCCGGTGAAGCCTACGGTCGCTACAAAATCATCAGCGCCACCGGCAGCTTTCACGGTCGCAGCATGGGCACCATGACCGCCACCGGCCAACCGAAAGTCCGCGAAGGTTTCGAACCGTGGCCCACGGGTTATGTGCATGTACCTTACAACAATCTGCCCGCGATCACCGCCGCCATCGATGATGAAACGATCGCCATCCTCGTGGAGCCGATCCAGGGCGAAGGCGGTGTGAACGTGCCTGCGGATGATTATCTGCATGGGCTTCGCAAACTTGCCGATGAGCGCGATCTGGTGCTCATCTTCGACGAAGTATGGACCGGCTGCGGCCGCACCGGCAGGTGGTTCGCGCATCAGCATTGGAATGTCACGCCTGACATCATGACGCTGGCCAAAGGCGTCGGCGGCGGGCTGGGGGTCGGCGTGATGTGTGCCGGCCCGCGCGTGGCGGACCTCTACGATGCTCAAAAACATGGCGTGAAACACGCGACCACCCTCGGCGGAAACTGCCTGGCGATGGCGGTGACGGCGGAAATCTTCCGCGTCATCGAACGAGACCTGCTGCTCGATCACGCCGCCGCGCTGGGCCGGTACGCCGTCGAGCGACTGCTCGCCTTCTCGAAGAAATGTCCCGCCATCTCAGCGGTGCGCGGCAGGGGCCTGTTCATCGGCATCGACCTGGACCCGGCCAACGCCACCGCCTTCACCAACGCCGCCGATGTCGTCAACCGCTGCATGGAACAAGGCGTGCTCATCAACGGCACGCAGAACACCATCCTGCGCATCGCCCCCTCGCTGACCATCACCCGCCAGCAGATGGATGATGGGCTTGATGTGATGGAGCGCGCGATCAGCGGGTGATCGCATCGAGCGCGGAATCCTTTCGATTCATACCCTCACGGCTCGAAGACTCGCCATGAGGCTTGAGCGACGACCTACAATCCCTGCGATGCGATGGCGATCCCTCTTCATCCTGATGTTCCTCTTCGGTTGCGAATCGCAACCGACATGGCCCGAGGGTGAGAGGTTTGGCCATTTGCCCAGGGTGACCAACATTCGCCCCGACTTTCCCGCTGACAAGGCCGTGCTGCTGGTGCAGACCGAAACAACTTTCGTGCATGCCAACGCGGACCTCACCGAAGCCTGGGAGATGGTGACCACCGAGGGCTTGAGCGAGCAACAGATACAAATCATGGCGGCCAACGCGATCCGCGTGGGCACGATGGACGGCGCCGCGCTCAGCTTGTTTTATTCCAAGCTGCCTCGCACCGGCGGCACGCGGGTGAAGACCATCGGCGTCGGACGCGAACCGGTGATCTTTGAAACGACGCCGACCATCGAGCGTGCCATCGAGATCGAGGCGCTGCTGGGCATCGATCGCGATGAAACGATGAAACTGCCCGCCGGCCGTTTGCAGTTGCTGCTGGATGTGGTCATCGATGGCAACAAGGTGAAGGTGGGGGTCACGCCGCATCATCACTGGGTATCGCCGAGCGTCAAGCCTCGCACGCCGGAAGAAAAGGCGATGGAAGGTCGGGAGTTCAGGGAGATTTCGTTCGATGCGGAACTCAGCGGCGACCGGTTTCTGGTGCTGGGCTGGGGGAGGGAAGAGCCGGGGGAGCCGGGGGAGCAGAAAGAGCAGAAAGAGCCAGAGAATTCCTCGGCTCCTCCGGCTCTTCCCGCTCCTCCGGCTCCCCTGGCTCCTCCCGCTCTTCCCGCTTCTCCCCGCAAGCCGAGACTTGGCGATCTGCTGTTTGTCGGCCAGCGTGCGGACCGTCCGCTGCAACTGATCTGCATCATTCGCGTGCCGCCGCAGGGTGAGATGTTTGACAACCAACTCGCCCGACCGGAGCGGTGACTTGAACGCCAACACTGGCGGCCTTTGGCAATGATCCCGAAACGCGGCTTGAACAGAAAAGCATTCAATTTCCCAGCCGCTTGCGGCTTCGCTCTGGTTCCTGTCCCCTGTTCCGCAGACGCGCAGCGAGGACGCTGCGGCTGTGAAGTCCCCTGTCCCCTGTCCTTTAGTCCTTGAACGCCTTCATCGCGGTGTCGAGGTCCGCAAAGACCTTCAGAAGCAGATGAAGGTTGGCCACTTCGAACTGTTGCACCACCATCGGGTTGGTCGAGACGATGTGCAGTTGCCCGCCCACGTGCCGAAACAGTTTTTGAATGGTGACCAGAATGCCCATCACACCCGAGGAGACGAGCGAGACGCCATCGAGGTTCACGAGCATCTTCGGATCGCGTCCGTGACTGACCTGGGCGGCGGCCTCATAAAGCTCGCGAACCGCGATGCCGTCAATTTTTTGCCGGGGAAACCGCACGTGCTGCAAGGTGTCGATCGTCTCGATGCTCAATCGCGGCGGCTCGCCAGGCTGATCCGTTTCGGTATTCATGTTCGTTGAACTCATGGGGTCGCTCAGAGTATAGCGAAAGCGAACAGGGAACAAGGAACAGGAGACTTCACAGCCGCAGCGTCCTCGCTGCGCGTCTGCGGGACAGGGGACAGAGCGAAGCCGCAAGCGGCTTGGATCTCTTCCTGTCCCCTGCCGCTGCTCCTCTCCTCTGATCTCTGAGGAAACGGAATGGCCAAGTCCGCTCGATTCGGCATAATGGGTGATCGACACATCCCTGACCGGTTCCCGAGCAAGCGCCATGCGAATGATGCCTCGACAACTGCGGATGCTTCACTGGGCCATGTTTCTGCTTCTTACGCTTTGCCATGCGCGGCAGACGCATGGGCAGAGCTGGTTTGAAACGGCCAGGTGGCCTTCGATTCCCGATGCGGTTGGCGTGGCGGCGCCCTTTGCGGGGATCAGCGGGGATGTGTTGATCGTGGCAGGCGGGGCGAACTTTCCCGATGCTCCGCCCTGGGAAGGCGGCGCGAAAATCTGGCACGACCAGGTTTATGCACTGACCGATGCGAAGGGACAGTCTGATGCAAACGGGCACTGGCGGAGGGTGGGCAAGCTGCCGCGTGCGCTGGGGTATGGCGTTTCCATCACCACGAAGGATGGCATCATCTGCATCGGCGGCAGCGATGCGACGCAACATTTCGCCGATGTCTTCCGCATGAAGTTCGACGGCAAGACGGTTCGACATGATCCGCTGCCTTCGCTGCCCCGCCCCATCGCCAATGGCTGCGGCGCGATGGTCGGCAACATCATCTACATCGCCGGCGGCATCGACTCCCCCGCTTCCGCGACCGCCCTGAAAACCTTTTACGCGCTCGATCTTTCGCACCCTTCGCCCAAGTGGCAGGAGCTCGAACCCTGGCCCGGCGAGGGACGCATGTTGGCCGTGGCCGGGGCGCACAAGGGTTCGTTCTTTCTTTTCAGCGGCACGAGCCTGGCGCCTGATGATCAGGGCAAACCGGTGCGAACCTATCTGAAGGATGCCTACCGTTACGATCCGGGCAAGGGTTGGACGAAGCTGCCCGACATGCCCCGCCCGGCGGTTGCCGCCCCTTCGCCGGCGCCCAACGTCGGCCCTGCGCACCTGGCCATCATGGGCGGCGATGACGGTGCGAACGTCAACTTCACCCCCCTTTCAGCCCATCCCGGCTTCCCCAAAACCGTGCTCGCCTACTCGACGATTACAGATAGCTGGGCCACTGCCGAGGGTCTGGCCGCCTCGGTGGTGACGACGCCCGTGGTGGAGTGGAAGGGTGTGCATCTGATCACCAGCGGCGAGATTCGCCCCGGGGTGCGCTCGCCGGAGGTTTGGAGCTTCAAGCCGACGGGAACGAAGGCGGGCTTTGGTGCGATCAACTATGTGACGCTGGTGGTTTACCTGCTGGCGATGGTCGCGCTCGGCTCGTGGTTTGCCCGCCGCAACAAGACCACCGATGACTACTTCCGCGGCGGGCAGCGCATTCCCTGGTGGGCGGCGGGGCTTTCCATCTTCGCCACCATGCTCAGCTCGATCACCTTCATGGCGATCCCGGCGCAGAGCTACAGCGTGGGTTGGAATCTGTACCTGGCCAATTCGTACCTGATCCTGACGCCGCTGGTGGTGCTGGTGTTCATGCCGTTCTACCGCAGGCTGGATATCACCACCGCCTATGAATACCTTGAGCTTCGCTTCAACCTGGTCGCCCGGCTGATCGCCAGCGTGATGTTCATGCTGTTTCAGCTTGGCCGCATCACCATTGTGCTCTATCTGCCTTCGCTGGCGCTGGCGACGGTGAGCAACATGGACATTCGCCTGTGCATCACGGTGATGGGGACGTTGGTGATCATCTACAGCGTGCTGGGCGGGGTGGAAGGCGTGATCTGGACCGATGTGGCGCAGAGCTTCGTGCTGATGGGCGGGGCGATCTGGGCCCTGGCGGCGGTCATGGTGAAAGTCGATGGCGGCGTGGGCACGATCATCACCACCGCCGATGATGCCGGCCGGTTTTTCAGCTCGGTGAGCTGGAGCTGGGATCTGACCATCGGCGCCGGCTGGGTGATTCTGGTGGGCAGCATCTTCACCAACCTGTTCCCCTACACCGCCAGCCAGGATGTGGTGCAGCGATACGTGACCACGTCCGACCACAAAAGCGCCGCCAAGGCGATCTGGACCAACGCCCTGGTTTCCCCCGTGGCCCAGGCTGTTTTCTTTGCCATCGGCACGGCCCTGTTCGCCTTCTATCGTCTGCATCCTGAGCGGCTGGACCCGACCATGCCGGTCGATAGCGTCTTCCCGCAGTTCATCGTCCGCGAGCTTCCCGCAGGCGTCGCCGGGCTGATCGTGGCGGGCATTTTTGCGGCGGCGCAGTCCACGCTTTCGAGCAGCCTCAACTCGGTGGCCTCCGCCTACGTCATCGACGTTCACAAACGGTTCAATCCGCAAAGCCCCGATGCGGCCTGTCTGAAGCTGGCCCGCATCCTCACCGCCGTCGTCGGCATCATCGGCACCGTCGCGGCGCTGGCCTTCACCACGCTGGACATCCGCTCGGTCTGGGAAACCTTCCTGGGCGTGATCGGCCTTTTCGGCGGCACGATCTCCGGGCTGTTTCTGCTGGGCGTCTTCACCACCCGCACCACCGCAGGCGGGGCGATCCTCGGCGCCTTCGCCAGCGCCGCCCTGGTGTTTGCCGTGAAGTTCTTGACGGCGGCGCACTTTTTCTGCTATCCAGTGGTCGGCGTGATCAGTTGCGTGCTCATCGGATGGCTGGCGAGCCTGCTCCAGCCGCGCAGTGATGCGAACCTGGCCGGCCTGACGATTCACACCTTGGTCAAGACCGATTCCCAACCCGCCCGTACATGACAGGAGATTTATGGCTTCGTTGAAACTCACCGGCCTCGTCGCCGCCGCCCACACGCCCTTTGCCGCCGATGGTTCGCTCGATCTGGCCATCGTCGAAAAGCAGGCCGACCTGCTGCTGAAGCAGAAGATCACCACGGTCTTCATCGCCGGCAGCACCGGGGAGAGCCATTCGCTTTCGCTGGATGAACGCATGCGCCTGGCCGACCGCTGGTTCGCGGTCGTCAAAGGTACGCCGATGCAGGTGGTGGTGCATGTGGGCTGCAACTGTCTGCCCGATGCGGTGGCGCTTTCCGCTCAGGCGGATCGTCTGGGCGCCACTGCGATTGCCGCGCTCGCGCCGAGCTATTTCAAACCGCGCGATGTCACTGCCCTGATCGATTGGTGTGCCGCGCTTGCCGGTGCCGCGTCCAATACACCGTTCTATTACTACGACATTCCCTCGCTCACCGGCGTCTCGCTCTCGATGCCGCAGTTTCTTCAGCAGGCGGCGCCGCGAATCCCCACGTTCCACGGCCTCAAGTTCACCAGCAGCGACCTGATGAGCTATCAGCAATGCGTCCATCACGATGGCGGCAAGTTCGACATCGCCTTCGGCAGCGATGAAATCCTGCTGGCCGCGCTGGCCGTCGGCGCGGTGGGCGCGGTCGGCAGCAGCTACAACTTTGCCGGGCCGATTTATCATCGCGTCATCGAAGCGTTTCAACGCGGCGACATCAAGGCGGCGCAGGCCCAGCAGTTCAAGTCGGTGCAGCTCATTCAGACACTCGCCCGCGTCGGCTACATGGGGGCGGCCAAGGCGGTGATGAACATGCTGGGCGTCAACGTCGGCCCCGCCCGCCAGCCCAACGCGAACCCCGATGGAGCCACCATCGCCCAGCTTCGCCGCGATCTGGAAACGCTGGGCTTTTTTGATTGGATCAAGTGAGGGAACAAGAGACAGGAGACAGGGAACAGGGAACAGGAGACAGGAAACAGGAAACAGGGATTTGAAATCTGAGATTTGAAATTTGAAATCATTGTGGACTGTCCCCTGTGCCCCGTCCCCTGCCTGCGGCTGCTCCCCCAATAAGCAATAAGCAATCACCAATAAATAATAACCAATCGCCTTTCCTGTTCCCTGTCCCCTGTCCCCTGTTTCCTGTTTCCTGTCCCCTGTCCTTCATCTGGAGTTTTCCCATGAATCAGGTTCGACTGGGCGTCATCGGCTGCGGCGGCATGGCCAAGGCGCACATGAAATACTTTCCTTCGATCCCCGGCTTGAGGTTCGCCGCCGCCGCCGATGGGTTTGCCGACAACCTCAAGTCCGTCTGCGACGCCAACGAGGGCGTCAAGGGTTTTGATGACGGCCTCAAGCTCATCGGCTCCGGCGAGGTCGATGCCATCCTCATCTGCACGCCGCACTACTTTCATCCCGACCTGGCCATCGCCGGTCTCAAGGCGGGCCTGCACGTGCTCACCGAAAAACCCGTCGCCGTCACCGCCAAGGCCGCCGCGGAAGTCAACGCCGAGCACGCGAAGAGGCCCGACCTCGTTTACGCCGCCATGTTCCAACTGCGCGATGCGCCGCTGTGGAAACGCCTCAAGCACATGATCGCCTCCGGGCAGCTTGGTCAGATCAGACGTGTTTCATGGATCGTCACCAACTGGTTCCGAACCCAGGCCTACTACGATGCCGGCTCCTGGCGCGCCACCTGGAAAGGTGAAGGCGGCGGCGTGCTGCTGAACCAATGCCCACACAACCTCGACCTGCTCTGCTGGCTCATCGGGTCGCCTTCGAAGGTTCACGCTCAGGTCCACCTGGGCAAACATCATCACATCGAAGTCGAGGATGATGTCACCGCCTACCTCGAATGGGCCGACGGTGCCACGGGCACCTTCATCACCTCCACCGGCGACAGCCCCGGCACCGACCGCCTGGAAATCACCGGCGACAAGGGCAAAGCCATCGTCGAAGGCAAGCGCATCACCTTTTTGAGCACCTACGAATCCGTCACCCACTTCTGCGCCACCAGCGATGAAGCTTTCGGCCAGCCGCTCGCCGACACCATCACCATCGATGTCAAGGGCGATGATCCGGGCCACCGCGCCGTCACCGCCAACTTCATCGACGCCATCCTCAAGCCCGGCGCCCCGCTGATCTGCTCGGGCGAAGAAGGCATGCAGGAACTGGAACTGGGCAACGCCATGCTCATGTCAGGCATCATCAAACAGCCCGTGAACATCCCCACGGACCGCGACGCCTACGACCGGCTGCTCAAGGACCTGATCGCCAAATCGACCTTCCAAAAAGGCGCCGTCCGCAAGGCGAAGGTCGATCTGGAAAAGTCGTTCCACTGAGCCGCGACTCAACGAGTCGCGGACGTGAACGGCAAGAATGGAGTGACCATCGCGCAGCGGATCACGGGACGCAAAAACGACCGGGCGCCGATCAAGACTGAAAAAAAAAGGCGCACTGGACCACCCCTTCAGGCTGTTCCGGGGGGCGCGTCCGCGACGTGTTACGTCGCGGCTCTTATTATCCCGCGATTCCCCGCTAACATTCACACCATGCCTTCAACTCCGTACGACACGATCATCATCGGTGGCGGGCACAACGGCCTCGTCTGCGCCGCTTATCTCGCCAAGGCGGGTCGCAAGGTTTGCGTCCTCGAAAAGCGACATGTCCTGGGCGGCTGCGCTTCCACGGAAGAGTTGTGGCCCGGCTTCAAGGTTTCCCCGGCGGCCTATGTCATCTCGCTGTTCCTGCCGAAGATCATCCGCGAACTCAAGCTCAACGAACACGGCCTCAAGGTGCTGCCGCGCAATCCATCCTCCTTCACCCCCCTGCTCGATGGCCGGCATCTGCTGCTGGGGCCGGATGCGGCGGCAAATCAGCGGGAAATCGGCAAGTTTTCCGCGAAGGACGCCCAGGCGTATCCGCGGTATGAAGCGATGCTCACGCGGATCGCGCAACGGATCGAACCGATCCTGATGGCGCCGCCGCCGAGCGTGCCGCCGGGGCTGCGCGATCTGCCCAGGCTGTGGCAATATTCGAAGATGGCCAGGGCATTGGGCGATGATCTGCACGCGGCGGTCGAGCTGCTCACGGGCCCCGCGACGCCGATTCTGCATCGATGGTTTGAGGGTGAAACGCTCAAGGCCACGCTGGCGACCGATGCGATCATCGGCGCGTTTGCCGCGCCTTCGATGCCGGGCACTGCATACGTGCTGCTGCATCATGTGATGGGTGAGGCGGGCGGGGCGCGCGGCGTGTGGGGCTACGTGCAGGGCGGCATGGGCGGCCTCGCCGATGCGCTGGCGAAATCATGCGCGCAGCTTGGCGTCACCATTCGCCGCGATGCAGGCGTGACGAAGATTCATGTCGAGAAGAACACCGTCAAGGCCGTCACGCTCGACGGCGGCGAAACGCTCGAGGCACGCACCATCGCATCAAGCGTCGATGCGAATCTCACCTTCAATCGCTTCGTCGGCACAGAACATCTGCCTGCGGAGTTTGCATCGTTCCTGAACACGATCGATTACTCCTCGGCCAGCGCGAAGATCAATCTCGCGCTCGATGCGCTGCCTGATTTCAACACGGGTCAGGCGCCGCGCGATTTCGCCTTGCATGGCACGACGCACATCTGTCCGACGATGGAAACGATCGAGCGCGCGTATGACGACGCGAAATACGGGCAGCCCAGCCGTGAGCCGGTGCTGGAGATCACCATGCCCACGACGGTGGATGAAACGCTGGCGCCGCCGGGGAAACATCTGCTTTCGATGTTTGTGCAGTACGCCCCGTACCACCTGCGCGACGGGCAATGGGATGCGGCGACGAAGGATGCGTTCCTCGATCGCTGCATCGATGTGCTGGCGCGATACGCGCCGAACATCCGCGACATCATTCTGCATCGGCAACTGCTCACGCCGGTCGATCTCGAAAAGACCTACGGCATTACGGGCGGCAATATTTTCCAGGGCGCGATGTCACTGCATCAGCTTGGTCCGTTTCGCACGCCATACCGCACACCGATCAAGGGGCTTTACCTTTGCGGTGCCGCGACGCATCCGGGCGGGGGAGTGATGGGGGCCTGCGGGCTGAATGCGGCACAGGCGATTTTGAAGGGGTGAGCCGCGACTCAACGAGTCGCGGACGTGAACGGACTGAAGGGGCGTCCTACCGCGCAGCGGGCCTTATGACGGACGATCCATCGCGCGATGAACGCCCCATGAGCTCGTCAGCGTCCGCGACGTGTTACGTCGCGGCTCGTGGAAATGATCAGCCGGAATCCATGTCGCTTTCCATGGTGCCTTTCCATTCTTCGAGGTGCTCGAGGTAAATCGCGGTGCCTCGGGCGACGCAGGTAAGCGGGTCATCGGCGACGCGGACATCGAGGCCGGTGGAGTTGGCGATCATCGTGCTGATGCCGCGCAGCAAGGCGCCGCCGCCCGCGAGACAGATGCCGTTATCGACAAGATCCGCGGCAAGCTCCGGCTCGGCTTTTTCAAGCGTGCGCGTCACCGCTTCGACGATCTGGAGCAGCGGCTCCTGAAGGCATTCGCGGATTTCCTCGCTGGTCACGACCGTTTTGCGAGGCAGGCCTGAAATCATGTCCCGGCCGCGCACTTCCATCGTCTTTTCCTGACCATCGGCCATGGGCACCGCGGAGCCGATCTCGATTTTGATTTTTTCGGACGTCTGCTCGCCGATCATCAGGTTGTAAGCCTTCTTCATGTGATTGATGATCGCTTCATCGAGATCATCACCGGCGACGCGGATCGATTCGCATTGGGCGATGTCGGCGAGGCTGATGATGGCGACTTCGGTGGTGCCGCCGCCGATATCGACGATCATGCTCGCGGTGGCTTCGACGACGGGCAGCTTCGCGCCGATGCCCGCCGCCATCGGTTCCTCGACGAGATAGACGCGCCTGGCGCCGGCGCGTTCGGCACTGTCGAGCACCGCCCGTTTCTCGACGGCGGTGATGCCGCTGGGCACGGCGATGACGACCCGCGGCCGCATGAAAGGCCCCTTGCCGTTCACCTTGTTGATGAAGTAGCTGAGCATCGCCTCGGTGATCTCGAAGTCGCTGATGACGCCGTCCTTGAGCGGGCGAATGGCGGAGATGGAACCGGGCGTCTTGCCGAGCATTTCCTTGGCGACCCAGCCGACGGCATAGCCATCCTTGAGTTGCAGCACCTCGTTGGTGCCTTTTTTCACGGCGACGACGCTGGGTTCATTCAACACGATCCCCTGCCCGCGCACGCAGACGAGCGTGTTGCAGGTGCCCAGGTCGATGCCCATATCGACACTGAACCAACCGAGGAGTTTGTCGAGGAACTGCAAGTTAAAGCCCCAAGGCGCCATGGCCCAAAGGTGAAAAAGCGAAGCGATGGACGGCAGACGGCTGACGCCCCAAATGATCCGCCGATCCGCGGACGCCGAACCTTTTCAGCGCCGCCCGCGCCGGCAGGACAAGTGCGGATGATACCGTAACGACAGCGGCGATGCAGATCAGGGTAAAAGCATATGGCGGGAGAACGGAAGCCTCCGGCCGGGAGGGCGAGGCTCCTGCTGGGAGGGCGAGGCTCCGGCCGGGAGGGCGAGGCTCCGGCCGGGAGGGCGAGGCTCCCGCCGAGCCGTTCGTTTGCGAAGCCCGTCCG
>CAZYPK010000119.1:0-17099 GCA_964649195.1 uncultured Phycisphaeraceae bacterium
GACTCGTTGAGTCGCGGCTCGCCAGCCGCGACGTAACACGTCGCGGAGATCACCGGCCTGAAGGAGCGTTCATACACACCCTGCGTCACAAGCCTCGAACACCTCCGCGCGGCACGGGGGCTTTCACCCGACATCCTTTGCGAAAATAACCATTCTTCTTTCCGTTCATCTCCGCGACTCGTTGAGTCGCGGCTCGGGGGCCTTGGTGGTTACGCCATCGGAAATGGAATTGTTCGAGGTTGCAAAACCTGCACGGGCGGCGTGCTCAATCCGTCGCCCCTTCCGCATCCTCGTTCATCATGTGAAACTCGAACGCGTAGTCCGAATCGCGGAATTCGTAGTCCACCGTCTTCGAATAGCAGGTCATGTCAAACACCGGCGGGAAAAACACATCCCACAACAGATACGGGCTGATGCAGACCAGCGTCACCAGAAAAGCCAGCCACTTCTTGAGCGGCCCTTGATAGGAACCCATGATCTGAAACGCAACGGCGACGCCGGCGAACGCGATGAGCCCTGTCAACAGCACTTTCAACACGCGTTTGACCTGAAGTCGCCGGCCACAGGATCGGCAGGCGGGCACGCGAGCCGAGAACAACGTGCCGAACGACCAGAACATGAGCGTCCACCAACCGATGGAGAGCGTGAAGAGGCGGACGACATGGCCCGGCTTCTCCGCACCGCAGCAGACGCAACGATCAGGCCATCGGGCGAGGTGGTCCCGCCGCAGGTTGATATCGTAGGACATCGCCAAGGTTCATCTCCGCCGAATCAATACTCCCGCACCACCCCCACCACCACGCCCTGAATGGTGCATTCATCCACATAGATCGGCTCATACTTCGCATTGGCCGGCTGGAGACGGATGCGGTTGCGTTCCTTGTAGAACTTCTTGAGCGTCGCCTCCTCGTTGTCGATCAGGGCCACGACCGTTTCGCCGTTGCGGGCGGCGGTCCGCTTTTCGCAGATCACGTAGTCGCCTTCGCGGATCTGCTCATCGATCATCGAATCACCCTTGACGCGGAGGACGAAAATATCCCCCGCCGACTTGGAGCGGCGGTTGCCGACGGTGAAAAGCTCCTCCAGGTCGAGAAACTCGCGGGTCTCCACCGCATCAATCGGCCTGCCCGCGGCGATGGTCCCCACCAGCGGCAGACGGGTGTTGCGCTGCTCATCAGGCATCTCGATGTCGGGATTAACCGTTAAAGAGCGAGCCTTGTTGGGATCGCGCAAGAGCGCCCCCTTTTTGATGAGCGCCTCGACGTGCTCGAAGACGGTCACCTTGCTGACGTCCAGCTCGTCGGCCAGCTCCTGCATGGTCGGCGAGTAGCCCCGTGCCAGACGCAGGTCGCGGATGCGGGTGAGGATGTGCAACTGTTTGGGGGTGAGATTCATGGTCGTTTTCCAATGCGGTTGACGGGGTGTTAGGGGTGGTGGTCAAAAGTTCCGGTTCATCACGCCAGTCGGCGGCGGGCGCGGTAACGGGAGCCGCCGGCGCCGGCACGCTGGCGAGAATGCGAGGCCAGGCGGCGGCAGCGGTGCGGTAGGCGATCGGGGATACTCCGGGGGATGGGCCTCCGGGGGATGTTCCGGGCTGTTCGGTGGCCGCGAGCAGTGGAATCGACCGCGAGGCCAGGTTCACTGCCTCCGTGCCTTCGCGCCTTCGTGCCTCCGTGCCTCCGAGCAGTGGAATCGGCCGCACCAGCCTTCGCGGTGCGATGCGTGCCCCCTGTTGCCCGCTCCCGGCAACCTGGGCGGGCGTGTAAAGCGGAATGGCGATCAGCGTGCGCTGCTGAGCCGCCAGCCAGGCCTCGGCTGCCGCGGCCGCCGTCTCCGCTGACATCCGCAGCCCCGCCCCCGCTCCCGCTCCCGTCGCGGCACCCCCCTTGCCATACGTCCCCGAAACCACCGGCTGCGAGGGTTCGTAGGCATCGCCATCGACGGTCACCTGCCCCGCGTCCGAATAATCCTCCGAATCCCCCGATGGCCTGCGCCGCCTGCCCCACGGGCTGTAGCCGGCGTAGCTGCCATCCGTCTCGGTATCGGGCTGCTGGCCGAAGGTGGTTCCCACCTGTTTGGCCAGGGAGATGCCCTTGACGAAATAGCGGGCGGTGTAGTCGCCACCAGGTCCGAGTGTGATCAGCGGGTTTGTCATGGCAGGGTGGCCTCCCTTGGATGGCCCAGCCGGCGCCACCACCAGATGTGGTGGCGACCCAAGCCGGTACCCGTTGTCCTTCGACGTTCGCCATGAGAACCCTTGAAACTTTCCGAAACAATCTGTTCGGTATAAGTTAACCTAAAATCGCCCATACTGCAAGGGCTTTTTTCAACATGTGGAAAAGTCGTGAGTTACGGGCATGGCCGGCGTGGCGGGACGATCGAAACGGGATTTGGGGACGGTAAACCGGATTCACGTTATGGGAACCAGACAACAGCGCGTTGAAGAGGACAGAGGACAGGAGACAGGATATTCGCAGCCGCAGCATCCTCGCTGCGCGTCTGAAGATTCATAGCCGCAGCGTCCTCGCTGCGCGTTTGTGAGGCAGGAAAGGCAATTGGTTATTATTTATTTGTTGTTGCTTATTTCTTATTTGAAGGGACGATGGGCAGACGCGCAGCGAGGATGCTGCGGCTATGAATCTCCCGTCCCCTTCAACCGGCCGCTACCGTCCGATCTTTTCGATGAGTTGCTCCACCGCCTTTTGCCAGAGCAGGGTCGTGTCGGGCCATTCGTATTGCAGGGTGTCGGCCAGGGCGATGGTGTCGCGGGCCTGGAGCAGGCTGCGCAGCGAGCCCAGTTGCCCGATGAGGCCGGCGGTCAGTTCGCTGAAGGTTTTTCCCTCGATCATCAGGTCTTCCAGCGTGATTTCCATGATCTGGGCCGACTCGCGCACCGCCCGCTCGGTCTGCTGCCAGACGGTCATCGCCTCGCCGATGCGTTCGTAGGCGCCGGCCTCATCGTCGCGCTGAAGGCAGTCGGCGGCCTCGGTCTGCGATTGGCCGGCCACCTCCAACATGCGGTGAATCTCGCCGAGGGTATCGACGACCAGCTCGCGCGGGTTGGCGGTGACCAGGTTGAGCGTGGCGTCGCCCACCGGTTCGTTCTGCCGGTCGAACAGGTCATCGCCGATCAGCGGGGCGCCATCGAGCAGCACCTCGACAATGATGCGGCCATCGGCCTCGAGTTGCTTCTGCGCCGCAAGCAACACATCACCCAGCGGGCCGGGGTCGATCGCCACGGGAAGATCATCGATGTGAACAGGCATGAACGAATGATACCGGAAGGCCGGGCTTTGCGCTCATGATCGCGGGGGAGGGGACAGGGGATTCACAGCCGCAGCGAGGACGCTGCGGCTATGAATTGGGGGTGAACCAGACATGAAAAAACCCCTGCCCATGCGGGGGTTTCCGGGGGGTGTCAAATGGGCCTGGCGTGACTCGAACACGCGACCTCACCGTTATCAGCGGTGTGCTCTACCAACTGAGCTACAAGCCCCAGGCGAACCGATGGCGACCGATTCGGGACGGACGGGTAAGAGTAGAAAAGGAAAGCGAAAAGGTCAAATCGCTGTGTGATTATCGCAGGCGTGACCCTGCACCAACATCACAATCGTCACGACCATCCGCGCTTGACCGCTTTTGTCGGTTATCATGATCTCTTCCCTGGCTCGCGGCCTGCGGGAATCCGTTGATTGTGGCGTGAGGCAGGCGGACGCTCCGCCAGCGCTATCAGCCCGTTGAGGTCAGAGGTCAGGAGCAGCGGCAGGAGCAGGTGCAGGTGCAGCAGCAGCAGTGTGTTTGCCTTTGGCTGATAGCTGAAGGCTGATAGCTGATAGCTATTAGGACCGGGGAACCGGGGGAGGCAGTCATTTCCACTGAAACAACCATGTCGTGTTCCACTTCTCTTGGTCTTGATGATGACGCATCCGAAGCGCCGGTCGCGCAGCGTGTCTCGCGGATCGATCTGGTGGCCATCGACATCGATGGCACGCTGCTCCGCTCGGACAAGCGGCTGTCGCACAAGGTGGCGGACGCGGTGCGTGCGGCGGCGATCAAGGGTGTGCATGTGATTCTCGCCACCGCCAGGCCGCCGCGCAGCGTGCGGGGGATTTACCGCCATCTCGGGCTGTTCACGCCGCAGATCAACTACAACGGCGCCTTGATCCACGATGAGCGGCGCGGCAGGGTGATTCATCATCAGCCGGTGGATGCGAAGCTGGGGGCGAAGGTCGTCGAGTATGCCCGCAAGGTCGATCCCGATGTGGTGGTGAGCATCGAGATTCTCGACAAGTGGTACACCGATCATGCGGACGAAACGCTGACCACCGAGACGGGCAGACATTTCAACCCCGACTTTGTCGGGCCGCTCGAATCGTTTCTGCACAAGCCCGCGACCAAGATCATGTTTCTCGCCCCGCCGCAGCGGATGGGAAGGATTCACGCGGCGGTCCGCGCCAAGTTCGGCAGGAAGGTGTCGGTGATCGTCTGCGATTCCAACCTGATTCAGATCATCCATCCCCATGCCGACAAGCAGACGGCGCTGGAGCGCGTCGCCGCGGAACTGGGTGTGCCGCGCGAACGGGTGATGGCCATCGGCGATGCGCCCAATGATGAACGGATGATCCGCTGGGCGGGCCTGGGCGTGGCGATGCGGAACGGCTGGCCGCAGGTGCATGAGGCGGCGGACCACATCGCGCCCGGCAACGATGAACACGGCGTGGCGGTGGCGCTGCGGCGGTTTGTGCTGTGAAAAACCAACGGCAAGTTTTGATCGGTTGGAGCGATCGCTATAATTCATCGCATGGATCTTTCACTCTCAACAAAGCCGGACGCCGCAAAAGCGAAAACCATCGTTTGCGCATTGATTGCGCATGCCGGCGGTGTTTTTCGAGGCAAGACCCGGTTGAACAAGGCCTTTTGGTGGGCGCATGTCTATTACTACCGGCATCACAAAGGACTTTTGTCAAAGTATCCGATCGCCAGACTGCCTGAAGGCCCCGCCATTGATGATGCGGATGACCTGCTTTTTGCGCTCGAGCGGGAAGGCCGCATTCGACTGAAGGAAGAGCCGGTTGGCGATTACATTGAGACAATCATTGAACTCGCTTCGGATCCGCCGATTCTCGACGAGGATGTTGATCTGGTGTTGGCCGCGGCATGCGAATGGGTCCGCGGGAAAACCGGAAAAACGGTGTCGCAGGAATCACACAAGCTCAGTCGCGGATGGAAGACGATGAGGAACGGGGACATCCTGGACATTTCAAGTGACGCCTTGAATGAGAATGAACTGGCTTCCATTGAAGAGGATGTGAAGAACATCCGGCACAGAGGCGAATGGGCAATGAACCTGCTTGACGGCGTATTTGCGGAGTGATCATGTCCGACTTGCTCGCAAAGTCTTTCGATCGACATTTGTCTGAAATTGCGGGCAACGACAATTCATTTCGCCGACGGATGCACGAGGCGGGTTGGAAGGATTTCATCGCAGACGCCCGGCCGGAAACGAATGATGCCGTTCAGATGGCTGTTGCGGCGCTTCTCCATCTTGGCACCGTCGATCAAATGTCCTGGTCAAACGAAGTGAAGTTGCTTCAAGCGGCATTCGCGTTCGTCAAGAATTATCGAATGTCGTTCAATCCGTCACCTGCGCAACTCATCAGTCTTAAGGCATTGCTTTCAGAAACACCTGTATCCGAAAAGTCGCTGGTCGAATGGTTTGAATCCGCTCAATAATCCGCCGATCCGATCCGCGCCTGCATCCCGCTGGCAATCGCGCGGCGGTCGTGCGACAATCGTGGCGCCTCTATCAGCTCGTTGAAAAAGAGGTCAGCGGTCATCGGTCAGCGGTCGGAGGTCGGAGCGAAGCCGCAAGCGGCTGTGGGTTTTTCCCTGTTTCCTGTTCCCTGTTCCCTGTTCCCTGACCTCTTCAACGGGCTCCCCTATTTTCAGGAGTCCTCGCATGGCTGTTCACCAGGTCGTTTCCGCCGGTCTCTTGCTGCTCTCATCGCTGGCGATTCCCTCGCTCGCCCAGAGTCCCGCGCCGGTGTTCGAGCATCAGGAGATCGACAAGATTCAGATCGGCTACGGCCTGGCGATCGGGGATGTGGATGGCGACAAGAAGCCGGACATCCTGCTGGCCGACAAGAGGGACATCGTCTGGTACCGGAACCCCGGCAAGGCGGGCCAGGCGTGGAAGAAGCACATCATTGCATCGAATCTGACGCCGCTGGACAACGTCTGCATCACGGCCCGCGACATCGATGGCGATGGCAAGGTGGAGGTGGCCGTCGGCGCGATGTGGAACCCCGGCGAGACGAACGATCCGGCCAGGAGCGGCGCGGTCTTTTACCTGATCCGCCCTGCCGACCCCACGCAGAAGTGGGAGCCGGTGAAGCTGCATCATGAGGTGACCACGCATCGCATGAGGTGGGTGCAGATTGAAAAGGGCAGGTTCGTGCTCGTCGTGAAACCGCTGCACGGCAAGGGCAACAAGGGCGGCACGGGCGCGGGCTGTCGCGTGCTGGCTTACGAACCGCCTGCCGACCCCAAAGGCGAATGGAAGACCACGCTGATCGATGACACGATGCACATGACGCACAACTTCGATGTGCTGGCCATGCCCGGCGTGAAGGATGCCGATCTGCTCATCATCGGCGGCAAGGAAGGATTCAAGGCGGCGGCATGGCGGGATCGGAAATGGTCCGTCAACGCATCGCCCTACGCGAACCTCTCCGAAGGCGTCGGCGAGATCCGCATGAGCTTCGTGGGCAGGACCGCCGTGATCGCCGCCGTCGAACCGATGCACGGCAACAAGCTCGTCGCCTACGTCGAAACCGGCAACGACCAGGCCACCCGCCTCGTCCTCGACGACACGATCAGGGAAGGCCACGCCCTCGCCTTTGCCGATGTGCTCTCCATCGGCCGGCCGCAGATTCTCGTCGGCTGGCGCATGCCCAACAAGGATGTGAAGGTCGGCATCAAGATGTTCGTGCCCAATGAAGACGCCTCCAAATGGGAGCAACATCTGATTGATGACAACAAGATCGCCGTCGAGGACATGCAGGTGGCCGACCTCGATGGCGACGGCAAGCCGGACATCATCGCCGCGGGCCGGGCGACGAAGAACCTGAAGATTTACTGGAACAAAACGGACAGGTGAACGCGCGGCGACCTTATCAACCTGAGTTTCGGATAAGCCCCGCCCGGCCCCCGGCCCCCGGCCCCCGGAGACTGAGAACTTATTCCGGGTGGCTGGGGCTGAGTCCGCGTCGGGTGGCTGGGGCTGAGTCCGCGAAGCCCCGGCCAGGCGACCCTCAGCCTTCAGTTGCGCCATCTTGCTTCGTGCATCCGGGCCGGGCGGGGCTTAAGCGAAACTCAGTTACCAGGGCGTACTGCGGAAACCCTGTCTGTATTGTTGCTGGTAGAAACGGTTCATGCTCTGCTGTGACTGCTGGTTGAGTTTGCTCCAACTGTCCATCGCGTGCTTCGAGAAGGAGCCGTCCCATGTCGGCGTGTAGGAACTGCGATAGGGCTGCTGCGGGGCAGGCTGCTGTTGTCTCATTTGCTCGGCGCGCCGGGCGGCGGCGAGTTGGGCTTGGCGTGTCGCCTCGGCGGCGCGGGCGGCGGCTTGCTCGCGCTCTTTTTCCGCGGCGGCCATCAATGCCTGGAAATGTGCGAAGGGCTGGCCCTGGGCGTGGGCCTGCTTTGCGGCCTCGTGATACCGGCTGCCGGGCGGATAATGATGGCGATAGCTCATCCGCTGCATGATCGCATCGTGACCGCCTTTAAGGCCCTCGTTGTACTGATCGACCGCGGCGCGGGCGTAGGTGCGGATCGCCTGCTGAGCGGACGGACTCAAGCCTGCGATGAGGGTCTTGAGCGTTTCGGTGTCGCCCTGAAGATTCATGACCACCCGGGCGGTGAGCGCGTCGCTGCGGAGATGGGGACGAACAGTCTCGAAGGACTGACGAATTCGCTCGGCGGCGCCAAGGATGCCCAGTTCGGCCGCCTTGTTGAACTTTCGATCATAAGCCATGATCGCCTGGTAACGCGCATCATCATTGGGCGCGGCTGCCATATCGCGGGCAAGTTGCTCCTGTGCTTCTTTCCAGAGCAGCATCATGATGCGACCGCGGGAATTGAGATCGAGCGATTCGCGTGGATCAATGGCGCCGCTGATATAGACATTGGCATTGTCGCGCAGCGGAGGCTGAGCGATGAAGGTGGTGCCTGCACCGGAGATTTTCCGGCTCATGCCGCCGTGTTCGCGAGTGACGAACAGGCTGCCGCCGCCGGAGATGTCAGCAGCGCTTAGTTGCACACCATTGAGCCACATCAGACTGCCCTTCTCCAGAAGTACGTTGCCATAGTGACTGGTGCCTTCGGAGATGACCCTTGCGCCCTGGGCCACCTGCAGCGAGCGAAGAAACGGGCGCTGATGCAGCAGATCCGAATCACTGCACGAAAGCGATCCGCCCTGGAGCAGGACGGTATTGCCTGTCGGCACATCCAGCGCGGTGAAGAACGCCTGTCCGGTCAGCGGGGCGATGGGGGTGACGATGCGAACCGTGGAGCCGTTGGGATTGCGGTGAGGTGCACTGATCTGGCTTTGCAGTGTGATCTGAAGGCTGTTCAAGGTCGTGACTCCGGTGCCTTTGATGGCAGCCACCGGCTTGCCCTGGGTGATGGATGCCATGAGGCGCGATCCCTGCCCTTGAATGGTGATGCCTGCGGGGATTTCAAAGGGCCCGTGGTAATCCGCCTTGACCATGTTGATCAGATCGCCGGGCTTGGCCTTGACGAGCGCGGCACGGAATTCTTCGGTGGTCTTGACTTCATGCGTGACTCGCTCCTGCACAAAGCGCGAGAGGATCGGCGCACTGATGCGCACCTGGCCTGCGTTGAGGTTGCGTGCGATGAGCTTGGGATCATCCCGGCAGATGACATGATCGACTTCGATCTGGCCGGCGTTGGCCTCGATGTGCCCGCCGACCCAGGGCAGGTACACGAGCGAATCGGTGTAGTGGATGCGAGCGCCGCCGGTGGCCTTGAGGGTATGGAAGTGATAGCCGCCTTGATCGGGTTGGTAGGCGGATTGCTGCACCTGATGGCCGACGATGATGGCCTGCTTGCCGCGCGCTTCGGTGCTGATGGCCAGGGCGCTGCGATGGATGAGAAGCTGGCCTTCCACATCGACGCGGCAGGCGATGGCGCTATCGCGAATAACACCAGCCGTCCCTGCACCGATGGCGATGCCCTGGCCGCGCGTGCCGGTGCTTAGAATTTCCAGAGCCCCGTTCGTGACGGTCACTTGCGTTCCCATGGAGAGCAAGCTGCGCCGGTAGGAAAGCACGCCGTTGTTAGCGTTGATCTTCACGCTTGGCAGGCCAAGGATCTGCACACCATCCAATTCGTGCAGTCGAAACGCCTGTTTGTGTTCATCGCCGATCAGCCGCACATGGGCGAGCAGACCCGCGCCGCGAATGCGAAGACTCTGATGGGGCGCGGCGGAGAGGTCATGCGGGCCCGCGGTGATCAGTTCGATCCACTGGCCCGGCCGGGCGATCTTCACCGCTTCATCGAGCGTGGCCACATCGACACCCACGATGACCGGTTCGCGTGCCGTCAGAGGCCGGCTCGGCGGCGCGCCCCAGAGCGTGCTCATCCGCGCCTGAGCGGAGCTGCGATAAAGGATCGGCAGCGAAACATCGAGGACCGCCCGCAGCAGATGCTGGCGGGTGTTGTCATCCGTGTCGCGGAAGCTGCGACGCATGCCGATGGCGAAGTGAGCGTAACCGCCGGCGCCGATCGCTTCGGATTGCAGCACATAATTCTGTTCGGAGAGCTTGCCGGTGAGGTACTGGGCGAGCAGATCGGCGCGCGGCTTGATGGCCGGTGATGCGCCCCTGACCATGCGGGCCGTCGTGTCCATCCCGGCGATGTACTCGCGGAGCATGACCCACCAGCGCAGCTCGGCGGGTGTGCCCTCGCTCTTGAAATCCTCCTCCGGCCACTTGCCCGATACAGGCTTGGCACGATCGGCATCGGGCTTGAATCCGCCAAACCCCAGCACGTCGTACCACATGTACCCTTCCCAGTGATTCATGCCCGATGCCTGCATCACGGCGATTTCATGATTCGCGCCCAGGTCATCCCCGATCGCTTTCGCGGCGGCGGCGCGAAGATGACGCAGGTCCATGTTCAGAGGATCATCACGAAGCAGCTTGCTCGACGCGGCAAAAAGCAAACGCCAGTGCGACGCCTGCGCCGCAACCTGAAGCAGCCGTTTGACGCCCGGCGGATCGGCGATGTGACAGCGCCACGCCAGCGCGGCATGTTCGCCCGCCAGTTCGGTCGCGCCCAGTTCGACATAAAGCGAAGCGAGCGACAGATGCGCGGCCCCATCGGCGCTGTTGATCTCCACGGCGCGCCGCAGAATCGCCAGCGCATTTTCGTGATGCCCCGCTCCTCGCAGGCGCATCACCCGCTCCGGCGCCAGGGCGGCCTCGGCCAGCGTGTCATCCATCCACTTGCGAAGGTCGGCGAAGGCGGGGGCCGCGTCATCGGCGATCCGGGCCTGGGCCAGGGCGACGAACGCTTCGTGGAATGAATCGCTCTGTTTGGCCGCAGCCGCCCGGCGATACCAGAGCGAAGCGGTCATCGCTTCGATCTCGATGAGGCCATCGGTGATGCGCAGCACATCGGCGGGGCCGTTCTGATCATCGAGCTGCGCGGTCAGTCCATCGGTGACCCGTCGTATGTCGAGCCGTTCCAGCAGCCGATGGATGGCGTACACCTCCTGCTCCTGGCGCATCAGGCTCAAGGTGTCGGCGGTCCGTTCATCGACGGCATCGAGTTCCTTGCGGGCTTTCTCGAACCGTGCCAGCCACTCGCGGACGTTCTGATCCTCCGATTCATCCGCCGCTTCGTAAGCCGCCGTCAGCTCGTCGTATTGGTCGGTCATCTCCCGCTCCCAATCGCGGGTCTTGGTGCGCAGCTGCGCCAGGGCCTCAAGCGATGCGGCGGCGTCATCGAAGGATGTTTTCCATGCAGCCGCATCCACCTTGTTTTCCAGGGCTTTTTCCAACCGTTCGATGGTGGCTGCGGGTTGCCTGAGCGTCTGCCGGGCCTCTTTCACGATCTCGTCGCCGCGCTCGCGATGGCTTATGAGAAACGCGGCATGTCGATCCAGCTTCGCCTGAAACCAGTTGGCCGGCGGCGGCGACTCCTCCGGCGGGGCGACCTTGCGCGGGGTCAGCCGTCGCTCAAGATCGATGCGCTGCCGCCTGGGAAATGCGAGAAGCGCATCGTTGTAGCCGAGCTTGGCCGCGCGGGCGATGGCCCATTCCACCGCCTGTCGGCTTTCGATGGGAAACTTTCTTTCGTAATGGGCGCGGTCCAGTTCCAGGAGCGCAAGCTGATACGCCGCCGCCGCCGGGGCATGGTCCTGTCCGGCGATTTTGCGAAGCGCTTGGCACGCCTCTTCGATCCTTCCGGCCTCCATGACCCGGCGAACATCGAGCATGTCCGCCAGCAATCGCACTTCATCGGTGACGGCAGGCCGCCTGCCCTGCGCACCGCTCGCCGCGCCGCTGTGCATCCTGGCGAGCAGAGCCCAGTGAAGTTTGTCCGCCTCGCGGCGAATCTCCGCGGAGTCATCCCCGAATGTCGCCGCGATCAGCCGGGCGCGGCGAATGTCGTTGAATGCCGCTTCGCCTTCGCCCACCGCATCCAGGGCGCCGGCCCGGAGCATATGCAACTGAAACAGCCGCAGCCCCGCCGGCGGATTCAGCGCCAGCCCGGCGTCGCACGACTCGATCGCCGCGGCGGGAGCCTCAAGCGACATCAACGCGCTCGCCCTGATCATGTGCGGCTCGATCGCCTTTGCATCCGCCTCGATCCAGCGACCCGCCCAGAACCAGGCGGCTGAAGCGTTCGACTTCGCCCACTCTTCATGGGTTCGCCGTTCCAGGTATTTCACATTCGTCGGCCAATCGACAGGCGGCGCGGATGCAAACCCCGCCGCGGCAACCAGAGCGACAAAAATCGAAGCAACCATTGACCGGCAGCGCATCACCATTGTCTGATCCCTCCGTTGATGCCCGGTGGAGAAGGGGACAGGGGACGGGGACGGGGGACAGAGGTCGGAGGTCGGAGCGAAGCCGCAAGCGGCTGCGGGTTGTCTCCTGTTTCCTGTTTCCTGTCCCCTGTTCCCTGTCTCCTTCTCCAACGGGCTGCACCCATTCTACATCGGTCTGATCGTGATACCTCTCCTGATGAGATGGTTCACCACCACGTCTGGGGGCCGAAGGTGGCGTTGAAGGTGCAGTCGCGGAAGGGGCGCCAGGCGACGCGGCCGTCGAGGTGGCTGACGTTGGCGCCGGCGGGGGTGTGGGGGTTGTCCATGTGGCTGGTGGAACCGGCGTTGCGGTGGCCGAAGAAGGTCCAGCTTGCGGTGGTGGTGGAGAAGACGACCGGATCGAAGCTCAGTTCGGCATGGGTGGTGTCGCGCGGCTTGATGCGGGTCTGCCACAGCTTGCCGTTGAGCATGGCCGGTCCGTTGGCGAGGGTGCCGGTCGGTCCCGGATGGCGGATCAGCCACATGTATCCGCCGATGATGTAGCCGTTGGCGTCGAACGGGCCGCCGAGCCAGAAGTCGTTGTGTGACAGCAGCGTGTTGGACGGGCAGGTGAACATCTCGCGGGCCATGCCGTGCGACTGGAGGGTTTTGACGGTCGATGAGTTGAGGTCCCAAAGCCAGTTGCCTGCGTGGCCGGTGTGCGAAGGCAGCCTGCCGTGATTGTTCAGGGCATAGCCGCTGACGGCGTTGAAGATTTGATGCTGATTGTTGGCGCAGACCGTCCGCCGGGTGATCTCCTTGATGCGGCTCATCGAAGGCAGCAGCAGGGCGATGAGCAGCGAGATGATGGCGACCACCAGCAGCATCTCGATCAGCGTGAACCCGCTGCGAGGCCGGATTGGAATGCACCGCACGGCTGGATGGATGTGCATTTTGTCTGCCTCTGGAGGATCGCCATCCCGGGCTTGAACCGACGGCAAGCCATCGCACGCTCCGTTCGCCAAGGCGAACGGCCAAATCGCTCACGCCCCCTGGCGGCGGCGACGGGTCGCCATGGACGCCAGCGCCAGCAGCGCCAGCGATGCGGTGGCCGGTTCAGGGACGGCGGCCGTCACCTGGAACAGCCGCACGTTGTCGAGGTCGAAGTCCCCGCCGCCGCCATCGTTCTGGCTGCTGAAGCGGATGCCGATGGATTGCCCCAAGGCGCCGGCGGCGAGGATGTCGGCGGCGGTGGCGGTGAGGCTGTAAGGCAGGAAGACATCGTTGGGAACCTCAGGCCCCGTCAGCGTGAGCAGCGCCACGATGTTGTTCGGGTCGCCGTTGGCGAAGAGGATGATGTCCATGTCCTGCGTGGCCGAGAGCTGGTCCCGGGCGGAAATGTCCAGCAGCAGCAGGTAGTCGCTGCCGGCGGCGTAGGTGGCGGCCAGCACCTGCGAGACATCGGCATTGCCCACGTTGAAGAACGCGATCTGGTCGCCATCGGTCGGCGCGGCAAGCTGGCCGAAGTTGCCGGCGCCCCTGAAGCGACCGAAGCCGCTGGCGGTACCGGAAGATGTCCAGCCGGTGGCGCCGTTTGCAGCGGTGCCGGGGGCCACCACGGCATCCTCGAACGAACCATTGACGATCGGCACCGCGGTGAGCGTGGGTGCGGGGCCCGGGGGGGCGGGGGTCAGTTCGAGGCGCACGTTGTCCAGGTCGAAGTCGCCGCCGGCCGCCTCATCGTTGTGGCTGGCGAAGCGGACGCCGATGGTCTGGCCCACCGCGCCGCGGGCCTGGGCCTCGGCGGCCGAGAGGGTGAAGGAAAACGTGTTGAACACATCGGCGGGCACGATCGTGCCGTTGAGCGTCCGCTTGGCGATGACGTTGTTCGGATTCCCGCCGGCATAGAGGATCAGGCTCATGTCCTTGGTGACGACCAGCGGCTCGCGCGCCGAAATGTCCACGCTGAACAGGTAGTCGCCCCCGGCCTGGTACGTGTCCGTCAGGTCCTGCCGGGCGTCGGCGTTGCCCACGTGGAAGTATGCGATCTGGTTGCCATCGGTCGGCGCGGCCGCCTGGCCGGCGACGCCGGAGCCTCCGAACCGGCCGAAGCTGCCCGTGTGAGTCCAGCCCGTCGCCCCAGGCGCCGAGCTGCCGAACGGCACCACGCCATCCTCAAACGAATGATTGGCGATCGGCACAGGCACCGCCATCGCCCCGCATCCGATGGCCAGCGAAGCGACCGCACCGGTCACCAGCCGCCTCAGCGAAAACGAAGGGGATTGAACGCCATACCCCCCCCCACCTAACATGTGCCTTACAGAATTGGACGGGAAAGAACCGGGTTGAACGTGATGCATCTCTTGCTCCTTGGAAAACAGATGTGAATGGGACTGTTTCATGGTGAATGGACCGGATCAGAATCGAAGTTGCCCGGACGTTGAAGAGGTCGGAGGCGAGGGCCGGGGGCCGGGGGTCGGAGCGAAGCCGCGAGCGGCTGTGGACTTTCTTTCTGTCTCCTGTTCCCGGTTCCCCGATCTCTTCAACGGACTCTTAATTAGACCACCGAATCGCCGATAGTCAATGATTAAACGGTTCAAT
The DNA here is from genome assembly GCA_964649195.1 of uncultured Phycisphaeraceae bacterium. Classification (GTDB taxonomy): domain Bacteria; phylum Planctomycetota; class Phycisphaerae; order Phycisphaerales; family Phycisphaeraceae; genus JTS-RE9. The sequence continues at coordinate 14,660 of CAZYPK010000119.1, forward strand.
GTATTATTGATTTGGGTCATGGCGTTCCACTCCATCGGAAAAGGTGAAACATGGGCAACGGCCGAAAACGCACCCGTCCCCTTCGCAAGCGGCCCCGGGTGGCGCTGATCGTGGAGACCTCGCTCAGCTACGGCCGGCGCGTGCTCAGCGGAATCGCCCAATATGTCAGCGAAAACGGGCCTTGGTCGATCTACGTCGAGCAGCGCTCGGTTTACGACCCCGCCCCGGACTGGCTGCGCGGATGGCGCGGCGACGGCATCATCTCCCGGGCCGCCTACCCGCAACTGGCCAAACTCGTCGTCGATACCCGCATTCCCACCGTGGACTTAAATGAGCAGGTCATCGGACTGGGTTTGCCCCTGATCTACAACGATCACCCGGCCATCGGCCGCATGGCGGCGCACCACCTGATCGAACGCGGCTTCACCCACTACGGGTTCTGCGGCTACCCCGACATTTCCTGGTCCGATGGCCGCTGCGCAGGCTTCGCCAGGACGGTCGAACAGGCGGGCTTCACGCTCAATGTCTATCAGTCGCCCGAACCGTTCAGCCGCGGGTATCAGCCCGTCTCCTGGGACAAGGAGCAGGTGCATCTGGCGGCCTGGATCGCCGCGCTGCCCAAGCCGGCGGGCCTGCTGGCGTGCAACGACTTCCGGGCGATCCAGGTGCTCGACGCCTGCCGCGAGGCCGGCGCCGCGGTGCCCGAACAGGTCGCGGTGATCGGCGTGGACAACGAGGTGGTCGCCTGCGAACTGGCCAGCCCGCCGCTGACGAGCGTGGTGCCCGATGCCTTCCGCATCGGGTACGAGGCCGCATCGCTGCTGGACCAGCTCATGCAGGGCCGCAAGCCGCGCATCAGCGAGGTCTATATCCAGCCCACCGGCGTGGTGGCCCGGCAATCGACGGACATCACCTGCATCCCCGATGCGGAGGTGGCCCAGGCGATGCGCTTCATCCGCGACCACGCCTGCGACGGCATCAACGTGGCCGACGTGCTCGACCATGTGCCCACCTCGCGCAGCACGCTTCAGCGGAAGTTCAGGAAATGGGTCCGCCGGTCGCTGCACGAGGAAATCATGCAGGTGCGCCTTCGCCGGGTGCGGGAGTTGCTGGAGCGGTCCGACATGAAGCTGGCCGACATCGCCCGGCGCGCGGGGTTCGACTACGTGGAACACATGGCGACGGCGTTCCGCGTGGCGATGCGCATGACCCCGGGCCAGTACCGCAACACCCATCGCCGCCCGGGCCCCGCCACGGAAGGGGATGAGTTTCTATAGTGTCTTCACCAATCACCATTGCCTGACGGATGGCGGCGTCCTAAACTTTGGTCATGGTCTATCACGGTCACATCAAGGACGGGCGCGTGGTGCTCGATGAACCGGCGGTCCTGCCTGAAGGGGCGGCGGTGAGCGTGGAGGTGGCGCCATCGAAGGCCGCATCCACACTCGGCCAGCGCCTGATGAAACTGTCAGGCATTGCATCCGGGTACCCTGAAGACGGGTCGGTGAATCATGATCATTACATCACCGGCGCCCCCAAACGGACGGAATAAATGAACGCCATCGTCTTCGCCGACACTTCTTACTATGTCGCATTGGTCAACCCTCGCGATCGACATCATGCGGTTGCAGACCGCTTCACCCGCGCATTCGACGGCCGAATCGTCACCACCTCGTTGATCCTGGCGGAACTGGGGAGTTTCTTTGCCGCAGGCAATGGGCGGCTCATCTTCAGGGAATTGCACGACAGGATCCGATTCGATGAATCAGTCGAGATGATCGTGCCTGATGATGAGCAGATCGACCGGGCGGTGCGTCTTTTCACCGATCGCATGGACAAGGACTGGTCCCTGACGGATTGTGTCAGTTTCGATCTGATGACGCGGCTGGAAATCCGCACCGCCCTGGCCACCGATCATCACTTCAGACAGGCCGGGTTCGAGACACCGCTGTTGGATGAGGCGCGCGAATGAGCGTGGGGTTTCCTTTCCGCATTCGATGAATCGATCGAACGCCACAGGATAAAAGCATATGGGAGGGCGAGGCTCCCGCCGAGCCGATTCTCCCGCTGGGAGGGCGAGGCTCCCGCCGAGCCGTTCGTTTGCGAAGGCCCCGCTTTGGGGGCCGGAGCAAACGAAAATCGCGCGGCAGGCGAACGATCAGGCACGATCATCAGCCGCGCGAATATTCGTTCGCTTCAGCCCGCGGACGGGCTTCACAAACGAACGGCTCGGCGGGAGCCTCGCCCTCCCGGCGGAACGGCTCGGCGGGAACGAAGGCCCCGCTTTGGGGGCCGGAGCAAACGAAACTCGCGCGGCAGGCGAACGATCAGGCACGATCATCAGCCGCGCGAGTTTCGTTCGCTTCAGCCCGCGGACGGGCTTCACAAACGAACGGCTCGGCGGGAGCCTCGCCCTCCCGGCGGAACGGCTCGGCGGGAA
>CAZYPK010000120.1:0-16771 GCA_964649195.1 uncultured Phycisphaeraceae bacterium
CGGCCCGACCCTCGACACGGTTTTCGCCCTTCAGTACGCCACGCCGCAGAACCCGGTTTCGATGCCTGAACCGGGCACGGCCCTGCTGGCCGCGACGGGGCTGGTGATGATGAGCCGCAGACGGACGAAGGTGGAAGTTTAAGAACGTGTATGAAAAGTTCGCCTGACCTCGTTTGAGTCTGTGAATCATCAGAACGAGAAGACCGGCAAGCGCAGCATCAACGGCAAGCGACTCAAGGCCGGCTGGCAGGATGAATACCTGTTTTACGTGCTGAAAGCGGGAGTTCAGATGCGTTGGCTCTGATGCCTTCAAGTTCGCGCACCGACTTGGCCGATATTCACGGGACCGACATTTCGTTCCGGGCGCCGGTGGGATAAACATCTCGAACAGGTCCGCATCACTGTTGAAACAGCGTGCAGAACGCTGATGCTATCCACATTTTTTCCACAATTGGGGCGATCGGACATAAAAGTGTTGCATAGTGGGTTAAAGTGGTGTAGATTCCCATGATCGAACGGCGGACGGATAACAGGCGAGGCTAAGGACAGATGCTTTGGTCTTCACCGGCACCTACGAGCACACGATCGATGGCAAGCACCGGCTTGCCGTGCCTTCGGATGTGCGTCGGCGATTGCAGGCCGGTGACGCGAATCCCGAAGCTCCCGTGTTTCTCTACGTGATGCTGGGCGAAAAAGATTCGCTTTGTTTGTATTCCGAAAAGGATTTCGAGCGACGGGCGGAGCAGTTGGACAACAGCGAGATGGATGCCGACGAGTTGTTGGAGTATGAGCGGTTGATGTTCAGCTTGTCGGCCAGGGTCGAGATGGATGCGCAAGGGCGGGTTCGGCTGCCGGACAATCTGCTGAAGATGTCGAAGCTGGGAACGGATGTCGTGCTGATCGGGGTGAAGGATCACCTTGAAATACGGGATCGGCAAACCTGGCGGGATCATGTGATGCAGACGCTGGCGAAGGATCCGCAGATATTGATGAACCCGCGTCGGGCCATGAGGCAACGGAAGGCCTCGCCCGGAGCGGAGTCGTGAGGGTGCGGCGGGTGAGTCAAGGATGATGATCCCGTTCGTTTAAGAAAGATGGGGTGTCGGGTGTCGGGTTTCGGGTTTCGGGTTTCGGATTTGGGTGTCGAGGCAATCTGTTTCGGGTTTCGTGCTTCGGATTTCGGGTTTGATTTTCTGTCTTCAGGGGAATGGACAATTTTGGCGTGAGTGATCAGTGAAGCGTGAACGGACTCATTGCCGCGCTGTGGGGCTTCATCGAGGCCGGGCTTCCGAACCAGGGACGAGTTCGGTGGAACCGGCGGCCAAAACGCATCAGTGGTTGGGTGTTCGCACCAGACCGACCCCTGAAGGCACGATGAACTTTTACAGCCGGCCGCTTCGCTGATTGAAACGGGAAGGCCGGGCTTTTGTGGGTTGCAGGGATCGCAACCAGCCTGGCCGGGTGTCGGGTCTCGCGTGTCGGATGCAGTTGGCAAAACCCGCGTGGGCATCAAGGACGATGCCGCCGCGGGTTTTGTCATGAGGAAGAAGGCACGAAGGCACGAAGGGACGGAGGGGAGGAAGGCAGGGGGAGAATGGCCAATGGCCATTGCAAAATGAAAATTGCAAAATGGCGGAGCAGGAGACGAATGGTTCATTGCGTTAAGCGATGACACCTTCTTCCACTGGATATTTTGCAATTTGCATTGGCCATTGGCCATTCTCCCCCTGCCTTGCCGCCTTCCCCTCCGTGCCTTCGTGCCTCAATGCCTTCGTGCCTTCCTTTTTTTAGCTATCCTGTTCACCCGTTTCTCATTCATCCGCACCAACGCCAACCGGAACGACTGTCATGGAATATGTTCTGCCTGTTGCTCTTCACAACGCCATCATCGAAGGCGCTTATCGCAAGCGTGGCTTCCACGCCGATGAAGCCAGGCTCGCCACCAAGGCCTGCGAACAGGCCGCGTGGCACGGCATCAAAACCCACAACGGTATCAAGGCCCTCCACCTCGACGACCACTTCGGCTCCGGCAACAAGACCAGCCCCGGTTGCGTCCCCGGCGCCGCCATCATCAAAAAACCCTCCAAGTTCGAAGCCGCCCAGAAATGGAACTCGCAGAAAAAACTCGGACAGGCCGTCGCCTATGAAGCGATGGACACCTGCATGAAGCTCGCCGACAAGTATGGCGTGGGCATGGTCAGCGTCGATCAGGCTTTCCATTACCTCTGGGGCGGCGGCTACGTCATGGATGCCGCCAAGAAAGGCTACATCGCTTACACCAACTGCACCGCAGCCCTCGCCGAGGTCGTCCCCTTCGGCGGCAAGTTCCCCACCCTGGGCACCAACCCGCACTCATGGGGCTTCCCCACCACCGATGCCATCGGCTACCCCATCGTCATCGACTGGGCGACCAGCACCGTGGCGATGGGCCGCGTCCAGCAGTTCCAGCGCGAAGGCAGGCAACTCCCGCCCGGCTGTGCCGTCGATAAGGATGGCCGGGAAACGACCGACCCCAACGCCGTCATCGCCTTGCTCCCCTTCGGCGCTCACAAGGGCTACGGCCTGTCGCTGATCAACGAAATCGTCGGCGCCCTCATCGGCGGCTCGCTGCCCACCCTCCGCTCCCGTCCCGAAGCCGCCGCCAAACTGGGCATCGGCTCCGTCGAAAAGACCACCCCCAACTTCTTCTTCCAGGTCATCCACCCCGAAGCGATAAGCTGCGGCCACTTCGCCGCAGGCCGCGATCAGAAGAGCAACCTCAAAGCCGTCCTCGACGACATCCTCGGCCACGGCAACCGCGACACCGGCAAGTGCATGCTCCCGGGCGAAATGGAACACAACGGCGCCCTCCGCAGCGAAAAAGCAGGCGGCATCCTGCTCACCGATGCGGAAGCGGAGGAGTTCATATTGATCGCAAGAGAAGGCGGCGTCGCGTTTGACAAGGCAACCCTCAAAACGGTCTGAACGGCGGGTGGCTGCGTGAGACTCATGTCCCCTTTTTCGCCCCCCGGCAACTAATCTTCGGGATCGTGGAACACCCAACGATAAGTCGGTTTTCCCCGTCGGATCAAATTAATATCCTCGTATGTGATTATTTTGAAGCCAAGGTGCCGCAATGTGTGAAGCACACGTTCTCGAAGATCGGAATTCTCCATCGTAAATGAAGCATCACTGCACTCATCATAATACGATCCGTCACTGCGTGTTGTCCTGCGAGCAAAATAGGCGGCGGCAAGGTCGGCCACAGCGGAGACTTCAGCAATCAGACTGACCAGAGGATCAGGGCCTGACAACTCGAATTCATACTGATACCCACGCCCATACGGATCGGTCCAATTTTGGACTGGTGTATTGACAACGGCTTTGAGCTCCGGCAGGTATCGCGTTATCGATTCAAGCGGGTGGACTTGGTATTGTTCAGCTTTGTCTAAGATGGCATTCCAGTCGATCATTTAGATACCTTTGCAGCAGGCTGCCGGGGCGGAAAAAGTGGGAGGTTGCGGCATCGGAAGTCTGTTCGCCGCGGGTGGCGGGTTTCGCGGACTCAACCCACCCTACACGAATACCCAGCCTACTCGCTTCAGCAACTCACAGTTTTATGGCACGAGCAATCGCGGATATGAACACAACGAATGCGAGGCAGCCGACATTGAAAACCACCCATTTATACAGATGATCCCATTGGATTCGGTACACAGCCATCAATGTCAACAGGGACGCCGAATTGATCAGGAGGGTGGCCAGGGCGTAGCGTGGCGTGATCCACTTCATGTGCGGCCGGTTGGGGTCGGTGCGGATAAATATATCCATCAGTACGCCATTCAGAAACTGAATGATCACAAATATGATGATCGATTGCCCTAATCGTAGAAGTAGTGCAGACACTGCAATCCACATGGCCGAGATAGCGATCAAGCAGGCAAGATATTCCCGCACGACTTTGCTTCCATGAAGTGCATGTATCCTGGCTTCTTCGTCACAGGTGCAACCAATCATTTCCGCATGGCTTACGGTTCATTACGCAGTTTACAACACGACCCGATTGGATCGTGGGAACCCCTTTTTCTGTCTGTCTTCTTTTTCTGTCCCCGGCGATCATCTGGCGTCCCACCCGGCATAGCCGCTGGCGTGCGAGCTGAGTCCGGTCATGACGCCGCTGGGGGTTTTGGTTTGCCAGTCCCAGGTGGTCGGTCCCAGCGGGCCGGCGGGGGTGAGTCGTTGGGAGTGGCCGTCGAAGGCGATGTAGTTGCCGCCGCCGTTGTGCCATGTGCCGAGGCGGTCAACATTGGAATGGCCCGGATCGACGTTTCCGCGGTTGAGGAAGTTGGCAGGGTCTTCCTCGACGACCAGGGGCGTGGGCGCCGATTTCACCACGCCGTTTTTAGGGTCGGCCCATGTGGAAGCGGAGGGCACATTTTGCCTGCGGGCGCCGGTGAAAACGAGCAGCCCGGTGTAATCGAACAATCCGTTGCTTCCGATGCCGCTGCCCAGAACGCCTGTCGGGAGCGATGGACATCGATAGGTTTTCCGCGCCATTTCCGCTCCGCCGATGTATTGCACGACGGAGCCTTCGTAAGTGACGCCGGGCCAGGCTTCGTTGCCCATCCACGATCGCATGTGAAGCTCGGCGCCTGAGTAGGGCGGGGCATACACGCCGGGCATCCGCTGCTTGTTCTCGGCGGCGAAGTTGATGAAGCCCAGGCCCAGTTGCCGTTGATTGATTTTGCAGGTGGAATCCCTGGCCGTCTCCCGCGCCTTGCCGAAGGCGGGCAGAAGGATGCTGATGATGATGACGATCACCGCGACCACCGCCAGCAACTCCGGGACGGTGAACGCGAGGCGGCATGGATGCTGCGATGGTTTCCAGTCGGCCATGATCGAGATTCCGGGGATGCCGGGGAATTTCCGGGGGATGTCGTTCAAGCCTGATTTGCAGATGGCAAACATCGGCCTGTTTATCACATGTATCCGTGTCAAGATCGATTCTAACACGAATCCATCCCTACACAATGCGAATCTATCGGGTCAGACGATAATCCACATTTTTTTTCACCACGCCGCTTGCGGCGTGGCAATTCCCCAAACCAGGAGCAGGGGCAGGGGCAGGAGCAGGAGCAGAAGCGTGGCAATCCTCCCCAACTCAGTCCCCCAGCCCCCGGTTCTCAAAAGTGCTGATTCTCCGGGATGAACGGAGCGTCCTTCGTTTTGACCATCAGCGGAGCGGTTTGTTCGTTCCGCATCAGGTGGGCGACGATCGCCTTCATGCCGATGCGGTGGTGGTACTGGCCCATCGATTCGCCATCCTGTTTGTTAGCGAGGTAGAAATCAAAGAGCACGGCGATGACCTGGGCGACCTTGTCGCGCGGGATCTGGCGGAGGTACCACTTGCCATCGGCCACCAGTGCGTGGCCCTGGGTGGAAGCGTCTTCGCTGCCGCCGAGTTTGATTTCGTAGAGGTTGGGGCCTTGGCCGACGAGGCCGATGGTCTTGGTGGCAGGGCGGAAGCACTGGCGTTCGCAGCCGGTGATGCCGATGGATTCGGTCATGTCGCCGTAGCCCATCGCGTCGAGCTGATCGATGAGTTCCGGCTCGAAACGTTCGCTTTCGGTGTAGGAGAGTCTGCATGTGTCGAGGCCGACGCAGGCGCCGCTGCGCAGTCGCAGCAGGGAATAGCTGCGTCCGTTTCGCGCCCCCCAGCCGAAGGATCGCAGGTCGGCTTCGAACTCCTCGCGTGCCGCCGGTGGGATGTTGGTGAAGAGCAGATCCTGATTGGGCGTGGTCATCAGTTCGACGCCGCCTGTCGGTCCGCCGTATTTTTCCATGACGCTGCGCACCATGGTTTTGAGTCTGCCGTTGGGTCCGTCGATGATGCGTCCGTTTTCGATGTAGCAGCCGAAGGCGCTGAGGCCGTTGGAGGGCTGGTTCATCCAGCCGTGGTGAAGCTCGCGCGGGCCGGGGTCGAAGTCGGGGATCGGTTCATCGAACTCGATGCCATGCTCGCGCACGCGGTCCTGATACCACGGGATGCCTTGCTTCCAGATGACGTACTTCATGCGTGCCCAGTGGCGGTTCTGGCGATCGCCCCAGTCGCTGTGGACCTGCACGATCGCGGCCAGGCCTTTGAGCAGGTTTTCCTCGGTGAAAACGCCAAAGGGTTCGGCCAGCGCGGCAAAAGTGGCCTTGCCGTTTTTCTCGCCCTGGCCGCCGCCGATATAGACCATGAAGCGACGATCGGCGTCCGGTGCGACAGGATCAATCAGTGGCGCGACGCCGATTTCGTTGGTGCGCAGTTCGACGCAGTTGTCGTATCGCCACTGGCCGGTGCGGTCATCCTGATGAATGGCGGAGAAGGCCGTCTTGAACTTGCGATTCAAGAGGTTGGGCGCATATTGAAATTGTTCGTTCGGGTCGCGGATGTAATTCGGATCGATGCCGAAGATTTCGATGAACGGTGCGGAGGGAAGGCGGAAGTAAAGCGCGGTTTTCCTCGCCCATTCGTTGCCGTTGAAGACGGTGGAGAACTTCGACAGCGGGCAGGCCATGACGTTGCGGAAGTTGTCGCCGCAGCCGTTGAGCGTGTAGTAGCCGGTGGCGGCGATTTCCTGAATGAGGGGAAGGACGCTCTGCTTTTTGATCCAGTGGTACTGGATGTTCTGCCTGGTGGTGACGCGCAGGGAGGCGATGCCTTGGGGATTCTTCGCGTACTTTTCCGCCGCTTCATCGAAGATCCGGTACTGGTCGCGGGTGAACGCCCCGCCACCGGGAATCGTGAAGCGGACCATGTACATCCAGTCCTTTTCGCGGCCGGTCTTGGCGCGGTTGTATTCGAGGTAGATGCCGTGCGATTTGGCCAGGGCCTCGGCGGCTTCGCCCAGGTCATCGACGGCATGATCGCGGAACTCCTCGCGCAGCGTGCCTCGCACGCCGTTGGATTCGAGCTTGAACTTCTCGACACCGTTGTAATCTTCAGGCGCGGTGCGAAGGTTCGGCTCGGGGATTTTTTCGACTTTCTCGGTCATGGCTGAAAACGGTCCTCTGAATGGGGAGCGGCATGTTAACGATTATTGCCGTTGTTGCGGCTGATGTCGCGGGGCGACATGTCGCAGTGTTATGATTGCGGGGGAGCCGGAAGAGCCGGGGGAGCGGGAAGAGCAAGAGGAGCCGGGGGGGTGGCTGGGGCTGAGTCCGCGAAGCCCCGGCCCAGGCGCACGAAGCAAGGTGGCGCAACTGAAAGTCGATGGTCGCCTTGCCGGGGCTTCGCGGACTCAGCCCCAGCCACCCAAAAACTTCTCAGCCCCAGCCACCCACGCAGAGTCTCACCCATGCAGAGTCTCACCCACGTAGTAGAGCCTCACCCACGCAGACTCAGCCCCAACCATCACCCAAAAACTTCCCACCCAAAACTTCCCATGACGCCCGGCATTCATCTCTTTCACAAGCCTGTCGGTCCCACCAGTTTTTCCATCGTCAAAGGCTGCCACGATTCGTTGCGCACCGATCGCGGCCGCAAGCCGCCACGGCTTTGTCATGGCGGCACGCTGGATCCCTTCGCCTGCGGGCTGCTGCTCATCCTGGTCGAACCGGCGACGAAACTTTTCGACCACCTGCACGACATTCCCAAGACCTACGAAGCGACCGTGCGATGGGGCGTCGAAACCGACAACGGTGATCCGCACGGCCCGATCACCTTCACCGGCGACGCTTCCTCGCTGACGCCTTCGCAGCTTGATGAAACACTCGCTTCTTTCACCGGTTGGCACGAGCAGACGCCTCATGCCACCAGCGCCAAGCGGATCGATGGGGAACGGGCCTACGAAAAAGCCCATCGCGGCGAGACGGTGGTGATGCAGCCCGCCAAGGTTTACCTGCATGAAGCGGCCTGGCTGTCGCACGATCCGCCTCGTGAAAGCAGGTTGCGGCTGACGGTGCGGGGCGGGTATTACGTGCGGGCCTTGGCGCGCGATCTGGGCCGGCGCCTCGGCTGCGGGGCGCACCTGTCGCAGCTTCGCCGCGCGGCGATCGGGCCTTGGGCTGATCCGGGACCGGGGCGGACGCAGGTCATCACCGGGGAGGCCTTGATGCCCTGGCTGCCGGTGCGCGAGCTGAGCGATCAGGAGGTGGGCGATCTGAAGCAGGAACGGATCATCACGGCGGGTGCAATGCGCGCGGGTTCGTGGATGTTGCCTGAAGGTTTTCCGCCGCCCGGTGCGATGGTGCGCGGGTTCCATCGCGGACGGTTTTGTTTTCTGCTGGCGCGTGAAGGGAACGGCCTGCATCGGGTGGCGGCGCTGCGCGGGGGGTTATGAAAAAAGGCGGGCCGGCTTGAAGCCGGCCCGCCGAGGGTTGTTGTGATTCGAGTTTCAAGGCTTACGGATTTTTTGCCGGTCCATCCTTGGCGGCGATGGCGACGTTCTCGGCGACGAGGCCGGTCTTGATCACCAGCAGGGCGGCCGAAAGCTGCGGGTCCATGCCTTTGTCGAGCATTTTCTGTGCGGTGGGGATTTCCGCCTTCGGGTCGGCCGCTTTGTCGTTTTCATCGCGGATGACATCGACATCCTGGCGGTACTTGATCATGTCGCCGATCTGGGTGACGGTCATCTTCACTTCGAGATCAGGGGTGACGCCCCAGGTTTTGTCGCCGGGGTTGCGGTGCAGGATGCGGCCGGCGGGGAGGCGGTAGTACTGCGTGGTGAGCTTGAGCGCCGCCTTGCCGCCGTCCATCGGGAACAAGTCCTGCACGGAGCCTTTGCCGAAGCTGCGGTTGCCGATGATCAGGCCGCGCTGGTAATCCTGCACCGCGCCGGAGACGATCTCCGAAGCGCTGGCCGAGCCTTGGTTGACGAGCACGATGACGGGGAACCGGCGGTAGCTCTGGTTGGCGTTGGCTTCGTATCGCTTGGTCTCGCGGTTGGCGGAGTTGACCGTGGAAACGATCGTGCCTTCGCCGACGAAGCGATCGGAGATATCGACGGCGGAGGAAAGCAGCCCGCCCGGGTTGCCGCGCAGGTCGAGGATCAGGGCGGACAGGCCGTCGCCTTTTTCCATGCGGGCGACCGCTTCATCGAGGCCCTTGACGGACTGGGGGATGAACTGCGACAGGCGGACGTAGCCGATCTTGTTTTCGCGGTCGATGTAGTAATCCCAGCCGCCGCCGGGTTTGTGGTCCCAGCCCTTGATCGATTCGATGACGATCTCGGCGCGGCGGAGGGTGATGTCGATGGTCTTCTGCTCGCCGGGCCGGTCGATGCCCAGTTTCACTTCGGTGCCTTCGGGACCGGTGATTTCGCGGACGGCGCGATCGACGGTCCAGTCCGCCGTCGCTTCGCCGTTGACCTTGCCGATGACATCGTTGGCGCGGATGCCGGCGCGGTGCGCCGGGGTGCCTTCGAGCGGGCTGACGACGGTCAGTCGGCCGTCGCGCTTGCTGATCTGGATGCCCACGCCGTAGAACTTGCCTTCCACATTGCGGCTGAACTGCTCCAGATCGTGGGGCCAGATGATCGAGGAAAAATCATCCAGCTTCGAGGTCGCGCCGTCGCTCATCTCAAACACCAGCACCGGTTCGGGGATCAGCAGCGTGGTGTTGTTGAGCTCCGTGATCTGATCGATCATCTCCGAAGCCTGGAGGAAGTTGAGCGGCGCGTTGTTCGCATCGAGGTTGTCCTGGATCCGCTTGAGACCGGCCACGAACTTCTTCACCCGCTCGCCATCCTTGAACCGGCTGAAGGACGCCTCCAGGCCGGGCGTCTGGGCCATGATGGTCAACGACTCAAGCGCGCCCTTGATCAGCGGCGCGTAGCCCGGATTGGTGATGTGCTGATGCGCCGCCCGGCTGATGGTCTGCCGGAACATGGACATCTGGATGCCCTTGAGCCGATCCTGCCACGCCTCGCGCGTCACCTTGATCGGCTCGTCATCCTCTTCGACCTGCTTGTCGCTTTCGACCTTCTTCTCGTCGTCGGCTTTCTTGCGGGCCTTGAGCCTGGCGGCCCGTTCATCATAAAGCTTCTGAAGCACATCGGGGGCGTAGGAGCGGACCAGGCGAAGCTGCCGTTCGAGCTTTTTGACCTGCGTCGCGTAGAGCGAGCTGTCGTCGAAGAGCAGTTCGATGCTGCGGTAGAAGCTCAGCGCCTCGAGCCAGTCGTGGGCTTCATCCGCCTTTTTGGCGCGATCCTCGACGGTCTTGACCAGGGCGACGACCTTCCCATCCTTGAGAAACACCTCGCCATCATCGGCCAGCCCGTGCGCTTCGATGGCGGCGAAGACCGCATCGGTGAGGTTGTCCGCCGCGATCTGATCGACCATCTTTTTGTAAGCCTTGTCGAACGCCTCGCGCCGCACGGCGGCATGTTCGCCCGCCTGCTTGCGATAGAGATCGACATCCCGAAGCAGGGCGGCGAGCCTGGCGTCGTTGCGACGGGTCTGCTCGGTTTTGAGCAGGTCGCCCAGCTTGTCGAACGCGCCGGTCGAAGCGAGCCGCCGCATCGTCGGCGCCAGGGCGGTGCCGGTGGCCTCGGCCTCCTCGGCACGAGCGGCGGGCCAGGGGGCCAGGGAGGCTGTCAGAAGAGCGACAGCCAGGATCGCTCCCAGCCACCGACGGTACGCAGGCATCAGATTCATGCGTCAATTCCGTTGAAAGGGGTACTTTTATAGTGACGGTCGCCGGGGCGCCGGTTACGCATCACCATGTCGCTTCCACATTCTACCCAGGATTCGCAGCCAGGCATTCTACGTTGATCGGCGAAATCGGGTCACGGATATGTAAAGAATGCAGGGGGGAAGGCACGGAGGCACGAAGGCACGAAGGGGCGGAAGGATGAAGGCACTCCGCACCGCCTTCCTGCACCGAGCCTTCGCGCCATCGCTATTGATGGTCACTTTAGTAAAAGCCCCAAGCCCGATGGCGAGTCCGCGAGCCGTCGGGGTATTCCGGTTCGATACCCCAAGGGTTCGGCGGACCTCACCCTTGGGCTTGGGGCTTTTACTAAAGTGACCATCAATAAACGGGCAGAGGGTTCATCCCTTCGTGCCTTCATTCCCCCATCCCTTCCGCACATGGCCATCATTTCGTCGCTTGGGCGCGGTGCTCAGCCGACGGATCCCGCGAAGGCCCATGCAGAGAATAAGCAACACGAGAACCCAGTAACCGATCTTGTAGAAGTTTTTCGTGCTGTTGTATGAGGAGCAGAGATAGCGGATTTGAAGCATGTCGCCGCCATGGTTCTTTGACACTTCAATGTTGCGACCATGATGTCCTGAATGGGCAATCGTCCCCTCGCCGATGGAGTCAAGGAATGCCATTGTGGTTTGGATCACGTCGGCAACGTGCCCCTTGATTTCGATATCAGACGGGATATCCAGCCAGGCTTGGAGAGTTTCAGAGGTGAAAGCTTTTGTTTCACCGCCTGAGCGATAGGTGCGATCATGCAGGTCGATCTCGTACTCCTGAGCGACCACCAATACCCGTACGAATCGCGCGGGACGTATTGGATAATTCGACATTCGCCATTGCGGCGACGCATCAAATTGAATAATGAAATGCCCAGCCACAACATCGCCATGACTTGAAACGTCAGAATCCCAATTCCAAACCTGAGCCGACACCCAATCCTTATAACGCCCGGGCAGGTTTCGGATATGAAAATCGAGATGTTCAAACAGCGGCATGCTGAAGAACAACACCGCCAATACGAAGACCGGTGCGAGAACGAAACACGATGGAAACCGCGCCAATCGCGGATCGAGGATCCCCACCGCGCGAAGATCGCTGCCGCATTCGGGACATTGGCTTTTCTCCAGCGCCTGCACCGAGTAGCCGCAATGCCTGCACCAGGGCGGCGCGGCGGTCTCCCCTCGCCAGCGCCTGCGAAGCACCCGCAGCCAGTCCCACGCCCGATTCTCCGGCAACGGCAGTTGCACGCAAACCTCCTGCACATCAAACCCCCGTCCAGGTCGGCCAAACCATGATCCATGATACTCGGACAAAACCGGACGGCTGACGCCAGGCCGTTCGCCTGTGTGCTTTTGCCCTGTATTCCCTTCAGGAAATCCTGAATAACCTCACGTCCAAGCCGTTTGCGGCGTAGCAATCCCCGGTTCACGGTACATCGGGGGTTATTCAGAAGTCCCTTCACAATGTTTTCAGCACCGTCCGCACATCGGTTAAACTCCGCCTTTCCACCGGAGGCCCGTCATGCGATCCAATCTCCTCCAAACTCTCGCCGCTTGCGGCTTCGCGCTGCTGCACCTTGCATGCCCGCCCACCCACGCCGCCGAATCCAAGGCGGTGTTCGATTCCCTCTTCAGCGCAAAGATCAAGACGGTCATCGCGACCGTTGACCGCGCCGATGACATCGCTCTGGCGAAGGAGATGCTGGCCATCGCGAAAACCAGCACGAATCAGCCGGAGTTGCTGGCGCTGCTTTGCGACGGCGCCCACGATCTGGCCGTCAGGCATGCCGACGGTTTTGCGACTGCCGTCGAGGCTCAGCAGTTGCTGGCGGAGCATGTCGAAACCAGACGATCCACAGCACAGGACAAAATGATCACGCTGTTGACTCGTCAGATGACCGCTGGCAAAGCCGACGAGCGCGAGCCCGCTACGGAATCGCTGATCGACCTGCTGATGTCGATGGGCGATGAGAAGTTTGAAAAGAAGCAATACACGGAAGCGGCGGCGGATTACCGCCGGTCGGTGACGGTGGCGACGCAGCGGAAGTCAACATCGCTGGAGGAAGCGAAAGCGAAATTGGAATTCGCCGCCGCGCGGGATCGTGCCGTGAAGAACCTCGCACGTTTGCAGGAGAAGCTGCTCAAGGATGCGAACGACTCCGCGACGGCGGAGGAGATTGTGAAAATATACGTGATCGAACTGGATGACCCGGCGGGGGCGCTGCCGTTCCTGAATCGGGTGAAGGATGAGGAGATGGAAAAATCCGTGGCGCTTGCATCGCAGGACCGTTCACGTCTTGGCGAAACGGAATTGCTTTCCCTTGTCGAGTGGTATGCAGCCCTGCGACAGATTGCACCCCAATCCGGTTCATTGGCTGGCCGTATCGCCCGATACGGGCAACAGTACCTCGACATGAATCCATCACAAGGCCTTCAACGTGTAAGGGTTCAGGCCCTGGTGGCGGATGTGAAGAAGATCGTCGATTCGTCCGTGACACTTGCGACCCCATCCAAGCCCGCAAAGATGACGGGAGTCGCACGTCCTGCAAACTTGGTCCTGTCCGGCAATGGATACGCGTTGGGAAAACTCGCCAATGGGGAAGTCGCGTTCAGCAACAGAGGATTCATTTGGCAGGAAGTACCCAAGGATTTCGAGGGTTGGACTTTCACTCGAAAGGCCGGCGGTGGACGCGCTTCAATCAAGGCTCAGGCGAAGACATCAGGGCTGGTGTTCATTGCGACGAACACCCAACCCTTGGACGCCCGGTGGAAGCCGATGAATGACCGCTCGTTCCACTACAACGATAAAGAAAAGAGCCGGCTGTTCATCTACGTGCGCACCATGAACGAGGGCGATACCGTTGATATTCCCCAAAGTGACGGTTGGATCGGCACCATCTTGATCTTGCCGACATCCGGCAAGTAGAGCGAACGGCGCAGCGAGTAGCGAGTAGCGAATAGGGTGGGTTTCGCGGACTCAACCCACCCTACTAGTCCGACTACTCTAAAACTGTGAGTTGCTGAAACGGTAATTTTGAGAAAATTTGGTCGAAACGAAGGCTCCCAACCCACCAGATTAGCGTAGTCGGACTACTACTCGCTCTCGGCGGTGTTGGTGGGGGTAACGCCATAGATGTAGGTGGTGACTTGATAGCCAATCAGCAGATTGATCTGCTTGTCGAAGGCCTACTACTATATATTATGGCGTCAGCCTGATTCGATATTTAGGTTCTGGAAGATCAATTTCGGCCAACTCATCAAAGTGCTGAAGCTTTGCCTTATTCTCTATGACATTTATCACAGCCAACATTTTTTCAATATCACCACTATGCTTGACCATTTCCGCCCATTCTTTCCTGGTAAACTTGATATCGGCTTCAAAACTTGATTCATAACCACCTCCCTTGTTTTTAATAATATTGTCATATATTAAAAGGCGGAACCTGGGTTCACCAAGTATTTTTATGATTTCCGAATGCTCATTATTCAATTGAACGTCGATAGCCATTACAATCTGATAACGACTTCCAAATGTAACATATGTACCCCATTCATAACTCTTCAAACCCCTACGCTGATACGATCCTATGGCATGATAACTTTTTCCCAATTGTTCCAACTGCACAGGATAAAGCATCACTGAAGGCGCAGACTCCACGCATTTCTTGAAGTTTTCCCAGGAATATGGTTGGCTATACAGTTGACCGCACGATACTAACATTAGAACTGTGCTTATCAACAAGAATTTCATCGCTGTGCTCCTTGATGGCATTCGCTGTTACTGCCGCGTTATTTTTTTGCCCTTACCCCATCTACATATTGGGGAGAAAAACGGGACAGGTCCAAATATCTTAAGTCGTTTATTGGACCTGTCCCGTTTTCGCCCCCCTTGGTCGGCACCGATCAAAAAGAGCGGACACCCTGAAGGGTCGGTTGAATCCATCAGCTTTTTGAGATTCGGACGGAAAGGAACGAACAAGAAAAGATCAACGAAATCACATTCCGCCCTCTTGACTGGACCCCGGCTTCATGGTCGGGTTGGGCCGGCTCAGACGACGACAAGCGCGAAAGAGCAGGCAATTACGAACAGCCCGGCACAAATAAGCAGAGTAGCAACCGATCCAACAGTCGGGGATCGAACCAGGGTGACCAACGCCGCCACGCAAACGAACATCACGATGACCGTGCAGAGCAATGCCAATGTATGGAACAAATCGACAGGCTGTGTTCTCGTGGCATGTCGTGCACCGTAAATGTACTGAAGTCCAATCGCCGCGGCTGTCGCGGCACCAGATACGACGAGTTGAATGGCGGACGTTGCCATAGGCCTAACTCTGTTTAGGCAACCTACAGGTTGGATAACGTATTCAACCTTGATTGTCCCATTTTATCCGCAAATCATGCTTGACTCAAGGGTTTCAGTTGTTAGCATTTTGATCGGTTGATGCCGCTGGCAGGCTCGGCTGCCAGTGCCATCATGCCGGGCATCGATTATCATCCACCCATGGGCATGGACCTCATCGAACTTGTGATGGAGGTGGAGGATGCGTTTGGCATTCAACTCCCCGACAAGGACTGCTGCGAAATCCGCACGGTCGGAGAGCTTCACGCGCTCGTGGCCCCAAAGCTGAATATCAATGCGCACGGCCCCTGCCTTTTCATGGTGACCTTTCATTTGCTGCGGAAGGGGCGAAAACGGGACAGGTCCAAATATCTTAAGTCGTTTATTGGACCTGTCCCGTTTTCGTGCCCCAGCGAACGACCGCGGCCGGCCCAGTTGCCGGCCGTGATCTACGACCCCGGCGCGACGCTGCGCACCGTCGGAAGGCATGGCGATGTAAGCTGGCAGGGCAAACGCATCAGCGTAGGCGAAGGCCTGGCCGGCCAGCAGGTGCGCATGGAGGAGGGAGAGGCGATACTGTCGGTGTACTTTGCGTGGCGTCAGGTTCGAACAATTCCACTGGACACTCTGGCACGTGCCCGGAGCCGACAGGTGGTATGAAATCAAACCCGTGAAAGTGTCACCCATGTGTCATGTACAAGTGTTACCCATGTCTCGTGAATGAACAGGCTCGGCGAAACCCACCATCCGGAGGCCGCGGCATCCAAAGTCTGTTCGCCGCACGCGGTGGGTTTCGCGGACTCAACCCACCCTACTCGCTGTGCGTGATCGAGGCCAAACCACGTGCCGCCGGCTCCGATGAACCGTGGACGGACTTTGTCGTTGAACAGCGGCATGATCCTGATCGTGTGGTCTGGCATCGTGAACCGCCAGCGCGTCTGTTGGCCTCTGTATTCACCGGGTCCGATTCGAAGGGCCACGTCTTGCGGACTGTCTTGGCAGACCTCCGCCACGAGTTCGTGGGCGCGAGAGATCGTCTGGATGGGAGTATCCAGCGTGCGGCCGTCGTTGGAGTCGTCGCCGGTCGGGGCAATGATCAGAGTCAACATGCTACCTCCGCCGCCGAACGGACCAACGTTCAATGGCCGGGCGGGCGGGCAACCGTCCGACGAATCACGGGGACCCGTGATGCCCGCACGGTCCATTGCAGCGTTTGGTTATACCGCACGCCGCATGGCCGTCTCCAGGTCCGATGCCGAGTCTGGGTGCAAGATGCGCATCGTCTGAAGCTGCTGAGCACTTACCATCCCTGCATCGACGCTCAGACGATCACGCTTGCTCTCGAAACGAAGCGACCCGGCTAACTCCGAAATGTCGATTTCACGTACTGGTTCGGCAGTGCCCGTGGCGGCGACGATATGATGAGAAGACCTCCACAAATCCTCCGTGCCAAGAAGCTTGCTAGCACCGCCTTGATCGGTCACGTGCCCGACGATGATGCGGCCCAACAGCGAGAGCTGGCCGCCTCGCGTTGTGACGATCCAAACATGGTCGCCGATGTCGACTCGCTTGAACTGCTCGCTGGCCGCGTGATCGAGCGTCGCACCACGTTCAATCTCGCGGTCAGCGGTTTCAGGCTTCCAGTATGCGAGCAGCGATTGCATGATGAGAAGTCCCCGATTGCGAAGGTCTTCGTGCGGCATAACTCTTGTTTATCCGCTTTGCACATCGGATAACGCATCCGACGCAGCGACGGAT
>CAZYPK010000121.1:0-16578 GCA_964649195.1 uncultured Phycisphaeraceae bacterium
ACTGGTGACCTTCTACGACGAGGGCAATCGGCGGCAACACTGCGTGGCGATGCGCACGCCATCCTTTTTGCCATCAATGTCGCCCCCGGGGGTCTTTTCCCACTCCAGCGAATCGATCTGTTTGCTCAGGTCGTACCGCTCGATCTGCTGCTGCCCGGTGGTCCAGGCGATGGTGTCATAGCCCTGCTCGGCGGCGAGGCGGATCATGCGGCGCAGGGCGAGTCCCGCCCAGGCGTCGGTGGATTTGACGAAGGGGGCGTCGGGGACCTGTTCATCCACCTCGGCCAGGGCCCGCCGCGCCGCCCGCATTCTTTCCATCGCGGCGGCTTCGGCGGCGGTGGCCTCGAAGACACCGTCGTTGGTGCCCAGGCGATGGAATACGCTGTTTGACGCACCTTGGGAGTACAGGCCCGCCCGGCGAAGATCGGCGTTGGCCGCCCGCACTTCGTCGAGCGCCGCCGCGCGGCTGCCGGCGACCGAGAACCCCGCGTCCCGTCCCTCCTGCCCCCAGTCGCTCTGGATCTCCTCGATGAACAGCAGCCGCTTCCCGTCCGCATCGACGCGATCGTTGACGCGGGCATGGGCGATGACGTTGGGCGTGTCCTCGAAGTGCGAGGCTCGGTACATGTCCCCGGTGTTGATGCGTCCGAGGGCCTCAACCTCCGCGTCAACGCGCGGGGTTTGGAATGTTTTCGCCGGCAGCGTCAGGAGAATCTCGCGGTAGCTGCCGGGATCGGCGCCGGGCAGCGTCCATTTCTCGTATTGGCTGACGTCTCCCTCCGTTTCTTCCTCGAACACGTCGCGGATTGACGACGTGAGCGAGTCATCGCCGTAGCGAGATTCGAGCGACTCCATTTGGTCCAGGATGTCCTCCGCGATGTCCGCATCCCCGTCCCCGACCGCCGCCTCCAGGTTGTCGAGCAGGTCGTCGAACTTGTCTTTGTCGCGCTGCAAGCCACCATCGAGCGAGCGCTCGACGTTCACCTTGACCTTTCCCAAAGCCGCCTGGATCGTGTCCCAGTCCTCGTCGGTGAACCAGCGGCGAGCCTCGCCGTCCTCGTCCACGCCGGCGTCAAAGTCCGCGACATCGCTTTGGGAGTAAGGCGTCACCTCCCCGTCCTCATTGAACCAGATTCCCGCCTCCGCGTACCGCCCGTCGGGGAACTCGACTTTCGCGTTCACCCAGCCGCCATCGGACCAATCGGAGTCTTGTCGATCCGGGTTGCCGGCCCTGACATGGACTTCCGTGCCGTCGGGCCATGAAGCATCGAACTCCCTGTTCTCCACCGTCACGTCGCTGACGTGGGACCATTCCGGGTCGTTCTCGTCCGTCCAGTCGGCGAACCTGCCCCGGGCGGCGTCGATGGCCTTGCTGATCCGCCCCCGCCCCTCGGCGGAAAGAGGCCCGCCCAACACCACCTCCTCAACCATCACCTGGTTGGAGCGGATGTAGTCAACGATCTCGCCCTTGGTGACGGAGGCGGAAGCAGCGGCAGTTTCCGCCCCTGCCGCAGCTCCTGCTCCTCCCCCCTTCGTGCCTTCGTGCCTCAATGCCTTCGTGCCTTCCCTTCCCCGCTCATTCATGAATTGATCAAAGCCCGACCACAGGATCTCCTCCGGCTTGACGCCCGGCTGCTTGGCGATGAACGCCGCCGCCTGCCGGGGCGTCATCTTCGCGTCGTCGCCGCCGGGCAGGGCCTGCGCGGCCCGCAGCAGCGGGGAGTAAAAGCCCAGGGCGTCGATGTCGCGGAAGACGGTGACATTCGCCCCTGACGGCAACCGCCGCTTGGCGAACTTCCCCTGGATCATAGCCCGCGCGGTGTCGCGGTCGATGCCCCGCGCCAGCAGCGCGTCGTAATCCGTGTCTTCATGCCGTGCGATGATCACGCCGGCGCGGCGGAGCGCCTCCGCCTTGTGCAGTTTGCGTTCGTAGTAGAGCCGGACCGTCTCGCTGTCTTGGGGCATCCCCAGTTCGTCGGCGGCCTCTTTCAGACTGGCGGCGTCGGAGTATTCGATAACCACGCCGCGAGCGGCATCCCTCGCCTCATTCTCCTCTTTATCCGCCAGCTCGCCTTCCTCTTTTATAAACCGCTGGTAGTCGGCCTCTTCCCTGGCTTGGTCGGCGATCTCCCGCCGCGCCGCGGCCAGCTCGCCGCCCAGACCGGCGAGGCCGTGATCCTTGATGAAAGCGTCCGCGTCGATCATCCATTCCGGCCATCCGTAATCGAGCGCCAGCGACCAGGGGTCCAACCGGAGCGCCGAGGCCAGTTGGCCCAAGGTGCGCGGGCGGCTCCCGCGCCACAGGGCGGACTTGTCGGTCACACCGGTGTCCATGTACATCGGGGCGGGGATGCGCCACTCGCCATCCTTGTATTTGACCGGCAGCGGCCCGTACGCCATGTCGAACAGACCGTATTCGTTCAGCTTGCCGGCAGCGATCGGGTCGATATGCTCGCGGATGGCGTCGTACACGCGCCGGTCGTACACGTCGAGATCGCGGTACCTTTCGACATCCGGCCTTGCGGCCCGCCGCTTGGCGAACCGCCCCTGCTCCTGCGTCCACTCTTTCGGCTCCCTGGGCAGCAGCCTGCGCAGCTCCGCTTCCTGCTCGGTGGTGAGCAGGTCGTTGGCCGCGTCGAAGATGAAGGCGGTGTCGCCGATGATCCGCAGGTTGTTGAAGTGCAGGTCGATCGCTCCGAGCACGCGCCCCCGGGGCCCCCGGGGGCCCCGGGAGCCCCGGGGGCCATCAGGCAACGTGGCGACCGCCGATGAACCGGCCATGCCCACGGGACGAAGCCCGACCTTCTCCAAGGCCATCGCCCGCCGCGTGGGGTCCTCTTCCATCCTGCCGTCGATCAGCGGCTGCTTGGTGATGAACTGGCCGTCGGCGGTGATCGCGGCCAGTTCGGTGAAGACGAACCCGCCGTGCTCGTTGGCCCGGTCGATGCGCCGCAGCGCTTCCAGCAGGGGCGTCTCATTGCGATGGACCGAGCCGTCGAGCCAGGGGCGGCCCTGGGGATCGGTGCGCACCGCGTCGAGCCGCACGGCGCCCTTGGCCGTGCCGTCTTCGTTGGTCTTGATGAGTTTATAGACCGCGCCTGTCGGGCTGGAATAGACCAGCGCCTCCTGGGTGTGCTTGGCCATCAGGTCGAGCCCCGCGGTCCAGCGCTTGGCGGGGACGATAGGGATGCGACGGCGCAGTTGCGACACGAAAGCATCCAACCCAGCGTCCCCCATGGTGACGCTGTGATCGGTCAATGCATCGGTGATGTACGTGGAGATCAGCGCTTCGTTGTCGGTTTTAAGAAGAGCGGCGATGCGGCGATGCGCGCCTTCGATGCTGCGATGCGTTGCCTGCTCTCTTCTTCGGACAGATGGTGGGAAATCGGCTCCCAGGGCGGGTCCCCCCGTTCGACCCGAAGGCGCCGCAAAACCTTCCGATATTCGGCCAATTGCCGTCCGGTGTCCGGTGTGGATGTCGGGTTGGGGGAGTCGTCCGTCATGGGCCAGCGCCTTCCAGAGAGGGTCAGTATAGCTGTCGGCATTCAGGTCGCCAAGCGTTAAAACGCCGGGGATCGCGTCGCCGGTGTAAAGCCGCTTGGCGAACAACCCCGGCTGATCGGCGTCGGCGCCGCGCTGGCGATCCGCCGTATCCTCGAGGTCCTCGCGGACCGAGCGTGACGCACCCGCCCTGGCCGCGTCGTAACCGCGCCTGGCCTCGATCGCCTCTTCGCGGGTGACACCCGGAACGTCACGAAGCCGCGCCGCCTTGTCCACGATGAACTGCTTCACGCCCCATGCGAAGGGCGCCGACGGCTCGCCTTCGCCGTAGGCCCACGCCCGGCGCAGGTCCTGCTCGCTCACCTTGAACCGCTCGGCGGAAGGCACGGAGGCATTAGGCACGGAGGCACGAAGGGGAGGGGAATCAGAACCCTTCGTGCCTTCGTGCCTCGATGCCTCCGTGCCTTTCCCTCCCAGCGGCATCTCTGTGCGCTGGCCCGTCTTGTTCGAGAAGGTGAGCGCGTCGGCCTGACCGGTCATTCCCCTGACCGGTGACAGGCTCCTGGCGATCCGCTCGCCCTCGCCGGCCTTCACGTAGGCGATGGTGATGTGCGGCTGGTAGGTCGGATGCGGGTCCGTGTGTTCCAGCGCGCCGGCGATGCGTTTGTTGAGACCTTGCAGCCCGCGCGGCCCGCCGCTGATGACATCCACCTTGACGACATCGGCCCCTTCCGAACCTCCGGGGGCGTCTTCCTTCTTCGCCGGGAACACGGTGATGTTCCCCAGCATGAACCGCGCCGGGCCGGTCGAAACCTTGGCCAGAGCGGCGCGGACCTGGGCGGCATCATCCGTGTGCAGGCCGTACTTGACCGTGATGTGCGGCTCGGATTCACGCCCCTTGTCGGCCAGCATGTCGTCGGGGATCATCCGGCCCAGGTCGAGGATGCGGGCCGTCATTTCCGGGGGCAGGCTGATCTGCGTGGAACCGAACTCGCGGACGTCGCCCGTCACTGCTCCTGCTTCTGTCTTATCGTCGGACCGATCGCGTCGCGCGAACCGCGGCGGCTCTTCCCGGTCCCTTACTTCGCCTTCGGCTTGAGATGGAGGAAGCGGCCCTTGGCCTCCTTGATCAACCGCTGCGCGTCCTGCCGCAGCGATTCGATCTCGGATGGCGTCAGATGATAGCTCGCCGAGGAGGAGTTGCCCCTGGCTTTCGGTGAGTTCTTGGATGGACCGGGCGACGCCATGATGCCACAGTATAGCATCGACTTCCTTCGCGTCGAACTTGCGGCGCAGGGCGCCCTGCGTGGCGGGCGAAATCGCCAGTTGCGTGCCCGGCACGCCCGGCCAGCGCGAAGGCGCGTGCGCCAGCGTCGTGGCCAGGACGACCCGCCCGCCGCGGCTCTCGATGTAATGCCGCAGAGCCGCCAAGCTTGAGCCGGTGGTCATCGCGTCATCGACGAGGATGTGATCCCGCCCACCTTCCACCGGCCCGTCGAACGCCGGCGGCGTGACCAGCCGATGCCAGGCGCCCGCCCCCGTGTGATGGACGCGGTTGGTCTGCACGATCTTGTCTCGCACGGGCAGGCCGGTGATGTCGCCGATCGCCTGCGCGTAGAGGCCGGGAAGGGCATTGCGTCCCGCCGCCTCCTCGGCATGAACGAAGACCACGACGGCATTGGGGAATCGACGCCCCAGATCGGCGATGGCTTCGGGATCGATCGCCGCCGTCACGATCCTCGCCGCTGCGTCCGCATCGCCGGCCTTGGCCGCCTTGTATGCGGCGCTTTGGGCGCCGACCTTGACGTTCTCAGCCGGATCGGCCGCCAGCGCCGCAAGCTCCTTGACGGCGACATGGGAAAACACGGGCGGGAAGTCCGCCGACCACGGCTGAACGGCCCGCCGCTTGGCAAATGGCGCCGGTTCATCCGCGTCCTGATCCGCTTGCGGCGGCTCCGCCGATCCCTTCTCCAAAGACCCCTTGTCGATCGGCACGAGCATCTCGGGGGTTCCGGGGGTTCCGGGGGTTCCGGGGGCGGCGTAGATGTCGATGCCGTTCTGCAAAAACTTCGCGCCGTCCTCCTCTTCGACGACCGTGAACTTCGCGCCCTGTATGGCCCATTCACTCCACTTGCAGCGGGTACAACTCCGCCAATTCTGTTTCTTGCATGGGTCGTTGCCCTAGAAGACGGATGAGCCAAAGTCGGTGCTCAGGGCCAATCTGCAAACGCTTCAGGGACTTCTGAATAACCTCCCGATGTACCGTGAACCAGGGATTGCTGCTACGCCGCAAGCGGCTTGGACGTGAGATTGTTCAGGAATCCATTCACGTAATCTCCCGCACCACCTCCCCATACACCACATGATGCGGGCGGTTGAGCTGATCGTGGAACATCGCATCCGGCCCCAGGCCCAGGCAGTGGTAGATGGTGGCGAAGAGGTTTTCGGGGATGACCACGCCGTCTTTGGGTTCGGCGCCCATGGCATCGGATGAACCATGCACGATGCCCGAGCGGATGCCGCCGCCGGCCAGGGCTACCGAAAAAACATTGCCCCAGTGGTCGCGGCCGCCGCCGGCGTTGAATTTGGGAGTGCGGCCGAACTCGCCCATCCAGACGACGAGGGTTTCATCGAGCATACCGCGCTCGCTCAGGTCATCGATCAGGGCGGAGCACGCGGCATCCATCGGCGACATCAGTTTGTTCTTCAGGTAATGGATGTGATCCTTGTGCGTGTCCCACATCGGGCTGTCGTTGTTGCCATCCTTGTCGCGGGTCCAGTTGACCTGCACAAGGGAGACGCCGGACTCGACGAGACGGCGGGCCAGCAGCACGCTCTGGCCGAAGCGATGGTTGCCGTAGCGGGCGCGGGTTTCGGGCGACTCTTCTCCAAGGTTGAAAGCTTTGCGCGGTCCGCTGGCGCCGAGCAGATCGACTGCGGTGCGGGTCCATGCGTTGTGACCTTCGAGCTGGCCTGATTTTTCGATGCGGGCAAAGTGATTGTCGAGCTGCTTGTGGAGTGACAGGCGATCATTGAGGCGAACCTGCGAAACGCCATCAGGCAGGGCCAGGCCAGAGACATTGAAGTTCGGCTCGCTGGGATCGCAGTGCAAAAGCCAGGGATCGAAGGAGCGGCCGAGGAAGCCGGCATCCTGGCCGGGCCAGGGGATCATGCCGGTGTTCCAGATGTGCTCAGGCAGCGTGACGGCACTGGGCAGCGCGGAGCGGCGCGGGAGCATGCGATTGGCGATGGCGCCGATGGAAGGCCAGAGGTTGGGGTCCTTCGCGGTGGCATTTTCCTGGTTCTTGGGCAGGTGCGGGCGGCCGGTGAGCATGTAGTAACCACTGGCGGAGTGAGCGTTGTCGGCGGTGCGCAAAGCGCGAAGCACGGACCAGCGGTGCGCCTGTTTCGCCAGGAGAGGCATGAGTTCGCCGACATGAAGGCCGGGCAGGCTGGATTTGATGGTTCCCAAAGGGCCTCGGATGTCGGCGGAGGCATCGGGCTTGGGGTCCCATGTTTCGTGCTGAGGCGGGCCGCCTGCGAGGTAGAGGACGATGCAGGCTTTGGCTTTGCCGAAGGATGAGCCGAACGCGCTGCGAGGACGCAGCGGCTGAGAGGCGCGGGCCTGATTCAGGGCGAGTGCGGAAAGGCCCAATGCGCTGCCGACACGAAGAAGTTCGCGGCGGGAGAACGAGATGCCGGGGGCGTGGATGGAAAGCATGAGCGGGTCCGGGGGGCCGGGGGCCGAGGGGCCGGGGAAGGAACAGATCAAGTATAAGAATCCTTATCGGATCAGGAAGAAGTTTTTCCTGATGATGCAACGGATGGGGTGCATGACATCCGGCGCGGGTATCTTTTCAGAGCCTTTTGCTTTTTCAGAGCCGGGTTTTGCAAACCCGCCCCCGGGGTCGACTTGCGAGGCTCAATGCCCAAGCGACCCGATTCGCGCGGGGGACAAGCAATTTTTATGGTGCGCCTGCCGCGCGAATTCAGACACGCTCAGCCCGAAGACGGGCATCGCGTGTCTGACCGGACTCACAGAGTCCGGCTTTCTGCCCGTCCTGTGAAGGCACGTTCAAATTCGCCTCATAAACAGGCGAATTCGTAGGGACGGTCTGCAAATCCCGAGTCGTTGTCCCGCTTTTGTCCCGATCGTCGACCTTCAAGTTTTCCCGCTTGGTCTCCGTCTGCTGGGCCTCGTCATGATCAGAGGAGACATAGTCGACCTGCGATCTTGAGTCGCGAGGCAGCCACTCCGGTGAGGCTTCGGGGATGCCCAGTTCCGCCATGAGGACGGGAACCAGCCAGATGGCCAGCGTGATCAGGGCCAGAGCGTAGCGGCCGCGCTGTGATCGAAAAGGATGATCTTTGAGACGACGGCGACGAAGCTGAGAACGAAGGTTCCTTTTCCGACGACGTTTCATTTGGGGGCTCCAGTAATACGGTTGATCTCGCCCTTGGACGACCGTCCAAGCGGCATGCGGGACATCCACTCGGCGCTCTGTTGCGGCCGGTAGTAATGATCGTTGATCTCGCGCGACCCGATGTGGCCGACCCAGCGATCGACCAGAGACTCGGGCACGCCGGCGTCGATTGCAATGGATTTGAACGAGCGGCGAAGGGAGTGGGCCGTGAGGCCCAGAACTTCACGGCCCACTGGGTAGCCGAGCGAAGTGGCTGTTCGCTTGATCAGCGTGTTGATCCATATGCGGTCCAGCGGATGGTCACCCTTCGGGTAACGCGTGCTTGGAGGCCCGGTGAAGAATGACGTCTGGCCGGCGCGGACGGGGAAAGCCTTGCGGTACGCTTTGAGCATTGCCAGAAGTCGCGGATGAACGGGAATCGCCCGTTCGCCAGACGCCGTTTTGGGATCCCAGTTTTCACTGCTGCGGACGTGGATGATGGCGTTCTTCAGGTCGACATCATCCGGGCGAAGGGCAACGATTTCGCCGACGCGCATCCCCGTGAAGGCTGCGGTGGCGGTGACAACCAGTTCGAGGCCTGACAGACGTGCCAGCATGGCGAACACCTGCTCTTTGGTGGCCGCAGGATGTCTGCGGGGTTTCGGTTTGGAGAGCGAGTATCCTTCCAGCGGATTAGACGCGATGTGCTTCTGTCGGCGTAACCACTTGGTCCACGCCATGATGGTCATGGAGATGCAGTAGATATACTTGGGGCTGAATTGTTGGCTGCGAAGGTGAGTCAGGAAGCCATCGAACAGGCGGTAATCCAACTGCTGGATCAAGCGAACGCCTTGAGTAATGGCATAGTCGACGAAGATGTTGAGGTCGCTACGGTACTTGGCAATGGTGGCGCTCTTGAGTTGCTTGGTCTCCCGATCGTCGATAAAAACTTTGATCGCCGAACGAAAGTCGATCGCTTTCGGTGCCGGCTGAAAGGTGCCGCTTAACAGTTTGAGTTCCAAAGCTTGAGCAATCGTCTTGGCGAATCGCGAATTCGATGTTTTCATGGACATCCGACAATGCTTCCCGAGATGGTGGAAGTCGGCATGATAAGTTCCCTTCTTACCGCGCTGAACGAGGGTGATTTTGCTGCTGAGTCGCGTTCGATCTGATGGCGTGTCTGGGGGATCCGAATTCAATAGGGTTGTTCCTTTCTTCCGCGTTGGTTCGTGATGGAAAACCGCTCTGCAAAACCTTTAGTTCCGCCATTCCGGACCATCGAAGATGACTTTGATGAGGCGGTCGCGCCAAATGAAATGGGCCTTGCCACGCTTGTGGGCCGCGCCCTTGAGTTTGCCTTGGGTAATCCACAGGCGTATGGTGTCAGCAGGTCGGCCGAGCAATTCGGCTGCCTGTGTGACGGAGAGAATCGCCGGGAATCGCCGATGGAGATCGTCGTTGGCGAAGGCCTTTTCGATTTCGTCGGGTTGGAGGCCGATCGAGGGCATACAGACACCCGCAGGAAGTCAATCACATCGCGCCGACCGTCGGCGAGGTGTTGAATTCTTCCCGCAGTGCTGGGTGGTTTTTGGGTATTTCGATGCTCGAAATGCTCGGAAATGGGTGGCTGTTAGGTCAGCGAAGATGAGCCAGCAAATCACATTCTGCGGCGACGCACGGCAGTCGTTCGCGGCGAGTCGATCCCCGCCGGCGCCGTCGCAGGGTGATCCATGTGGACCTGCGTCCCGGTGAGCTTGTACATCTGCTGGTGCGCGAGAATCGTCAGTTGAACGTCTTTCGTGCCGAGCTTCTTATTGATCTGCGATCTGATCTTCGTTGGGTTGTTCACGCCTGCTTTCTGAAGATCGCTGACCGAGACGAATTCATCGAAGGACTGACTCAAGCGCCTGATGAACGCCGACTGCTGTATGCTCAGTCTGACCTCCTCCGCGCCTTGGCGAAGTGTTCTTCCTTCCAAACGGAGGAGAGGTCCGTCCCACACCAGCAGGTCAACAGCCTCCTCGAGTCGCTGCAGGTAAGTCTCGGCGTTCCATCGGAGCGTCGTGTTGTGCGCACCTCGTCTGGCAGCCGCTTCAACTTGATCAAGAGTCCGGCCCAGCGCGTCGGCGACGGCTGGTGCGCCCGACGGAAGACTGACACCTACCAAGAGCAGCAGCTGAATGCGCCAGCAGCGTCTGATTGCTGATGCACTGATGGCAGGCTGCGGCGAGAACCACGCGGCAAGCTGCAACTCGTCGGAGGAAAGTCCACGCGCTTGACCAGACGACGGTCGCGGATGTGAACTCGTGCGACTTGGATCTGCACCGCTTCCACCAGCTTCAAATTCCGTCACTTGGATGACGATTCGTAGTTCCTCGAGTTCGTGCTGTAGCGGGTGTTCCGGATCGGCCATCGCTTCGACAACCAACTCAGCGACGAGGCGCGTAGTTGATGCAATAACAGCCCGACGGTGATCGACAGTGTTGATGGAGTGCTGAATATTGCTGCGAATCCGAACGATTCGAACTGACCGGTGAACAGACATCGGAGCCTCCGATTTTCATTCTAATCTTCTTCTTCGGCGCTTTGGACGCTCATACGCTATGGGTGCCTTCTGTAAGGGTAAGCGTTTGCCGGCGGCACATCGCTGCTGCCAGTGCCATGCGAGCACGTATCCAAGGTCTTCGGCAAGCTGGCGCCGGCGTTGTTCCTCAACAGACGGGTTGCCGGTTGCTGGACGGTCAGGGTCGTTTTTCTTCATGGTTTTGTTCCTTTGCAAAGTGATGGAAGATTCATCGGTGGCCGGTCCGATCGAAAAAGTGACACTGAATGCTGTGGCCAGAAGCAACATGGGCGTTCCACACCAGAGCGCGAAGCCACCATCAGTAACCGAAGCCGGAGCGGTCGCGTTGCCGTTACACAACCGCCACCGGCAACGGCGCGGAGCCTCATATGGGTCGTTTCAAACGTGACGCAGTCGATGTGACGTGATCCCGTGGTTCGGCAGAGTCAGGTGACGTGGAGTCGTGTCGCAGTTCCGCCGATCGTCTCAGGCGCTACGAACGTGGCAGGAAAATGCCAATAATGCTGACATTCCAAACGAACAATGAAACGGTTCTTGACGGGCAGGTCCGATTCGTACTCGTAGTGAACCACAATCCATTCTGTCACAACCGATGGCCGCTGTCGATGTTGCATAAGGCTCGTTTCGATCATCGGGTGAAATGAAAGCAGGCAGAGATGAATTCGGTGCTGGATTCGTCATTGCCCGCCAATATGGATCGGATAACGAAACGAAGCAATCAGCGAAGTCCCTCGGTCCCTGTGGCCACCGGAGCGGCTCGATTAGCGTTGATCGGCTGAGCGAGCGGGAAGAAGTCGTGGTGTCGCATCGTGTTCACCATCACCTCGGAACGGTCAAGATAGCCATTTGAACAGCTAAGTCGCCCTCGTAGATTATGCCCCCTTTCTTGCAAAAATTTAGGTGACTGACGGTGCGAGCCATGCACTACTCGAAAGAATGCGAGAACCGTGCGCAACTCGCGCATGCGGTAGATTGCACTGCGTGTGCGCAACGAACCCCGTTGGTTCCGCACTGATCAGCGCCACATTGATGATCGCACGATCATCGATGTCGAGCGGGGGGCCCCGGACTCTTGCAGAAGGCGGACCGCATTCGCACCCAAGCATCCGAACCCAGGCGGTGGTGCAGCAGCGCGGCATCGAGGGTGTTCGTGTTTCGGAGGACCTGATCAGCCTGGCCCACAGACATCCAACTGAGGTAAAGCGCTCGGTGAAAATGCGGCTAGAAGAGAGGCTGCGCACTCGAACTCTGCAACACGTGTCGGGCTGGAAGAAAGACACCACGGCACCGTCGCGGGCTCCGTTCCGCAAGGTTTTAACCATCCCCTCCGTGCATCCTCGCCCGCTACCCGATGCCAATCTTCATCAGGTTTCACCAAGAGTGCAGGAGGAACGGGTGTTCAGCCGCAAATAACGTCGCTTCTCCCTCCTCCCTCCACCATACGCATAAGGCAATTACTCGATATACTTTTCGCAGCGGGAGTCCATCTGAGCGCCGTGCTTGTCGTGGGTCGACATCTAGGGGTTACGCGGCGTGCCCGGGGCAGCATCAGTTAGCACGAAAGCCAAATCAGAATGATGACATCCACACTTCATGAATGGCTAAGCTCCTACCTTATGCGACAACGGAACGTTCTCGAGTCCATCGCGCTTCGCGACGTCGTACTGTTGGTCGACCTCTTAAAGTCAGCGTGGAAAAGAGGCGCTTCGATATTCATAGCGGGAAATGGGGGGAGTGCGGCGAATGCCTCGCACTTCGCAGTGGATCTTGGCAAATCGGCCTCCGACATCCTCGCAAAGCGATTCCGCGTCATGTCTTTGGCGGACAATTCACCGTGGACCACGGCATTGGGGAACGACGATGGATTCGCCAGTATCTTCGTTCGCCAGTTGGAAAACATCGCTCGAGCGGGTGATCTGCTAATGGCCATAGGCGTGAGCGGCGCATCAGCCAATCTGGTCAATGCCATCATATTGGGCCCGTCATTCAGGCCTTACCACGTTTGCCATGGTTGGCGGAACACGAGGACCGGTGACTGATCTCGTGGACCATGTAGTCGTCGTGGACGACACTCACTATGGTCGGGTCGAAGACGTCCAGATGACCATTCTCCACATGGCGTGTTACGCGTTCATCGAGTGCGAGGAGTTGCGTGGTGAATAGTTCTATTCCTGAGGACGTGCTGGATGATTGGCAGCGCTGCCACATCATCGTTGCCGGCGACTTCATGCTCGATGAGTATGTCTATGGTAATGCTGACAGACTGAGCCCGGATGCCCCTGTGCCGGTCGTAAGAGTAATGAAGGAGGAATCACGGCTTGGCGGAGCGGCAAATGTGGCGCTATGCATCCGGTCTCTCGGCTGCGACGTGATCCCAATGGGCAATCTCTTTCGTGAGTCGTTGGCGCACGGCCCGGGTCGATTTGTCAATCAACTCGTCCCGTCGCGAACGAACGGCTGTCAGATGATGCGGCACAATATGCTGGGCCGCATGAATGAGCGCCTTCGTCTCCAGGTTGCCGGTAAGCCACGGCTGGTCGAGGTGCCCGGCGAGCTGGCTGCGCTCGTCGTCGGTCACCGGGCGATAGTCGAGGTACGGAGCGGAGCCTGCCGACTTGATCGTCCCGTCTTTGTGGATTTCGACGAACTGCAGCTCGCGCGAGATATCCCGGTTGGCGCCCGATGATAAACGCACCGCGTCCCGGATCGAGTGGTCCAGATAGAAGAGGGCTCGTGGCGATTCGGATGGGTCGTCGGGGTCGATGAGGATGGCGCCCTGGCGCAAGCAGGCGCGATGCTGCTCCAAGGTGAGGTCAATGACCGAATCGAGCAGCGGATGGCCGGGGCAAATGAATGCCGCCGATGGCGTGCCGGGCACGTGAATGCGGCTCTTGTCGAACGTCACACGCTCATACCGCGAAAGCACCGGGGCGGCGCGACCGATCTGGCGGTCGCGGTTGCGCACGGATGCGGGAACGCGAGTGATCTCGTACCGACCGTCCTCACGGGCGGTGATTCTTCCACCCAACCTGCCAAACGCCTCCATGAAGTACGCTTCGATGAAGTGAGGCTGAAGTCGTTTCGCCTCGGCCCGTTCCATGTCCTCGCGCAACTGCTCGATGCGGCGGCTGTCCATCGAATCACGGGCCAGCGCCTCGCTGTCGAGCAACTTGCGGATGTGAGCCTGGTCGGTGGCGTTGTCAATCGCCAGTTCAAGTCGTTGCCGCACCTCGGGCTGGTCACCGTACCGGACCGCCTCGATCAGTAACTGCCGGAGCGACTGACCTTCAAAGAGACGTCCCAACACATCGAACACGCTGTCCCGACCACCGAGTGCCTGGCGCTGGTTGTCGAGCTTTTCCAGCAGGCGGTGATAGACGTCGCCTTCACGCGTTTCGTGGGCCACGAGGTTCCAGCAGTGACAGACCTCGGTCTGGCCGATGCGGTGAATGCGGCCGAATCGTTGTTCAAGCCGGTTGGGATTCCACGGCAGGTCATAATTGACCATCAGGTGGGCGCGCTGAAGATTGATACCTTCGCCGGCCGCGTCGGTGGCCAGGAGAATCTGGACGTCAGGGTCGTGCTTGAAGGATTCCTCGGCGGCGCGGCGCTGGTCGCGCCCCATTCCGCCCGTGATGGTGACAATGGACTCGGGACGACCCAGCAAGGTGCCAATGCGTGTGTGCAGATAGTTGAGCGTGTCACGATGTTCGGTGAAGATGATCAGCTTGCGGCGGTGGCCCGCCGGGTCGAACATCTCCGGGTTGTCCTGTAGTAGCTTGGAAAGTTCATCCCACTTGCGGTCGATGCCGCTCTTTCGCACCTGCGTCGCCGATGCTTCAAGGTGCTTGAGGATGTCGATCTCGATTTCGAGTTCCTCGATGGTCCTGGCCGCCGTCGCTTCATCGACCACTTCATTCTCGGCTGTCTCGACCTCTTCGGCGGTCGCTTCTTCTGCTTCCTCAAGAACCTCTGCATCCGTTTCGATGTTGGTCCGCGAGCGAAGCGTTTCGAGGAAGGCGGACTTGCCGCCGCGGGCCAGCAGCCGTGCCTCGCGAGCGCGACTCTCCAGTCGCTCGCGCCGGCGACGGAGACTCTGGTAGATGGCCTCCGGCGATGACGCGAGCCGGCGCTGAAGAATGGTGAGTGCGAATCCGATCGTGCCCTTACGGCCGTCATTTTCAAGCTGCTCCGCCCGATTGAATTCATCCCTGACGTATTCCGTCACATCCTTGTACAGTTGCGCCTCAGGGTCGGAGAGTTTGTAGGCGAGCGTGTAGGCGCGGCGCTCGGGGAATAGCGGCTTGCCGTCAAACTTGAGCAACTGCTCTTTGACGAGGCGACGCATCAAGTCGCTGCAATCGATGGTGTGGGCCGCGTCGCGCATGCGACCTTCAAAACGATCACCATCGAGCAACGCCATGAACAGCTGAAAATCTTCCTCTTTGCCGTTGTGTGGCGTCGCGGTCATCAGGAGAAAATGCCGCGTGGTGCCCGAGAGGAGCTGACCGAGCCGATAACGCTTGGTGTATTTCGCCTCGTTGCCGAAGAACGACGCAGACATCTTGTGGGCTTCATCGACAACGATCAGATCCCATTGGGTGACTCGCAAACGCTCGTGAAGTACCTCGTCACGGCTCAGCTTGTCGAGCCGGGCAATGGCCAGGTCGTTCTCCGCAAACCAGTTGCCCGTGCGGGCGGCCTCCATCTTGTCGTTGGTTGCGATTTCAAAGGGAAGCTGAAACTTCTGGTCCAGTTCATCCTGCCACTGCTCAACGAGACTCCCTGGCGCCACAATCAAGCAGCGCTCCAAATCGGCGCGGGCCATCAGTTCCTTGATAAAGAGTCCGGCCATGATGGTTTTGCCGGCCCCTGGATCATCCGCCAGCAGGAACCGAAGGGGCTGCCGAGGGATCATGCTCTCGTACACCGCCAGAATCTGGTGCGGCAGCGGTTCAACAAGGGACGTGTGCACGGCGAGCAGCGGATCGAACAAGGCCGCCAGCCGAATGCGGAAGGCCTCAGACGTCAAGCGGAACACATCGCCCGGCGCGCTGAACGACCATGGTCGGGATTTGTCGCTGACCGCAAGGCGGGCCTCGTCGTCACGGTAGAGCAGTGTGTTGGAAACGCGGCCATCGGCGGTCTTGAACGTGACCTCCAGTACCGTGTCGCCAAACCACTGGCCGGATACGACAGTGACGGGCTCGTGCGGGACCAAGCAGGTGAAGGACGACAAATACGAGGATCAAGGGGATGGCCTTGCCCATAGGGTCTTTCTCCATACATGAGTGTGGGTCCTGAGCGAGGGAGAACGATTCAGATCAGCGGTACGCCGGCCCCCAGCCGTCATCGTCGTAGCCGGGCTGAGATTCGACGTGTCGGGCGATCTGGCCGAAGCGGCGCCAGCGGCGGCGCATGTTGCGCACACCGAGCACCACCAGGACGATGCCCGCAGCGAAAGCGATCAGGCCCAGCGCGAACATGAGCACCGACATCAGCGCCGGCAGATGGGCGACCAGGTTCGAGAACGCCTGAGGCTCAGGAAACTGCGTGATGGCGTGGACGATGCCGTAAATCGTCATCGCAATGCCGATGAGCAGTGTGGTAACGGGTTGGATCAGATGGGACATCAATGGCTCCTGCAAAGTAGAGGGTTGTGAATCGAATCGGGAAGGTGCAATGTGGACAGGTTCGTCGCCCGCGAAGGACGATCACGAACGATTGCCAACAACAGCCAGTCACAATGTCGCGACGGACCGATGGCAGGTGATTGCCGATGAATCAGCGTCACGCGACGAGCAGCAGCGGCGGCTCGCCGCCCGCAAGGACGGCCGCGAGGTGTTGCATGAGCTGGTCGAGCCGAAGAAACTTCCGAGGTTCATCGGCAAGGAACTGAGCGATCGCATCATGGCCGACGACAAGGCCACGGGCAGTTTCTCCGGCCTGGACCTGAAGGTGGGCGGCAAGGGGATGATCAAGTTCTACGACGACATCCTCGTCAAGCTGGCGGACAGGATCGGCAAGCGGTTCGGGGCGAAGACAAGAAGTCCCGGGTTCCGGGTTCCGGCCCCCGGGGGTTCCGAGTTG
>CAZYPK010000122.1:0-4625 GCA_964649195.1 uncultured Phycisphaeraceae bacterium
TGAGCAAACGAAACTCGCGCGGCAGGCGAACGATCAACGATCACCGGCCGCGCGATTTTCGTTTGCTTCAGCCCGCAGACGGGCTTCGCAAACGAACGGCTCGGCGGGAGCCTCGCCCTCCCGGCCGGGAGCCTCGCCCTCCCGGCGGGAGCCTCGTCTTTCCGGCGGGAGGCTTCCGCTCTCCCGCCATATGCTTTTACTCTGGCCGGAAACATGAACGATCCCCACGCCCATTCTCCAGCGACCGGCGATCTCATGCTGACCGAGGATGATCGCCTCGCGCTGCTGCGCGTGGCCCGCGATTCGATTCGACACGGGCTGGATTGTCGCGCGCCGCTTCCTGTTGAAACTTCCGATTATTCACCTGTGCTTCAGCATCGCCGCGCCACCTTCGTCACGCTTCGCCTGGGCGATGATCTGCGCGGCTGCATCGGCACGCTCGACGCCGGGCGGTCGCTGGTGGAGGATGTGGCGCACAACGCCTTCGCGGCTGCGTTTCGTGATTCGCGCTTTGCACCGGTGAGCGATCACGAGTTTCCCTCGTTGCACATTCACATCTCGATCCTCTCGCCGCCGGTGGAGATGGTCGTTGGTGATGAAGCGGATCTGCTTGCGCAGCTGCGCGAGGGTGTGGACGGTTTGATTCTGGAGGAGCCGCCGCGCCGCGCGACGTTTCTGCCGGATGTGTGGGGGATGGTGGATTCGCCGCGCGAGTTTGTGGCGCATCTCAAGGTCAAAGGCGGCTGGCCTGCGGACCACTGGTCGCCGAGGATGCGGGCTTTTCGCTACACCACGCAGGCGGTGGATTGAAACGATCGATCTTCAGCGATTGCGACATCTTTTGTAGCCGCGGCGTCCTCGCCGCGCGTCTGCGTCCAAGATCATCCATCGATCTTCACCGACTGCGAGGCTTGGTTTTTTTCTTCACCGATCTGGGCCGCGACGCTTTCACGGCGGCGGTTTCCTTTTCCTGAATGTCTTTCAGGTATCGCTCCGCGGAGCTGAGGACCTCCAGTTTCGCGGTGCCTGCCGGTTCCCAGCCTTGCGTGACCACGCTGGCGGCTTCGAGTTGCTTGTAGGTGCCGAAGAAGTGTTCGACCTCGCGGAGGAAGTGCGGTGCGACGCGCCACAGGTCGTGGAACTCGGCGAAGATCGGGTCGGTGTTGGGCACTGCAAGGATTTTGAAGTCGTTGTACCCCTTGTCGGTCATCTTGAACAGGCCGATGGGCCGGGCCTCGATGAGGCAGCCTGAGAAGGTCGGCTCGTTGACCATGACGAGAATGTCGAGCGGGTCGCCGTCCTCGGCGAGGGTCTGCGGGATGAAGCCGTAGTCGCCGGGGTAGTGGAGCGAGGAGTAGAGGTAGCGATCGAGCTTGATGAGGCCGGTGACCTTGTCGATCTCGAACTTGCTGCGACGGCCTTTGGGAATCTCGACGATGGCGTTGACCACCTCGGGCACCTTGGGGCCGACGGGAACGAAATACGAACGCGGAGGCGTCGGGGTTTGCATAAATGACCTGATCGGAAGGCGAAGTCGGGAGGAACAGTGGCGGCATTGTCGCGGGACGATGGGGTAATGCAAGCGGGGGGATGGGGTGTTTGGGGTGGGTGAGAAGTTTTGGGTGGCTGGGGCTGAGGCTTTGCGAAGCCCCGGCTCCCCGGCTCCCCGGACTCGGATGCACGAAGCAAGATGGTGCAACTGAAAGTCGATGATCGCCTGGCCGGGGCTTGCGCAGAGCCTCCAGCCCCAGCCACCCAACGCAGCCTCCAGTCTCAGCCACCCGACGCCGCCTTCCATGCGTTCATTTTTCGGACTCAGGCTTGGCGATGTCCTCCCGCCTGACACCCTTGGATTCATCGGCGGGGACGAACTTGATGCTCACCGAGTTGATGCAGAAGCGCTGGCCGGTGGGCACGAGGTCCTTGGGGTAGCCCTCGTTTTCGAAGACGTGCCCCAGGTGGCCGTCGCAGCGGGCGCAGACGACCTCGGTGCGGACCATGCCTGCGGAGAGGTCCTTGTGGAGCTTCACGCGGTCGCCCGCCTTGGCGGCATAGAAGGCCGGCCAGCCGCAGCCGGAGTCGAACTTGGTGTTGGAGGTGAACAGCTCCAGCCCGCAGCCGGCGCAGAGATATTTA
This sequence comes from uncultured Phycisphaeraceae bacterium, assembly GCA_964649195.1. Classification (GTDB taxonomy): domain Bacteria; phylum Planctomycetota; class Phycisphaerae; order Phycisphaerales; family Phycisphaeraceae; genus JTS-RE9. The sequence continues at coordinate 2,137 of CAZYPK010000122.1, forward strand.
CCGGGTTTGTAGAACTTGTCGTACTTGCCGGTGAAGGCCCGCTCGGTGCCTTTCCGGCGGAGAATGTAATACTCCTCCGGCGAGAGCTTGTTTTTCCATTCCTCATCGCTCAGTTCCATGCGACCGACTTTCTCCGGCTCGTTGCCGGGCTTGTCCTTTTCGACCTTGTTGCCTTGCTTGTCCTTCGGTTGGTCATCACCGGCGGACGCGACGGAAACCGGCTGTGTCGGGCTGTCGTTTTTGTCACTGTTCTTGCCGCCGGTCGTCGCCACGGCGTCCTTCGACTGGCCGGTTGACGACGATGCGGGCGCAGCCTTGGGTGTGGAGACGCCCTGGTCACAGCCGACTGCGAACAGCAGGGACAATAGGAGGAGGACCTTTTTCATTGAATCATCCTAGGCGGGTGAAGAATAGCGGTCTGCAAATCGCAAAGTTTGAAATCTCAAATTCGAAATCTGAAATTTCAAACTTGAAATCCTTGATTCCTTCATTCTACAGCGTCGCCGCCACATTCCGGGCGATCTCCTGCGGCGATACGACATCGGCCTCAAACCACCGCACCCCGCGAAAGCGTTTGAGCCAGGTGCGCTGCGTCTTGGCGAACCGCCTTGTCAGGATTTTCGTCTGTTCGAGGGCGTCGTCAAGAGAAATCTCACGCGGGTTTTGCAGATGGTCGAGCACCTGCTGATAACCCAGGGCTTTTCTCGCCTGCGGACCGAGAAGGCCCATCGTTTCGAGGCGGGCGGTTTCGGCGGGGAGCGATTCAGGCGCTGACGATGCTACGCCGCAAGCGGCGGGGAAAAACATTTCCTTCACCCGCGCGTTGATCCGCATGTTGATCTTCTCAACGGGCCACATCATGCCGATGAGAATCGGATCGCCACGATAGTTCTGAGTTTCGAGTTCTGAGTTCTGAGTTCCGAGTTCTGAGTTTCGAGTCAAAGGCGGCGAGGTCGCGGTGCATGTCTTGTTGCCTTTCAACTCGGAACCCGGAACTCGAAACTCGGAACTTCCCCCCCCCCACTGCGTCTGCAATTCGCTGATGCGTTTGCCGGTCTGTTGGAAGACTTCGATGGCCCGCACCATTCGCTTACGATCGTTGGCATGAATGCGCGAGGCGGCCACGGGGTCGATCGCTTCAAAGCGTTGGCGCAGTTCGATGATGGGGATCGCATGGAGTTCTTCGCGCAGCGCCTCATCGATGGCCGGGCCTTCGAACATGCCTTCGAGCAGCGCCTTGAGGTAGAGGTTCGTGCCGCCGACGATGATGGGGGTGATGGACTGCGATTGCAGCGATGCGATCAATTCATCGGCGCGGGCGATCCAGTCGGCGACGGTGAATCGTTCGGTGGGTTCGACGATATCGATCAGGTGATGCGTTGCGCGACCCCGCTGCGAGGCATCCGGCTTGGCGGTGCCCGCCTCCATGTGGCGATAGACCTGCATGGAATCCGCGCCGAGAATCTGGCCGGGGATGCCTGTTTTCTCGCCGATCCGCTCCGCGAGTTCGACCGCCAGTTCGCTTTTGCCGCCGGCGGTGGGGCCGAGGATGACGATGGGGCGCGGAGGATGTGCGGCAGTCGCGCTCATCGCGGAATTGTAGGTGATTCAACAGAGCCGCGACTCGGTGATGGTGGTGTTGCGCTTCGGATCAATCGTCACCACCGCGTTGCCGCGGCTATCGTAGCCGATGATCGTGAACAAAGTGGATGGCTCGATGGGCCATCCGCCGGCCGGGGCAAGCACGGCAGATCCGCGATGGAGGGCGTCATTGAGCGTGCCATCGGCGCCCTGGGGATCCATTTTCTGCATTCAGAATAAAAAAGAGGCCCTAAACTCTCCGGGAAGACCGATCAAATGTTACCGTAATTATGATTAAAATGAGAACACTAATGGCGAACATCACCATTGATGCTGCGTTTAGCGTATCGGATTTATACAGCATTGCAATACCTGCCAACACAAAGCTGCCATAAAAGCACAGGTGAAACAGCCATCCGATCGGTCGGATGTAGAGCATTGTGAATCGGGCAAAGCGTGTTCGGCGAATAAAGCGACGGAATCTGCCATACAATGTCATATGCTGGTGTCCTTATAACGAGTCGCGGACGCGAGCAGCCTGCCGGAGGGAAAATCGCGCGGGGGCCGGCGGCCTCGAAAATCGTGCGATGCGGGACGGAGGCCGTCGATCAACCGCGCGGCGTTTCGCTCCTTCAGGTCGTTCACGTCCGCGACGTGTCACGTCGCGGCTGATCATCCCACCTCGATCGCGGCGTCAGGCAGTTCGCGTTCGATTTCATCGAGGCGATAGCCGAAGCCCGGACCTTCAATGGATGAAAGATCGACCCGGCCATCGCGCCGCCGGTACAGGCCCGGATGCACCTTCGCTTCCGCTTCGGAGGCTTGCGGATAGAACTGCATCGCGTTGGTTTCCACGCCCATGATGGTGCCGGCGTGCGCCGCCAGCAGCACGTGCGGAATCTGGGCGA
>CAZYPK010000122.1:4635-16475 GCA_964649195.1 uncultured Phycisphaeraceae bacterium
TGGGCGAGCATCGGGTTGGTCAGGTCCTGCACCATCAGCGTCATGCCATGCGCCCTGGCCCAACATGCGGAGAGGATCGCCCCGGTCTGCGTCTTGCAGGTCTTGAGCGCGACGCCGGTCCAGCCCAGCGACCGGCCGAGCTTCACCAACTTCCAGTCGTGGGCGCTTTCATCCATGAACAGCGGCTTGCGCGCCGAGACGCTGTGCACATCGATGCGGTGTTTCTCCAGGTCGTAAGGAAACGGCTGCTCGACATAAAGCAGCCTCTGATAGGCGCGAGGATGTTCATCGCGCAGGCGATCGAGAATGTCGTTGACGTAAGCGGGATCGGTGACGGTGCAGTTGAAGTCCGCGGTGAGCCAGCCGTCCTCATTTCCGCCGCTTGCGGCGTGGCATCGTTCATCGCCGTGATCCAGGAGATCGGCAACCGCGACGATTCGCTGAAAATCCCACGCCGCATCGTTGCCGCGCAGCTTGATTTTCAGACACGACAAACCATCGCGATCGATCCACTCCTTGAGCGTGACGGGGTAGCCGTCATTCGGCTCGCCGCCGGTGCGGTCCGCATCGGCGAGCAGGTCGAGACCGCCGACCAGATGCCAGGCTTTCAAAGAGGTTGGCGGCGAAGGATTCAGAAAATGTTCGGGAAACAAGCCGAAAAAGGAGACATCACCGTCTTGGGCCGGTGTGAGAAACGAAGCAAGATCGCGCGACATGAATGAGGCGTTGTATGTTTCGTAGATCGGTTTGCTGTGTAGTTTTCCGTACGCATCATGCAGGGCGATATCGAAAGGGGAGCAGCAGACCAGGGCGGCCAGATGAGGCATCTGGAGGATTTCGGATTTGGGATTTCGGATTTCGGATTTGGCGGTCAGGGCCGCCGTTGAAGCCTGAACGACAGGCAGCATCCCCTCCACGAAATCGTGGCCCACTTCCAAGGCGTGGCCGTAGGAATCGAACTGCGCCCATGCCTTGGCCAGGTCGAGTGTGAATCGCTTCATGACTTCGAGGCGGTGCTGCGTGGAGAGCGGACTGGGCCAGACCCATTGCACGGAGAGCGGCGTCTCGCCCCAGCCAACGGCGGTGTTGCCCGCGCGGTCGGCGACGGTGAGCTTCACCCGCGCGACGGTGACATGAGTGAGCGTTTCAGTGCCGAACTTCAGCGGCACGCGGGTCTGCACGGGAAAAAAAAAGACCGAGGCGGCGATGGGGCGGATGTCGGTGGGTGGTGACATGCGGGGAGTGTAGCAACCTGAGTTCGGGATAAGAGCCGCGACGTAACACGTCGCGGACGTGAACGGTCTGAAGGGGCGCGACGACACGGCGATGGATGATGACCTCGGTCCTGTGCCCCACGGTTTTCGAGGTCTTTCACCACCGCGCGATTTCCCCTTCCTTCAGGCTGTTCACATCCGCGACGTGTTACGTCGCGGCTCGGGGGCGTCATTTCTCGGCGGGCTTGGGGAAGATGTCGCCCTTTTTTTCTTTGGCGGAAGGTCCCCAGATGCGGACGTTATCGACCTTGCCGGTGTCATCGAACGAGCCGAAGCCGATGTACCCTTCGAGGAAGGTTTTGTCCTCCGTGACCATGATCGGCCTGGTCATGTCGTCGAAGAACACCTTGATGCTGCCGGCCTTGGTGTCGCGTTCGATGCGGACGCGGTGCCATTTGTCCAGGCCCCAGTCGGCGCCCTGGGTGGTTTCCTTGGCGATGTTTTTTCGCGGGGCTTCGTTGACGATGAAGATGTTGTGGGCGTTGGGGTCGGCCTTGGTGGCGATGTGGACGTAGTAGTATTTGGCGACCTCGGTGAAGCCGAAGAAGAAGCACATGTCGCGGTGGCCGTACTCCTTGCCGGTCTGCACGACATCGGCTTCGAGGACGAAATCGCCGAACACGCGATCGCCCAGCAGGGCGATGTTGAACGGTGATCGCACCTTTGTTTTGTAGTTGCTCTGCTTGTGCAGTTCGAGTGCGCCGCCCTTGTCGCCGTGGCCCTTGTCACTGAACCGCCATGCCTTGGGATCGCTGAACTGGTAGCCGACGAGGTCGTCGGCTTCGTCGAAGGATTGCGTGTAGAGCAGCTTGTACCCTTGAGGCAGCGGGGCGGAAGGCTTGGGTTCCTCCGCAAGAGCGGTGGTGGCTATAATAACCACGGTGAGGCAGAGAATGGGTGAAAGCGCGCGGCGCGTCATGGTTTTTCCTTTGTGTGGATGCAGGTGAAACATGGTCCTGAATATTTCCATCTCGTCTGAAGCGGAGGTGAAACTACGGGATCAGGCGCGGGTTGCCGGTCAGGAAGTCGCCGAGTTCGCGGCAAGACTCGTTGAACAGGCGGTCAATCATCCCTCGCTGGACGCACTGCTCGCTTCATTTCGGAAAGAGGTTCACGACAGTGGCATGAGTGATGGGGAATTGGAGCAATTCTACGACGACCTTCGTGACGATGTCTGGCAAGAGCGAAAGGGCGGGCGATGAGCGTGCTCGCCGTGTATGACTGCATGATGTGGCTCATGCAGGCGGCCCGGCCCCAACGTGCTCATGAATCATTTGACCTGGTGGACACCGGCGATGTCGAACTCTGTGTCGGTCACGAAATTATTTCGGAGATACACGATGTTCTGACTCGCACTCGACATATCGAGAAATTCCCTTCCTTGACACCCGCGCGGGCGGTTGATTTCATTCGGCAATACTCGACGAAGGCCCGCTTCATCGATCCCGTGCCCGAGGTTTATGTTCTCGAACGAGATCCCAAGGACAGCAAATACATCAATCTCGCCCTGGCTGCCGAGGCGTCCTATCTCGTGACTCGCGATCACGATCTGCTCGATCTGATGGATGGCCAATCACCCGCGGGGGCCCGGTTCATAAGCCGATTCCCTCGCTTGCGGATCATCGAACCATCACTCTTCGTTCAGACGATCCGCAAGCGATGGTAACTTACTTCAGGCCAGCGGGGAGAGATCGGGCACCACGAAGCCTTCGCGGTAGGGGCGGGTGAGCAGCTTGTTGGCGGCTTCGTTGTTGGTGAACTTTTCGGTCTTCACATCCATGTTCAGCCACGGGCCGATGGTGAGGGTCGGGTCCTTCACATCGATGCCGTTCTTGGCCAGGTGTTCCGCCATGCGGTCGAAGGATTCGGCTCCCTGCTTGTGGCTCTTGATCTGCTCACGGATGTCGTCAGCCTTGGCCTTTTGGCCCAGTTGGTAGGAGATGTTGCCGGTGTGGCAGAGTGCGGAGGAGAGGTGGCCTTCCTCGATGTCGGCGAAGAGGTCGCTCTGCTTGCCGGAGCGGACGCCGTCGATGAAGTTGCTCACGTGAGGCGTCATCGGGTCGGTCTCGCGCCAGCTCTTGATCGACTTTCCATCCTTGTCGTAGGCGGTGGCGCTGTAGTAGTTGGGGATGACGATGTGGCCTTCCTCGCATTGGACGAGCACGCCCACGCCTGAGCCGCGCCAGTTGTCCATGCCCCAGCGGATTTTGCCTTCGGCATCCTTTTCGCGTTCCGCCTTGTTTCGGGGCAGGCCGCGCACCTCGAAGATGAGCGGGGCTTTTTCATAATCGTGGAAGACGATCTGGGTGTTGGGCGTGTCGGCGGCATCGACATAGCCGACGCGGGCGCCGATGGACATGACCTTGGGCGAGAGCGTCTGCTCGCCGAGGAACCAGCGGGCGATGTCCATCTGGTGAATGCCCTGGTTGCCCAGGTCGCCGTTGCCGGTGTTGAAGTCCCAGTGCCAGTCGTAGTGAAGTTTGGGGCGATAGAGATCGACCTTGGCGGCGGGACCGCACCAGAGGTCGTAGTCGAGATTGGCGGGGATTTGCAGCGGTTTGTCGAGCTTGCCGATGGAGGGACGGGCCTTGAAGCAGGTGCCCACTGCGTAAAGAATCTTGCCCAGTTCGCCGGCGCGGACGTATTCGACCGCTTCGCCGATGCCTTTGCGGCTGGCGCGGGATTGCGTGCCGGTCTGGCAGATCTTTTTGTACTTGCGTGCGGCGTGAACCGCCTGGCGGCCTTCCCAGACGTTGTGGCTGACGGGCTTTTCGACATAGACGTGCTTGCCGCGCTCCATCGCCCAGATGGCCATCAGGGCGTGCCAGTGGTTGGGTGTGGCGATGGTGACGACATCGATGTCCTTGTTGTCGAGCAGCTTTCGCACATCGATCTCGGCGATGGCGTTGCCGCCGGGCAGTTTCTTGGCGATGGAGTCGGCCGTGCGGCCCAGGTTGCCCTTGTCCGCATCGCAGACGCCGACGACCTGAACGCCCGGGATGCGGTACATCGCGCCGATGTGCGAACCGCCGCGCCCGCCGACGCCGATGGTCGCGGCCTTGATCTCATCATTGGCGCCCATCACGTTGCGCGTGACATTGGGCAGCAGAACCACGGCGGCGCCGGTCAGCGTGCCCTTGACAAAAGTACGGCGGGAAAAGCGACGTGACATGGAACTCTCCTGGGCAGGGTTAACGACAAGATCCGTTCAACTTCAAAACAAGACCCGCAGGGAACCGTGTGCGGGTTCATCATCATAACACCATTGACGCATTCGTCCGAGGGTTAACAGAAGAGCAGCGAATAAATCCGCGCCATTTAGCCGTTCGCCTTGGCGAACGGAGTCAGCGCATGACATTCGTCGTCACCTGCCCGCCGCCACCAGCATTTCAATTTCCTTGAACATCACGTGCATGTCCTGCCCGCCGTGCAGTTGCAGGGCGAGGAACCCTTCGCGGCGGCCTTTTTCGTCATTGGGCAACTCGGCGGTCTTCGTGCCGTTGACATGCACGACGATGCGCGTGCCGTGGGCGCTGACGACCATCTCATTCCACTGACCGATGCGCCAGTATTTCTTCACCTCCTCCGGCTTGGGCTGCACGACCCACGCCCGGCCGTTGGTTTCGTAAAGCCCGCCGTTGTCCTTCTCGGCATCAAGCTCCGCCTGGAAGCCGGCGACGCTGACGCCGCCTTGGACGCGCTCGGTGCGGAAATAGAAGCCGCTGTTGCCCTTGAGGATTTTGGCCTTCAGGCGCACGGTGAAGTCGCCGAACTTTTCCTTGCTGATGAACATGCCATGCGTCGGCTCACTCTTGGGGCTGATGCCTTCGATGTAGTTGCCCTCTTTGTGTTCGACGATTTTCCATTCACCGCCCTTGAGCGTTTCCCAGCCTTGGGTGGTCCTGCCATCCCAGAGGGGTTTCCATTCGTGTTTGCCCAGGTCTTTGAGTTGAATGTTGCGATACATGACCTTGAGCGGGTCGGCCCGTCTGCCCACGCCGTGGACTTGCAGGCCGATGAAGCCGGACTGGGCGCCGGGATCGCGGACATCGACGGCGGGCACATCGTTGATCCAGGTTTTGATGTGATCCCCCACCGCATGAACGCGCAGCTTGTTCCACTGGCCTTGCTTGAAGGCTTTGCGTGCCGGTTCGTTGTTGGTCAGATCGCTGAGCCAGCCGCGTGCCGCCTCTTCGTAGAGGCCGCCGGTCCACCAGCGGTTGCGCCTGGGGTCGGGATCGATTTCATACTGGTAGCCATAGACCCGGCCGGCGGGGTGCTTGCTGACTCTCTTGTTTCCCTTCTCATCGTAAAAAGTCACCTCGGTGGCGGCGGGATAAGCGTGGCTGCGAAACTGCACGCCGCAGTTGAGATCGGGATCGACCTTGAACTCCAGTTCGAGAACGAAGTCGGCATAATCCTTCTCGGTGCAGAGAAAACTGTTGGGCTCGTTGGGTACGGTGGCGCCGACGATGGTGGGGATGCCATCGATGGTTTCGACGGTGTATTTGGCTTTGCCGTTGAGTTGCTTCCAGCCGGTGAAGTCCTTGCCGTTGAAGAGAGGAGTGAATTCAGTGGCAGTGGCAGGGGCAGGAGCAGGTGCAGCGGCAGGAACAGGGGCAGTTGACGCGGCGGTGATCAGGAGGAACAGGGCGATGAGTGCGGTGCGTGGAACCATGAGGCGGCATCCTTCGGTAAGTGCGGGGGATCGTTCGTACAGGAGATAAACGGTAGCGATTGAGGCGGAGTTCGGAAAGTGCAAGGAATGAAACTCCTGAATAACCCCGCGTCCAAGCCGCTTGCGGCGTAGCAATCCCCTGGTTCGTACATCGGGGGTTATTCAGAAGTCCCTGATGTCTCTCGATATTTCCTCACCACCCCCACCCATCCCAGAATCGCCGCCAGCAGCACGCAGACCACCGGCAGCGCCCAGCCTGTTGCCGCGAACTGCACCGGCGGGGCGGTCAGCTCGTGGATCGCTTCGATCGGGCTGACCTGCATCGCCCAGTTGAAAGCCGCCACATTCCCCGGTTCGTGCGGCAGCGCATCCCTGGCCACCATCAGCACCACCGGCTCGGCAAACAGAATCGCCAGCACCAGTGCCATCGCCGCGAACCGACCCGCGGCAGTCATCGACCGACACCCCCACGCCACCACCGCACCGATGAGCAGGCTCCACGTCGCCACGCTCGCGCTGACCCATGCCGCCTGCTCCAGCGTCCAGTGCTTGGTCATCAGATGAGGCCAGATCACCGCTTGAAACACGCCGTTGAGGGCGAACCAGTCACGGAAGATCAGGCCGGGGGAGAGGAGGGATTTGGGATTTCGGATGTCGGATTTGGGATTTCGGATTTGGGATTGGGGATGTCGGATTTCGGATTTGGCGGCATGGGCCGCTGTTGAAGCCGTCGGATTTGAGAGTTGAAATGGAACCTCTGAAATTTGAAATTTGAGATTTGAAATTTGAGATTTTTCTTCCCCCTCCCCCCTTCCCTTCCTTCCGCTCTGGCTCAGCCGGTAGGCGGGCCAGGCGATCATCATGCCCAGGCAGGAGGCAAAAATCATCTGGCGGATCGGCGTGCCATTAAAACCCATGCCCAGCAGAATCCAACTCGCCAGCAGCCACAGGCACCAGCCGAGCATCAGCTCGCGCGAGCCATCCTCATCCTGCGGCCGCAAGCGCCGCCTGCGATAAGGCTGCGGCAAAGGACGCGGCGTCTCCTCCGCAGCATCTTCCTCCACCTCCAGCAATCCAATCACCACCGGCGGCGGCGATGACAACGCATCGTCCTTCCATTCATGGCTCGGAGAGTTCTGTTCAGTCATGCGACACCGAGTTCAATGGTATCGCGGAAGAAAGGCGAAGTTCCAGGTTCCAGGTTCCATGTTCCAAGTTATGAAGACGGTCAACACCAAACGTGGAACCTGGAACTTGGAACCTTGAACTCAGAACTCAGAACTCAGAACTCAGAACTTATTTCGATCACCGCTGATCAAACCGCACCCCGCGCACCGTTTCGCGCGCGTTCGATGCGGTGTTGCCCGTGAAGTGGGAGATGCCCTCGCCCGGCTGAAGGATCGTGGGCACCTCGGTGTAGAGCGCCACCGTTCGGCCACCGGAATCGATCTGAAACCGATGCTCGCGCGACGCCGAAATCTGCGACAGCCACTGCATCTTCACCTTCGCTTCGCGTTCGATGGTCCGCTCCTGTCCCGGAGGCAGGCCCCACCAGACCAGCCCGTTGGTCCTGGTCCGCAGCGACAGCCAGATGCGTTTGCGGGTGTCGCGGCCCGCCACATCATAAGCCACGATCTGATTCGCATAAGGCTCCGCTTGAAGCAGCTTCGCCAGTGACAATCCCGCCTGCACATCCTCGCCCGCCCATAGCTGGCCCGCCTTGGGCGGCGCCGTCGAAGCGCCCACGATCACCGGCAGCCTGATCGAGGCGAGCTGGGCGAACGTGTAAGGCACATCGCGCCGGCCCAGGCTGTCCGTGGGAAGGCGGACACCCTTGCCATCGATGGCGAAGAAGCGATCGGTCTTGCGCAGGTAATCATCGGCATGGTCGCGCGGGCGGGGGACCATCACCATGGCCGCCGGGGCGCGGTAGCGGGCGTGAACCCGCAGGCCGCGATGGGTTCGTTCGAGCCGATCGATGCTTTCGATCCAGGCGTTGGAGGCCAGGGCGTGATACGCCTCGTCAAGCCCCTGGCGATTCAGCGGATCGGCGGTGAGGTAGCCGCTGGCGAGCCAGCGCAGGTCGCGCTGCACATCGGCATGAATCCAAGCGGGGCAATCGACCAGTTCCACCTGCTCGGCGGATACGGGCCGCCCGCGCGAGGTTGCATAGCCCGTCAGTTCCGCCTGCCCATGCTTCCAGCCCAGCGCCAGTCCCATGAGAATCGCCGCCGACGCCAGCCACCTGAGCCCCTGCATCGTTCGCGCACGATCCCAAGGCTCATTCAACTTGCGACCGGCACCAGCGGAACGACTCTTCTTGCGTGTGAGAAACCAACCCATGCGATCACATCCTTCAATGCAAAAAAGTTCAGGAGGTTGTCCGCATATCGACCAGATCAGCTTCATCACGCGAATTGTCATTGAGCAGCGCAATCACCCTGTGATAGAGCCGCGACTCAACGAGTCGCGGAGATGAACAGCCTGAAGGTGGGTGATGTGTACCGGGGGGTGAAAAGCGGCGAAAATCGTGAACCCGGGAAAAGCGTTCGTTCAACCGAGATGGAACGTCACGCCCCTTCAGGCTGCACACGTCCGCGACTCGTTGAGTCGCGGCTCGTTCTGATTTACTCACATCCCCTTGAGCAGTTCGATCACCTTCGCCGCCGCATCGGTTACGGCGATCAGCTCAGCCTTCGCCCCCGGAAGAGCCGTGCGGGCTTTGATTTCCACCTTGCCCTCCGCCAGCGCCTTGTCGCCGATGGTGATGCGCACCGGGAAGCCGACGAGGTCCGCATCCTTGAACTTCACGCCTGGCCTTTCCTGGCGGTCGTCGATGATCACATCGGGATGAAAGAAGGAACAAGGGCCGACCGGTGAGCGCAACTGCTCGATCTCGGCCGCGAGTCGGTCGGCGGTTTCCTTGAGCGCGCCTTCGTACTTGATGGGCGTGATGCAGACCTGATACGGAGCGATGGCGGCGGGCCAGATGATGCCGTTCTCGTCGTGGCCGTTGTGCTGGGCGTCTTTGCGTTCGATGGCGGAGGCGAGGATGCGGTTGACGCCGATGCCGTAGCAGCCCATGAGGACGGGGATGCGGTTGTTGGTTTCATCGACGACGGTGAAGTTCATCGCCTCGGTGTATTTGGCGCCGAGCTTGAAGACGTGGCCGATCTCGATGCCCTTGGTGGCGCGAAGGATGCCACCGTCGTTTTTCGGGGAGGGATCGCCTTCGACGGCGTTGCGGATGTCGGCGACGAACATTCTCGCATCGACTGCATCGCCCAGTGGTGTCATGACGTCTCGTCGCCAATGGAAATGCTGGACGTGATGATGTTCTTTGTTCGCGCCTGCTACCCAGAAATTGCCTTGGGCTGCATCATGATCTGCGATTAGAACATTGATTAATGGATGTGAAATAATCAACTGAGGTCCAATGTAGCCAATCGGGATGCCGAGAGCGCGAGCTTCTGCATCGTCACATAGAGCGATAGACCAATCGCCAGGAGGCAATGTTCCTCTGACTTCAGCCGATAGTTTTGCCTCATTAAGTTCATGGTCGCCACGGACAACAGCTAGGAAGAATGCAGTGTCTATGTGCGTCTGAACCTGATTTGGTCTTGTCTGACGTACGAACCGTCGCAACTCGTCGCGCTTTTCATCGGTGAGAGAGGTTACTTTGCATACAAGTGTCTTTAGGACATTCTCCTGCTTCAGCTTTCGCCCTAGTGTCTTCGTGAAGTAGGAGCACAAGTCGATTACTCTAGTCGTGTCTGGAGTTGAAATCTCCGTTAGCTCTCCAGTTGGAGTTGTCTGATTGTTGAAGATTCGTTTACCGATCTCTGCCTTCTCCATGTTCGCCGCGTAGTTGCCCTTGTCGCTTTCGAGAATCACATCCTCACCGGTGGGCGAAGGGACCATGAACTCGTGCGAGGCGCTGCCGCCGATGGGGCCGGACTCGGCTTCGACGATGCGGATGGGGATGCCGCAGCGGGCGAAGATGCGGATGTAAGCCTGGTACATCGCGTCATAACTTTTATCGAGGCCTTCGCGCGTGGTATCAAACGAATACGCATCCTTCATCTGAAACTCGCGCGAGCGCAGCACGCCAAAGCGCGGCCGATATTCATCGCGGAACTTCGTCTGAATCTGATAGAGCGTGATGGGAAGCTGACGGTAGCTTTCGATGAAAGCCTTGGTCATCTCGGTGAAAACTTCCTCATGCGTCGGACCCAGCGCGGACTCCCGGCCATGACGATCCTTCACGACGAAAAGATTGTCGCCATACGCGGCGCGACGGCCCGTCATCTCCCAAAGCTCGATCGGATGCAGCGTGGGCAGAAACACTTCCACCGCACCGGCGGCCTCCATCTCCTCGCGCACGATCTCCATCGCTTTGCGCAGAGCGCGGTAACCCAGCGGCAGATATTCATACGCCCCCGCGCCAAGCTGGCGAATCAGCCCCGCGCGAAGCATCAGTTGATGCGAAGGCACCACCGCTTCGGCGGGAACATTGCGGGCGGTGGGAATCAGCGATTTGGACCAGAAGGTGGGCATGGGATTGATTTCGGATTTAGCGGCTTGGGCCGCTGTTGAAGCCGTCGGATTTGGGATTGCGGATTTTGGATCGAGGCGTAACATCTTAACGGCGGCTGGAATCGCGTGCCTGTGAATCCGGGGGAATCCGGGGGAATGGCCAATAGCCATTGCAAATTGAAAATTGCAAAATGAAAGGCAGGGAAGCGACTGTCCCCCATCATTTTGCGATTTGCATTTTGCAATGGACATTTTGCAATCACTTTGCTTCAACTCGCAAACTGCAAAAGCCAGTACGCCACCGGGGCGATGAGGATCGGCGAGTCGATCACATCAAGCACACCGCCGAAGCCTGGGATGGTGTTGCCTGAGTCCTTGAAGCCGGCGTCGCGTTTGAGCAGGCTTTCGAGCAGGTCGCCGAGGTGTCCGATGACGGCGAGCAGCAGTCCCAGCAGGGCGGCAAAGGGGAGCGAGTAGAAGCGGTGTTCGAAGTCGCCGGTCGCGCCGTTCCACACGAGCGTCCAGCCGAAGTGGTTGTTGAGCGCGGCAAGGATCATGGCCACGCCGACGGAGAAGCAGATGCCGCCGGCGAGACCTTCCCATGTCTTGCCGGGGCTGAGCCAGGGGATGAGCTTGTGTTTGCCGAAGGCTCGACCGGCGGTGTAGGCCCCGATGTCGCACGCCTTGGTGAGCATGATGACGCCGGCCAGCATCCACGCGCTGTGCTGGCCGCGGATGAGCAGGAAGAATCCGGGAATCACCCCCAGATAAACCGCGGCGAAGAGCGTCGCGCCGCCGGCGGCCAGGGCGCCGCTTGTCTGCCTGCGGCAGACGTTCCTGATCATCCCCGCGAAAAAGGCCGCCACCAGTCCGGTCATGGCCCAGGGCGTGCTGGCGATGCCCGCCGCCTCGCGCGGGGTGAGGTACATCATCGAAAGGCCCAGCGCGGCGCCGAACATCATCACCCTGCGATCCGCGAGGATGCCTTTGGCCATGAAGAAGTCCGCCAGTTCGCGGGCGGCAAGCAGGAGGATGACGAGGAACACCGCATAAAGCAGCAGCCCGGCAGGGAGGTAGGTCTGCCCCAGCAGCAGGGACTGGGCGAAGGAGCCGGTGACATCCACGCGGCCCAGGCGGTCATCGCCGAACATGATGGCCAGGAGGGCGATGAACATGATGCAGCCGAAGATCAGTCGATGCTTGAGCATGGCGGGCATCGTATCAACAGGGCGGCGTGTGGTCTGAAATCACAAATCGCAATCACCAAATCTCAAACAAACTCGAAAGCGAGCCGAATCGGGCAAAAGCGATCCGAATCCGGATTCTGTCTTGATTGCGTTTTTTTGTTCTTT
>CAZYPK010000123.1:0-16292 GCA_964649195.1 uncultured Phycisphaeraceae bacterium
CCGATATCCGGTGGTCCTCCGCGCGAGTTCTGTTTCCTCAGCCTGCGGACAGGCTCGTCAACAGATGGCTCGGCGGGAGCCTCGCCCTTCCGGAGACGGCTCAACCCAATAAGCAATAAGTAATCACCAATAAATAATAACCAATTGCCTTTTGCCTTGACTGCCTTTTGATTCAATCACTTCACCTGCGAGCCGAAGCTCTCCTGCAGCATCGTGATCGCCAGCAGCGTCACCGCGCTGGGGCGGACTTCCAGCCGGTTGTCCCACAGGGCCAGTCGCACCGCATCGAGGGCATCCCTGCGGGCTCCGCGGACGTAGTAGGACGAAGGCTCATCGAGCATAAGCTGGGCCAGGTAGCGGACGGTCATCGTGGCATCGAAGATGGTCTGGTGCGGCTTGACGCCTTCGACCAGTTCCGGCTCGCGGTCGATCGAAGCGAGGAATGCCAGCACATGAGCCGATCGCCAGTCGGGGGCCGGTGCGCCGTCGGCGGTCTCGCTGATGAGGTCGTACCCGCCGATCACATCGATCGGTCCGATCGCCGGCTTGCCGCGGACCAGCTTCCTGGAACGCAACCCGTCGGCGAGCTTGCGGGTTGTTTCGACGCGCTGCGTCCACCGCTGCCTTTCGCGGGCCCGGGCGGCTTCATCGGTCTGCGTGGCCAGGTTCAGGCGATGCATCTTCACCGTGGCCGCCGTCATCCAGGGCATCGCGGCAACCAGGTCGGCCAGCTCAGGCTGCGAACCCCACAGCGCATCGAGACCCGCCTCGATGATCGGGGCCAGCTTTTCATCGCGGGTCTGTTCGTACAAACCGGTGAGCGCCGCCAGCACGATGGCCTGCTGCGAAAACGAAACCGGGGCCCGCGTGGCGGGATTGACGAACCAGTTTTTCGCCAGTGGAAGATTCATCAGGGCGACGCCCAGCTTGTCACGATCACCCTTGAGCTCGGCAAGGTAAGGCGTTTCCACCAGCGTCAGCAGCAGCAGCGCCTTGGCTTCCGCATCGCCTTCGGAGGTCTTGAGGTTGACCAGCGATTTTCGCAGGTGGTCGAGAATGACGCGGGCCTTTTCCCTGGTGTTGAGAAACTCCAGCCCGTTGGGATCGGCAAGCCCCAGGCGATAAGCCCGGCGGGAGAGGGCGTAAGCCGTCATCGCGGTGTCGGCCAGGGATGCTTCGATCGGGTCGTAGCGATCGCTGGTGGGCAGGTAGGTGCCCGTCAGGCTGCCGGGGGCGGGGCCTTCGGCGATGATGCGGGTGACCAGGTGGCGGGAGATGCGTTTGGCCATCGATTCCACGGTGCCCATATCGACCGCTTCGAGCGGGATGATCTCGTTGCCTCGCGCGAGCTGGGCGACCGGCTGCCCATCGAAGGGACGCACGAGATGAATCACCTCCAGCCGCTGAAGGCGCGGCCCGCCTTCGCGGCCGATTTTCGCGGGCAGATTCAGCACATCCTGCGGGCCGTAGCCGGCGTCGGAAAGCAGTTGCGTGATCTGGCTGTCGGGCCGCAGGTTGGAGGCGATGGCGTTGCCGGGCCAGATCATCGCGGCGACGGGAGGCTTGGCGGTCGAGAGCAGGCGCAGTCCGTGGTAGCCGGGGGCGAACTGGTAATAAACAGCCTTGGGCAAGGCGGCGGGGGGGATCAGAATTTCGCTGGGGGAATGGGCGATTTGAAGGTCGAGTTCGAGCGGGATGATGCCGGGCCTGGCGGGGGCTTTGTCCTTCGTGGGGGTGGCGGGCCGGCTGAGGCTGCGATCGCGGGCGTCGTGATATTTGACCAGGGCCAGCTCGGTGGCGCGGGCGACCATCTCGCGCAGATCGGCGGGGGCTTGCGGACGATCCACATTGCCCGGCGCATCGGCGGTGGCGAGCGTGAGGCCGCCGAAGCGGAGCGTCACCCGCACCGCAACCACGCCTGAAACCAGCAGCGGACGGGCGGAGACATCGCGTTCGACCTTGTCGTTCCTGACCCAGGTCTCCGCCTGCTGATGGACCGCCTTGGCGACCGACCAATCGACCAGCGGCGCTTCGAGCACCGCCGGCTGATCCGCCTTGGCCAGCACACCCCAGACCGGCATCAGGGCCGCCAGCAGCGCCATCGCCATGAGGTGCGGCAGCCTCCCGCGGCAACCGGCCATGTGGCGTCGGGGCGACATCCGGCACAACCGAGGCCAAGCCCGCGATCGCGGAATGAACCGTTCGCCATTGGGCAGGTCGCTGTCAGATCGAGTGTTACGCATGATGACTCCATCGGCCAAGGGGTGTGGCACGAGGTTTGTTCCTCGTGAATCACCATCAGGAGAACCCGCCATGATGATGCTTGCCAACCTGCTCAACATGACGCAAAGCCAGGTCGAACGACGCAAGAAAATTCTGCTGCTGACCTTCCTCGTTTTCGCGGCCTTGTGCTGAATCGCGTTCGACAACGCCGCCCACGCAGGTCGCCGCACCGGTTTTCTTCAACATTCGCATCTCAACGCCCACCCTGTCGCGCAAGGGTGGGTTGTTTTTTGAAGGCGGGACAAGGCGGGAGGAACGAAGCCATTCGCGTCATGCTCAAGGCTTCATTTTAGCACAATGCGAGCGAGGCCGCATGAACAATGAGGAGGTTATTCAGGAATCCCAAATCTCAAATCTCAAATCTCAAATCTCAAATTTCAAATCTCAAATTTCAAATCTCAAATTTCAAATCTGAAATCTCAAATGAACTTCCGGGCCTTCCGAATAACCCCCGATCTACCGTGACCCAGGGATTGCTACGCCGCAAGCGGCTTGGACGTGAGGTTATTCGGGATTCTCGATTGTATTTTTTGTTTCTGGAACTTGTTTGGAGTTTGAGATTTGTCATTTGGAACTTCCGACAAGGTGGGCGCCGAGAATTAAACGGCCCTGCACGGCGTACTCAGGTTAAGATATCCGGCTGTCGGTTTCCCGCCTGTTTCTGGAGCATGCCATGTTGAGCCGTTCCGCTTTTGTGCTGCTGGCCGTCCTTGCGTTTGTCCTGCCGGTGCAGGCTCAGGAATGGACCCGCTTCCGCGGTCCCAACGGCAGCGGCATCAGCAGTGCCGCCACCGTTCCCGTCAAGTTCACCGCCAGGGATTACAACTGGCGGGTGAAGCTGCCGGGCGAAGGCCACGGCTCGCCGGTGGTCTGGGGTGACAGGATTTTCCTCATGGCCGCCAATGAGAAGAACGCGGACCGCTTTGTGGTCTGCGTCAATGCCGGGGATGGGGCGGTGCTTTGGGCCAAGGATTATTCCTCTTCGCCATCGCCTCTGCACAAGTTCAACAGCTTCGGCGCCTCGACGCCGGCGGTCGATGCCAACGGGGTCTATGTCTATTGGGCCTCCGAAAAGCTGATCGAAGTGGCGGGACTGACCCACGATGGCAGGGAACTGTGGCGTAAGCCGCTGGGCGGGTTCAAGAGCCAGCATGGCCCCGGCGGGTCGCCGATGGTTTACAAGGACATGGTCATCATCGCCAACGACCAGGATGGCGAGAGTTTTCTGCTCGCGCTCGATGCCAAAACCGGCGCGGAAAAGTGGAAGACCCCCCGCAAGAGCGGCAGCGCGGCTTACGGCGTTCCCTGCCTGCTGGAGATCGAAGGCAAGACGCAGCTCATCCTCTCCTGCACCGCGACGGGCATCAGCGCGGTGGACCCCGACACGGGCACGCCGCTGTGGGCGCTGGAAACGCTCTTCAGGCAGCGCGTGGTCGCTTCGCCGGTGGTCGCGGGAAACCTCATTCTCAGCCAGTGCGGAACAGGCGGCGGCGGCACGCGGTTCGTGGCGGTGCAGGCCGGAGCCAATGACGGCAAGCCTGCAAAGCTGATTTATGATTTGACGAGAGGCGTTCCCTACGTGCCCACGCCGGTGATCTACAAGGACCGCATCTACATGGTGACCGATGGGGGTTTCGCGGTCTGCCTCAAGTCGGGCGATGGCGAAGTGGTCTGGCAGGAGCGCATCACGGTCAATGGCCGCAACTCGGCCTTCTTCGGCTCGCCGGTCTGCGTGAACGGCAACGTCCATGCCATCACCCGCAACGGCGAGCTGGTGGTCTTCAAGGCCGATGACAAGTTCGAGCTATTGGGCATCAGCCCGCTGGGCGAACCCAGCCACGCAACCCCCGCCATCGCCGGGGGCAGAATGTACCTGCGAACCACGGGGCACCTGATTTCGGTGGGCGGGAAGTGAGATGGGAGGGGACAGAGGACATCATAGCCGCAGCGTCCTCGCTGCGCGTCGTCACAGCCGCAGCGTCCTCGCTGCGCGTCCCCCGGTTTTCACTGCAACTTTCGCATCCGTTTCGGTACACTGAATTGTCCTTCGTATCAGCGTCATGACCTTCCAACGGTTCCTTTTCCTCACGGAGTTGATTTATGTCCATGTCCTTCTCCCGTCGTCAGTTCGTACTGGCCACCGCCGCCGCCGCCGGGGCGACCTGGTTTGATGTGCCCCGGCTGTTCGCCGACGATCGTGACGCCTCCTTCAAGAAGTATGGCGGATTCCCCATGGGCATTCAGAGCTACTCGCTGCGCGGCTTCGGCGTGCAGGGGGCTCTCGAACACATCAACAAACTCGGCCTCCACTATGTCGAGTTCTTCTCCGGCCACTTCGCCCCGACCCTCGACGAAAAGAAACTGGCGGACATGAAGGCCAACCTCGGCAAGCTGAACATCTCCATCAGCGCCCACGGGGTCAACGGCTTCTCCGCCAATCACGACGCCAACGAGCAGTGGTTCAAGTTCGCCAAGGCGGCGGGCATCAAGGTCATCTCCGCCGACCCGTCGCCCGATTCCTTTGACAGCCTCGACAAACTCGTCGCCAAGTACGACATCCGCATCGGCATCCACAACCACGGCCCCAACCACCGCTACAACAAGATCACCGACACCCTCAAGGCCATCGAAGGCCACGACAAGCGCATCGGCTTTGCCGCCGACCTGGGCCACTACATTCGCTCGGGCGAGGATCCCGCCAAGGTGATCCATGCCGCCAACGACCGCCTCTTCGGCATCCACCTCAAGGACTTCGCCGAGATGAAGGGCAACGCCAAGGGAACCATCCTGGGCAAGGGCGTCATGAACGTCGATGAAGTGTTCACCGCGCTCAGGAAGGTGAAGTTCCCCGCCGACGGGGCTCTTTCACTTGAATACGAAGAAAACCCGAAGGACCCGATCGAAGACATCAAGGCATGCCTCGAAGCCGCGGCCGCGGCGGCGCAGAAGGCGGCCGGTTGATGGAAGCCGACAGCCGCGACTCAACGAGTCGCGGACGTGAACGGCTTGAAGGAGTGGCCGTCACGCGATGGATGGACGGCATCGATCGCGCGGCGGTCATCCATGTGCTGTTGACCTGAGTTTCGGAATAAGCCCCGCCCGGAAGGGCGCGGGCCAAAGCGTGTCCAATCAACAGCGGATTCGAAGCCTGCAAGGGGAATCTTCAAATCGGCAATCGAGTTTTGATTCGTCAACAGGCCGCGAATCGGGCGCCCCTTGGCCCGCGCCTGCTCCGGGGGCCGGGCGGGGCTTAAGCGAAACTCAGCCCCGGCCACCCCCGTGCGGTGGCGAAAACGGTGCGCCTGTGCGTTCGAGTCCTGATGACCAAGGTGTGCTTGACCACTCTTGAAGGCTGCACACGTCCGCGACTCGTTGAGTCGCGGCTCGGATGGCCAGCCCCTGCGGGGCGGCGACGTATCATGTGGCCATGTCTTCCGAAATGCCGCCGCCAGTGATTGGAGTTTTGCCCGAGCGCGAGTTGACCCTTGCGAATCAGGCTGCGCCTTCGGCGCCGGATGGGCCGGATTATCGCGGCAGGCCCGATGCGTACATCGTGCTCACCTGGCTCATTCGCCTGCGCTGGTTCGCCATGGCCGGGCAGGGGGCGGCCATCCTCATCGCGTGGCTTGGATTCGATCTCGAACTGCCGCTGCCGGCGATCATGGCGATCATGTCGGTCACGGTTGTGACCAACCTGGCGCTGATGATCTGCCTGCGCACCATCGAGTCGCTGCCGCAGTGGCTGATCTTCATGGTGCTGCTGATGGATGTGCTGCTGCTGACGGCGATGCTGGCCGTCACCGGAGGAAGGCACAATCCGTTCTGCCTGCTCTTTCTGATTCACGTGGCGATGGCGGTGGTGGTGCTGCCTTCGCGGTGGACGTGGATGATCTTCGGCGAATCGCTGGTCTGTTACTCGCTGCTTTACGTGGTTTATGTGCCGTTCAAGGATTCGCCCACGCCGCCGCGCTGGATGCTTCCCGCCGGGGACTGGGTGGCGGTGGCGATCGCCTCGGGGCTGATCGTTTACTTCATCGGCAGGCTGCGGGCCACGCTGCATGACCGTGAAGAACAGATGGCGGCGATGCAGCGGCGCATGACGCTCAGCGAACGGCTGGCGTCGCTGACCACGCTCGCGGCAGGGGCGGCCCATGAGATGGGCACCCCGCTGGGCACGATCGCGGTGGTCACCCACGAACTGGAACGCCAGGCGATCAGGCTGAACCTGCCCGCGCAGGCCGTCGATGATGTGAGGCTGATCCGCGAGGAGGTGACCCGCTGCCGCCGCATTCTCGACCGCATGAACATCGACAACCTTCAGCGCTCCGATGAGCCTGCGGTGGCCATGTCGATCGGTGAGCTGGTCGGCGCGATTCAAAGCGAACTGAAGCCGGATCAGGAGCGGATGCTTCAGGTCACGGTCGATCCGCGGCTCACCACATTCACCGTCCGCCGCGACGCCCTCGTGCAGACCATCGGCATCCTGGTGCAGAACGCCTTCGATGCCAGCGAGCAGAACCATTCGACGGTCAGCCTGTCGCTGGGCATCGACGGCGCGGAGGTGCAGGTGGTCGTCGAGGATCAGGGTGTGGGCATGTCCGATGAGCAGATGAAACACCTGGGCGAACCCTTCGTCACCACCAAAGGCCCCCAGCGCGGCATGGGCCTGGGCCTCTTCCTCGCCCGCCTCATGGCCCAGCACATGGGCGGCAGCCTGAAACTCCGATCCGCCGTCGGAAAAGGCACGACCTCCACCTTGACCTTCCCCAGAGAGTGGAAGTGATCGGGAAGAGCCACTTAGCGATTAGCAAGGTAGGCGGTATCATAATCCTTATAGTGTTCACTTCGAGATAGCAGGGCGACGTTATTGAAAGGCTTTGCAATGAAACGACGCAAATTGGGGATTTTGGTATTGGTCGCTCTCTTACCGGTTATGGTCATTGCGGCAGAAAAAAGCGCTGACCAGACGCGATTGCCAGTGGACCGCGACGGCAATCCAATTCCGACCGTCAAAATCAGCGATGGAGGATGGAACGCCGCAGCAAAAGACAAATCGCTCTACCTCGTAATCCCAATTCGTGGCGAAATAGGCAAAGAAGTACTCGGTCCGGGAGTGGATCGAGCAATAGCTTATGCGATTGAAACTCGGTCAATCAAACACATTGTGTTCGACATCGATAGTCCCGGAGGCCAGATTGCTGTTGCCAAAGAGATCGTTACTTCGATCACGAGGGCGAAGTCGCTATTTTCCTTCCATGCGCATATACGTCGCGCTCACAGCAGCGCTATCTGGATTGCCTTCGCCTGCGATCGTATTTGGACCGAACGGACTGCGAGCATAGGCGGCGCACTTCCGTTCATAATCGACGCGACGGGAAATATTGCTGTTGACGAAAAGCTAATTTCAATTTTCGCAGCGGAAGTCGCTGCAACTGCCGGATCGGCTGGGTATCCAGAATCGATTGCTCGTGCAATGGTGCAGCCCAAGGCGATGGTATACGCCACGCCAAACAAGACGGGTGGATGGACTTTCGCGAATAGTAAGCCGCAGGGAGATGGTGCTGAAGTAATCGACGATACGGATCAATTGCTGACTATGACGGCGGCTTCATTAGTGAAGTACGGCATTAGCAGACCCTTGCAGACTGGTCCGGCCGGGATCGGAAGTGAGTTAAAGCTAGAAAACTGGAAGATGGCAAATGAGTATGGAATAAAATCCATGGAGTATGCGATGGTGGAGTCGCAAGTACTTTATACCGCGCGTGAATGGCGCGCCAAGGCCGAGGCCGAGACAGCGGAAGTTCTTGCAAAGAGTTCGCTTCCTCCTCTTCGGGCGGACGCAACAGCGGCAGAGAAAATTAAACACCAGACGATCGAACAGAACTTAAAGCGCCGAGCTATTGCACATGTGAATACGACAGGATCAGGCGGAACCGCAACTCGGTGGGAATCGCTCGCGACGTCAATAGGCGGAGCATTCGAGAACCACCCGCAGCGTGAAATATGGTTCATAGATAATGCGGCCACACGATCTTTTGTCGTGAGGGATAGTGCTGATTGGCAACGGCGGTATCGCCTCGCGTTTCGCGACATCCAGAATGCACAACGTAAGGCCGTCGGACTTTCGGCATTTCCTTTCGCGGAGTGGCTGAAGAAGGAAGGTGAAGTAATACAAGCTGTCGGATTAGCAGGGTATTGATCAGGTGGCGTCGAGACTTTTGGAAACCTTTGGTAGTGGCTATTCGGACATATGCATCCATCTATTGAATCGTACTTCGCGCTCCTTGCGCCAACCGTGCTTTGTCATCCAATTGCGGCCGATATCCTCGATCAACCGATGGTCCCCGAATTGACGCCCGATGTAGCCCGCATGTGCACCGCCACATTGATTTTCAGTAGATATAGGCCTCAATTGTTGTTCGGGGTTCGCGTCTAGGGATAGACGCGATGCAAGAACAATCGCATGGTCGCGTCGAAACAGCCCAGGGGAAAGGCAAATACGCGAGTCGCCTGGTGGAAAGGGGTAACACCGAAGACTCACCGAAGTGATGACGGGATCGTCCTCTAACACCCGAACAAGAGCTGAAACATCAACGGAATCACGCAATAACCAATCATCTTCGAGATGAAAGAAGAAGGGAGTAGTTGGCTGCACCCAGCACCATTTCAACGCGCCCGCGAAGTTCCGAACAGCCGGGCGTCGAGGATGGACGGAGCCAAAATACTGACGCGCGACACGCTCGCAATCATCCAGCGAAGGAGTGTCCAAAGGGTCAATGTTCAGGAAGAGACGCGAGTTCAACCAGTCGACCCCACGCAGGTTCCGCCGAAATGAGGCGTATGTTTGCGCAAGTAAATCAGGTCGATCCATTGCAGTGGTTGTAAAGTCGATTAGCATGCAGATGCTGCCCATCTCGACGAAGCGTCGTCCCCGGGAAATGGAAAATTGAGATTAACATGGCAAAAGTAAAACGCAAGATTGTGCTCTTTCTCGGTGCAGGATTCGCAATGCATGCCAACTATCCGACGATGGCGATGTTCGGTGCGAGATCTGAGTGGCGCTACCACGACTGGACCAAACACGAGCCGTCAGTCAGTGCGAAGCCAAAGTCTGGTCACAGGAAGGCCGCGTCGTTGATGCTCAATGCAGCAAAAACTTATCGCGATTTTGAATCATGGTGCCGACGTTCTGCGCACGTCGTGAATATCGACATAGAGAATGTTGAGGCGCTTTTCTGTATGGCGGAGGCGCTTCAAGGTGAGAAGCGACTGATCAAACTGAATCAGGGCGAAGTGTCCGCAGAAGAGGTCTTACGGCAGATTAAGATTTGGCTATGGGATATGTATCGTCCGTATCCGCCTCACGATTCCCCCTATCGCTTTGCGAAAGCACCGTACAAGAAGCTAATTGCTGAACTGCAACAATACGAAGTGACCGTCCTGACCACGAACTATGATGTGTTGTTCGAGATCGCTGCTTGGGAGATGAAGTGGAAATGTTGGTATCCGTTCGATGGCAAGTATACAAGCCTACTCGCAGGTCGTGGAACGAAAGAGTTCGTCAATTTGTGTAAAACCCGTGGCCCCTTGGTTTGTAAACTGCATGGAAGCGTTAACTATTTTATGGGAGTGGATGGTAATAAATTCGGGGTTGCAAACATCGTAAGTTCAGCGGACAAGGTTGGGTTATCTCCGAAAATGAAGGGCAGGCCTCAGATCAACGCTGCTGATGCGATTTACGAATTGCGCGAACGTTATGGTGACCAATTGGTGCCTGCAATTGTGCCTCCCGTGTACGACAAGAGCGAGCATACGCGAGATGATTGGCTTAAGAACATTTGGAGACACGCATTTGAAGCGGTCGCTGACGCTGACAATTTGATTTTCATTGGATACAGTTTGCCCCCAACTGACGGATATATGGCTTCGATGTTGAAGGCTGCTGTTGCGTCTCGTGAAACAGATCGTTCGTTAAGAGTTGCGGTTATCGATCCTTCCGACACCGTAACGGCAAACTATGAACGTGTCTTCCGGCGCGGCGGCAGTTTAGCCGACTTTCGCGTGATACGCGAGACTTTTGTGCAAGCCGTGAGCACGCCGGAATTAATTCGTCGATTCCTGACCAAAGAATGATACGCCGACATTGGAAAGGGAATAAGTACATATCCGTTCGTGTTCAGGGCAATACCATATACATCATCAGGCCCAAAGGGCCATCACAACCCAGCCCAGGGCAACGCCCTGGGCACGTGGCGCAAGCGGTCAAAGCTCTGAAAGAGCGATACAACAGGTTGCCGCGCAATGCTTCGCTCCTTCAGAGCTTCAAGGCTACGTGGTTCGATGACCCAGGGCGTTGCCCTGGGCTGGGTTGTGTCGGTCCTTCGGACCAGAAAAACCGGTCGCGCCTGATACACTACGGCCTGACGGATGAGGAGATTGCCATTGTCGAGGAGGCGACGAAATGATGATCCAGATTCATCCACATGCGGCACAACGTATGCGAGAGCGGGGAGCCACGGCAGCGCGGGTTCGCGAAACGGTGATGAAGGGGACGCAGTCATCTGCCAAGTTTGGGCGGACGAAGTTCACTCTTGTTTTTCCGTACGGCAAGCCCTGGAACGGAAAGAAGTACGCAAGGCAGAAGATCGAAGTTCTTGCCGCTATAATTCCTAGTGGCTGGCTGGTGGTGACGGTCATCGTGAAATTCTTTTGAGGATGCTGATTCATGCAACTGACCTACGATCCAACATGCAACATCGCCTACATCCGCCTTCGCAAGAAAACCGGCAAGGTCACCACGCTGGCGGTTTCCGATGAGCTGAACATCGACCTGGACCGGCATGGAAAGATCTATGGCATCGAACTGCTCAACGCCAGCGAGCAGTTGGACACGCCGCGAATGAAAAATCTGGTCATTGAGAACCGGGGATCAGGTCAGAAGGTCGAGCTTCCGCTGGCGGTCTGATCGCCAGGCCAGTCGTTCACGCTTCTTTGCAGCCGTATCTCCCTTCGCAAGCGTCTCTCCGGCGGGGAGCCAAAAGGGGAGAATACATATCCGTCCGAGTTCAATATTCATTGTCACATCCCTGTCTGCATGCTATAATATCCGACTGGTTCTCCATCTCTTTGAGCGGGGTCATCAACGTGTTTTTTTCAGACTTGCCAATTGAGCGGGTGGCTGGAGTTTCATGGACCGACATGGGCCTCGGGGGATCGTGCATCGCCATCCCTGGCGAATGTCCGCCCGGACATCAAGCGGCCCTTCTGCGGACATCCTGCGACATCGCGAACCGGCGTTTTCAGCGCAAAATCAAGGGGGGTGGACAAAATCTTGTCTACCCGTTTACCCCTAGACACGCTTTAACCTGTGTGTTCAAAATGAATTAGACCCCAGGATGAAAATGAAAAAAGCGCAGGGTAGACAAACTTGGGGGTCACAAAGTGTGAAACATCGTATTCTGCTTTCGCAAAGTCTTGTCTGTGCTGGGCGTGATCTGTGTGTACTCTGTGGTTGATTATTCATCGATATGGAAAAAGCCAGAGCCAAACCGTTTCATCCGATTCTCGTTGTCGATGATGACAACATCTTTCGGCTGCGCCTTGTACGAGCGCTCGAAGACCGAGGCCTGCGCTCTTATGGCGCTGCCAGTGGTGCGGAAGCGGTGAATGTGATGCGGGAGGTCAAGCCGGTGCGGGCGATTATTGATCTGCGCATGAATGAAGAGTCCGGCTTGGAAGTGTTGCAGCAGCTCAAGGCGATCGACCCCGCGCTGATCGTCATTGTTCTCACTGGCTACGGCAGCATCGCCACCGCGAAGGAGGCGATCCGCGTGGGGGCGCACGATTACCTGACCAAGCCTGCCGATGCGGACCAGATACTGGCCGCGTTTGAAAGCGCCGATGCCGCCCCCGGAGGCTCCGGTACCCCCGGCGCCTCCGGGGGGCGCGTGCCCGCGCCGGATTCGGCGCCTTCGCTGGCCCAGGTGGAATGGGAGCATATCCAGCGGATTCTGGCGGATTGCGGCGGCAACGTCTCGCAGGCGGCGCGGGTGCTGGGCATCCATCGCAGGTCGTTGCAGCGGAAGCTGTCGAAGAATCCGCCGCCGGAGATGTGAAGTCATCAGAGCTTGGGAACAGGAGCCGCGACGTAACACGTCGCGGACGTGAACGGACTGAAAGGGTGGTCGAATGCACCTTTTTCTTTCAGCCTCGATCAGTGCCCGGTCGTTTTTCGCATCCCGTGATCCGCTGCGCGATGGTCACGCCATTGCTTGTCGCTCACGTCCGCGACGTGTTACGTCGCGGCTCTGATGCCCGGCTCAGTTTGAAAAGACGGTTCGCCGCAGCGAGGCGATGCGGCGGTGCAGTCGCGTTCGCTTGCGTGCGGAAAGGGATTGCGAATAGGCGGCGGCATGGTGGCGCATGGTGCGCGGCGAGACCAGCAGGGTCAGCGGATTGGGCAGGCTTTGGGCGTTGGCGATGCGGATCAGCAGCCGGCGATCCATGAGTGAAAGGCGCAGCTCGCGCGCCAGTCCGTTGAAGATCCGCAGCGGGGTCGGATCGGCCGGCTGATGCACCGTCTGGTTGCGCCAGCCCAGCCAGACCATGACCCCCAGCAGGGCGAGGGCGAAGATGAAGAGAAGGATGGGGGCGGACGCATCGCGGTCAAATCCGTCCCGGAAGGCGCGGGCCAGCTCTTCGCGGGAAAGCCGCTGGGCCAGGATGAGGAGATTGGAAGTCATGGTGAACGGTCCCGGCTGATCAGGCCGATTGCATGAGGCCGATCAGTTGCTTGAGGGTCCGGCCGGCCCGCCGCCTGACTTGGGCGTCGCCATCGGTGATGAACATTTCCGCCACCTCGCCCAGGCTTTCCAATCTTCCTTCGTGCTCCACGGCCCACAGGGCGCTGATGCGATGATGCGGCTGCACATCGGCCAGCATGTCGCGCAGCCGGGTTGAAGCCTGGGCGTCACCGATGTGCAGCAGCCGGGCGATGGCGTTGGCGCGGGGTCGGTTTTCCTCGCTGGCAGCCATGTTCCGCAGCGTGGCGATCGATCGGTTGATCCGCTGTTTGTTGAGCGCTTCAATGGCGTTGGCGCGAACGCGGGCCGACCCGTGCGCCAGCGAGGCTTCGAGCACGAACGTGGCCTCCTGACTCTGAGCCGAGGCCAGGGCCCGCACGGCGGAAGCGGCCAGCTTTTCATCGCTGTTCCGCGCCATGGCGATCAGGGTCTCCTCAAAAAGCGCGCCTTGATTCAGGCTGGCGATGATGTCCATCGCCTTGATTCGGGTCGCCTGATCATCGCAGGCCAGCCGCTGATCGAGCAGGCGGTGGAAGCGGTCATCGAGTTTGAGCAGCGCCTTGCCGGCGGCAAAGCGTTGCGTTTGACTGAGCCGGGACCAGCTTCGCCACAGGCCATCGAACCCGATGGACGCGAGATGATCGGCGGCGAGCGTTCGCAGCGATTCGTGCGAACTCTCCCGGTTCAACTTGAAAAGCAGCCGATGGAGACCGGACCATGACGAACTCAGCAGGTGATCAGCCGCGGCGACGGCGACGGCTTCACTCGAATCATCACAGAACAGGGCGATGGCGGATTGAAGCTCGTCCTCGTTGAGCTTGTCGGCCAGGGGCATCTGCATCAAGGCCCGCAGCGCGGCCAGGCGGGCGGAGGCGTGAGGCAGCGTTCCAAGCCTCGCCAGTTGCGCGATGCGCGTGGCCTCATCCAACGGCAGCGCGGCGATCCAGTGCGGAAGCCAACGGGCGCAGGATTCGGGCATGGCGTGAAGCTCGGCGTCGCCGGGCAGCAGCGAGGAAGGGTCGGCGACCTTCGAGAGCGCCTGCCGCGTCGGTCCCAGCAGGAGCAACTCGCCTTGTTCGAGCACCATCGCCAGCTTCCCGGCCCGGCACAGGCGAGGCAGCGCCGCAGTCGCCACCGGCTGCAAGGTCGCCACCGTCAGCCAGCGGAGCATCTGCCCGATGATGGGCGGTTCATGCGCATCCAGAATCAGTTGCCGAAGCCCTTCGACCGCCGGCTGACGGGGATCGCCCAGCGCGGACATCGCCTTGCCGCACGGTCCGGGCAGCAGCATGGCGAAGGCCAGCAGCACCGCCGGTTGGTGATGATGGCGGTAGAGCAGCAAGCCTTCCTCGATGGCGGCCTGCATGTCGTTTCTCGATTCAGCGATCGACGCCGGTTCGTCATCATGTTGATCAACGCCTTCGGACGCGGTTGCGGCCTGCGCGACAACCTGTTCGGTCAGATGCAGCAGGCATCGGGCAGCCTCGCGGCGAAGTTCCACCGGTCCGGTGCGAAGCTGTTCCGCAACGAGATAAACCAATTTGCAGGAACCCGTTCGGCGAACCAGATCGATCACCATGCGAGGTCCGGGTGTGCCGCGCCTGCGGGCCGCCTCCCGGCAGGCGCCGTGCAACTGGCCGATCCGACTGATCAATTCGGTTTGCAGTTTTTCGGGAAGCTGTTCAAACCGTTCGATCAGGCTTGCCGTGGCCATCGCATCGCCTCGGTCCAGCAGCGCCCTGGCCAGCATGTCCTGTTCACCGGGGCTGACCGAAGGCAACGCCGCGGCGATCGCCTGATCCACCGCAGGATCGCGGATCTGCAATAAGCGTTTGAGAGTCAAGGGAATAGGCATGACCATCGACGCCATCAGGAACCCATCAAGCCGTTGAAAAATAGGCCCTTATGTGAGTTATCGGCAATCAAGGTTACATCCCTCCACGTTGCCGACTGCAAAATTCCTTCGATTTTCGGGATGAAACATCTTCCAAAATTGGCGGATGCGGCTATAATCCAAACTCGCACCCACCTAACGATCAAGGGAATCACATGAGCGTAAGCCATAAGTCGTGTAATGTTCAGTTCTTCCGTCTGATGCTCTACAATCGTCCCCTGCACCCGGAGCTTTTCAATCTCCAGCAACGGGTGGCCTATCGCAGCGGCGACTATGAAGTGGAAACCTGGCTCCTCCCGGCAGGCCATGTCGTCCGTTTTCAGGTCGGCGGCCAGTGTCTGACCGAAACCGTCATCGAACGCGGCGACCACCTGCCCGAAACCGGCCTCGTCCATGCCCTTCCCTGCTTCGGCGAGAAGGATTACACCATGACGCAGCCCAAGGACCTGCGCATCGGCTACCTCACCACCGTGCAGACCGAAGCCCTGACGGACAACCTCTACCAGGCCACCTACCGCGAGATGCTCAGCTTCGCCGGCGAAACCGGCGCCGTCAGCCACGAGTGGCGCGAAGGCGACGGCCACGCCTGCCTGTCGATCATCGACAGCCAGAAGTACAAGAAGGAATACCACATCCAGTGCTACCACCTCCTGGGCGCCACCGGCATGGTCCTTCGCACGCAGTCGGTGTTCGAGATCAAGTGATCCAGGCACGGGAGCTTCAGCTCCCGTGGAGTCCGAACATGCGCTGGATATGGATTGATCGCATCCTCGATCTGGAAAAAGGGCAGCGCTGTGTGGCGATCAAGAACATCACCGCAGCCGAGGAGATGCTCCACGATCATTTCCCCGCCAATGGTGATCGTCCCGCCATGCCGGTGATGCCCAACACGCTGATCATCGAGGGCATGGCCCAGACGGCGGGCATCCTCGTCGGGCACGCCAACGACTTCAGGGAAAAGGTCATCCTCGCCAAGATCGGCAAGGCGAAATTCTTCGCCGCCGCCCGGCCGGGCTTCACCATCAAGTTCACCGCCCAGATCGACCGCATCGATCCCTCCGGCGCCTCGACCAACGGCTGGGTCGATCTGATCGATCTGGCCCTGGGCCGCGTCACCCCGCTGGCGCAGATCGAACTCATGTTCAGCCACATCGACAGAAACCGCTCCGGCCTGGCCTTCCCGGAACACAACTTCGTCTTCACCGACCAGTTCATGAACCTGCTGCGCGACAGCGGATTCATGAAAAGCGGTAGTGGGTCAGTTTGAATCCGGGTGGCTGGGGCTGAGTCCGCGAAGCCCCGGCCCGATGAAA
>CAZYPK010000124.1:0-14904 GCA_964649195.1 uncultured Phycisphaeraceae bacterium
CGATCACCGTCCGCGCGATTTTCGTTTGCTTCAGCCCGCGGACGGGCTTCGCAAACGAACGGCTCGGCCGGAGCCTCGCCCTCCCATATGCGTTTACTACCCTGGGATTGAAGGGCAAGGCGGGTTCAAAACAGAAACCCACGCACGGGAGTGCGCGGGCTTGGCGGGGCGGTTTCATTGGCGGCGTCGGGATCGATGTCGTGAAGCATCAATCGGCAAGCTGGCGCATGTTCAGACCCATCTCGTTGAGCTTGGCCTTGATTTCCATGAGGCTGGTCATGCCGAAGTTCTTGACGCCCATCAGTTCCGCTTCGGTCCGCATGCACAGGTCGGCCAGCGAGTGGACGTTGAGCAGCGTCAGGGCCTTGCGGGCGCGGACGGAGAGGTTCAGTTCGTTGACGGAGCGGTTGAGGGTGGAGTCGTCCCCGCCGGTGGAGGCTTTGAGCTGGTCGTACACGGCCTTCTTGGCGGCGGTCTGTTCCTCATCGGCGACCTGCCCGAGGCGCACGCCGCGCTGAGCGAGCATCGACTTGATTTCCTCGATGCTGCCTTCGCCGAAGTTCTTGAAGTTGCGAAGCTCCGCCTCGGTCATGCGGACGAGGTCCGCAAGGGTGCGGATGTTCATCTTGCGAAGGGCGTTGCGGGTGCGGACGGAAAGATCGAAGTCCGTCACCGGCGTGTCGAGCATGGCGTTCTGCTTGTCGAACACGGCATCGGTCTCGTCATCGATGACCATCGCCTTGCTCGCCATCACGTCCTTGATATACAGCCTGGCCCGCGGATGATTCACATCGGTCACCAGCACCTGGCGCAGGCATCGCTCGGCGGCGGCGTACTGGCCGCGATCCTCGTACATGATCGCCAGGTTGATCAGGCCGTTGAGCGGCGCCGGCTGCGAACGCACGGCTTCCTCGTAAAGGTGAAGCGCCTCATCCTCTTCGCCCACCAGGTCAAGCTGATAGGCCAGGCGGAAGCAGACTTCCGCACTGTCAGGGTCGGCGGCATAGGCGGCTTCATAGGCCTCGATCGCTTTCACGCGATCGCCCGCATCCTCGGCTTTGCGGGCCAGGTCGTAATACTTCCTGCTGGTGGCTTCGTCACGGATTTCAACGTCGTCGTAGGTCGCGGGAGTCATGGATGGGGGTCGCTCCAAAATGCGTCGGGCGGCAGGTTGGGGAATCGGGGGAAGTCCGGTAGAATAAGCCGGGGAAGCGTGTGTGGCAAATGCCATCGGATTCGGCAGGGCCGTTTAATTCCCGGCGTCCACTTTGTCGGAAGTTCCAAATGACAAGCTTCAAACTCCAAACAAGCTCCAGGAACAAAAAACGCAATCAAATTCAGAATCCGGATTCGGATCGGTTTTGCCCGGTTCGGCTCGCTTTCGAGTTTGTTTGAGATTTGAAGCCTGTGATTTGGAATTTTTGCTTCCGGTGATGGAATGAAGGATTAAACGGCCCTGGATTTGAGCAGAGCAGAGGTGCCCCCAAATTGATGGACCGTTGATTCCCTTGGAACCCGGCATGATGATGCGAACCTTTCTCACACCGCTGCTGCTTGTGGCCACGCTCACGGTTGTCTTACCGGGGGCGGAGGTGCCGACCTCCAAAGTCGATGCTGTCGATGGGCCGGTCAACGCGGAGGCCACCCGTTTCTTCGAGACCAGGGTTCGCCCCCTGCTGGCGGAGCGATGCTTTCAATGTCACGACGACAAGAAGCAGCGGGGCGACCTGCGGCTGGACTCGCGGGCGGCCATGTTGCTGGGCGGCTCCGTGGGACCGGCGGTCGTGCCCGGCGACCCGGCGAAGAGCCTGTTCATCAAGGCGATCCGTTACGAGGATGAAGATCTCCAGATGCCGCCCAAAGGCAAGCTCGGCGATGACGAAATCGCCACGCTGACGCAGTGGATCAAACTCGGCGCACCCTGGCCCGGTGAAAAGGCGATCGGCGGAGCGGCGGTGCGGCCGGCGATGTCGCGCATCACCGATGAGGATCGCCGGTACTGGTTCTATCAGCCGCTCAGCCGCGCGGAGCCGCCCAGGGTCAAGGCTCTGGATCGCGTGAGCAACCCGATCGATTCGTTCCTGCTGGCGAAGCTGGAAGCCAATGGTCTTTCCTATGCGAAGCAGGCCGGCAAGCTCGCGCTGATCCGCCGGGCGACTTTTGATCTGCACGGCCTGCCTCCCTCGCCGCAGGAGGTCGAGGCGTTTGTCAACGATCCTTCGGACGACGCTTACGAAAAGCTGATCGACCGGCTGCTGGCGTCGCCGCGCTACGGCGAGCGCATGGCGCGGCGGTGGCTCGACATCGTTCGCTATGCCGACAGCGACGGTTTTCGTCAGGACGAATATCGGCCGCACATCTGGCGCTACCGCGACTGGGTGATCAATGCCTTCAACAGCGACATGCCTTATGACCGGTTCGTCACCGACCAGATCGCCGGCGACCAGGCCAGCCCGGGCGATCCGGCTTCGCTGATCGCGACGGGCTACCTGCGGCTGTGGCCTTATGAATACAACCAGCGCGATGTGCATAAGCAATGGAACGAGATTCTCGATGATGTCACGGGCAATGCCGGCGAGGTGTTCCTGGGGCTGAGCATGTACTGCGCCCGCTGCCACAATCACAAGTTCGATCCGATCCTTCAGGAGGACTACTTCAGGCTGCGGGCGTTCTTCGAGCCGATTCTTCCCGATGACACGCTGACCATCGCTTCGCCCGGCGATCGCGCAGCCCATGACCGCAAGCTGCGGGAATGGGAGGAAAAGACCCGTGAGATACGCGGGAAGATCGAAGCCATCGAAGCCCCGGCCAGAGCCTCGGCCATGCGGGCGGCGGTGGCCAAGTTCGGCGATGAGATCAAGAACCATCTGCTCGCCCCGGTCGATGAACTGGCCCCGGCAGACCGGCAGATTCGTGATCTCGCCTATCGCCAGGTCGATCGTGAAGTGCAGAACATCGGCGCCCGTATCAAGGGCGAGAAGAAGACCGAGTTGGACAGGCTCGAAGCGGAACTGAAGAAGTTCGATCATCTCAAGCCCGCACCATTGATCGCGGTGACCGCCATCCGCGATGTCAGCTCCGCCGCGCCGCCCACGATGATCCCCGGCGATCGTCGCCAACGCCTGATCGAGCCGGGCTTTCTTGCCGTGCTCTCCAAGGAGTTGAACGAACCGGCCGCCGGCGCCATTGAGGAGCGCGCGACGGACAACACCCGGTTCGTCTCCGCCACCGCGGCAAATGGCGACGCACAGACGGCCACCGCATCGAAACTCACCTCCACCGGAAGGCGGCTGGAACTGGCCCGGTGGATCACCCGGCCCGACAACGCGCTGACCACCCGCGTCATCGTCAATCGAATCTGGCAGCAGCATTTCGGCGCAGGCATCGTTTCGACCGCCAACGACTTCGGCAGGCAGGGCGAGAAACCCACCCATCCGCAGCTTCTGGACTGGCTGGCGCAGGAGTTCGTCGCCGGCGGATGGAGCTTCAAGAAGCTGCACCGCACGATCATGCTTTCGCACGCTTATCGGCAGTCGAGCCTCGGCGAAGGCAACGGCATCGACCCCGGCAACAAGCTGCTCTGGAAGCAGCGCTCCCGCCGCCTTGAAGCGGAGCAGATACGCGATGCGATGCTGATGGCCGGCGGCGAACTCGATGCCACGATGCACGGCGTCGGCGTGGCGCAGAACCTGGCGCGGCGAACGATCTACCTCAAGTTCATGCGGAACAACCGGCCGGAGTTCGTCGAGACATTCGACGGTCCCGACGGCTTCAACTCCACCTCGCAGCGAAACGTCACCACCATCGCCCCTCAGTCGCTGATGCTGATCAACGGCGAATGGACGCTTCAACGCGCCCGCAAGCTGGCCGAGGCGGCGCGGAGCGAGTCCGCCGGTCGGCAGCCGAAGATGATCGAAGCCGCCTATCGACGCGCATTGGGCAGGCCCCCCGTCGCCGAGGAAGTGTCGGACATCACCCGCTTCATCGCTTCGCGCAGCAGGCAAAGCCCGGCGTCAGGCGTTGCCGCCGGACAGCCGGAAGCAAAACCTGAAAAACCGATGCAGGGCCTTTCCTTCGAGTTCGGCAAGGGCCAGGTGCTCAAGCTGGCCGACAGCCCGGCCCTCAAGCTCGATGAACTCACCATCGAGACGGTCTTCATGATCCGCTCGATCGACGCCAACGCCAGCGTGCGAACCATCATGTCCAAATGGGATGGCGTCAACACCAACCCCGGCTGGGCGTTGGGCGTCACCGGCCAAAAAAGCAAGTTCTCACCGCAGACGCTCATCCTCCAGATCGTCGGGAAGAATGAAGACGGCCAGCCTGCTTACGATGTCGTCGTCTCCGGCGTCAAGCCGAAACTCAACACGCCTTATCACCTGACCGTCAGCGTCCGGTTCGGCCAGGTCGATTCCAACGGCATCGCGTTCCACCTGCGCCCGCTGGCGGACGGCGGCCAGACCGAAATCGCGCAGGTCGGCCACACCGCCATCCGCGACATCGACAACAACCTTGCCCTGGTCATCGGCGGACGCGATGCCAGGGCCACCGCGCCGCATGGATGGGACGGCATCCTCGCCAATGTTCGCCTCTACAAGGAAGGCCTGTCACCGCAACAACTGCTGGGCGGACGAAGCCCCAAGACCGACGCCCTCATCGGCGACTGGCGCTTCGCCGCCAGCGAACCGGAGAAGGACGCCTCCGGCAAGGGGCACCACCTGACCAGCCCGAAACTGACGGGTGGCGCCACGGCCATCAATGCCGGCGGTTCACCCGCCGCCGGAAAGAGCGATCCGGCGTTTGAAGCGTTTGTCGATGTCTGTCATGTGCTGCTTAACTCAAACGAATTTCTTTACGTGGATTGATCCGCTTAAGGCACAGAAACACTCAAGCCGCTTGCGGCGTAGCAATCCCCCGACCTTTTTCACTGGCTCAGCATGTTGAACATGAAATCCAACCATATCGAACATCCCACCTCCCGCCGCGACTTTCTCGCCCGCGCCGGCTGCGGCTTCGGGGCGCTGGCGCTGACCGATCTGCTGGCCCGCGATGGGATGGCTGTCGCCCCAGGCAATGCGCCGCCCGCTTCCGCCGTCTCACCGCTGGCGCCGAAGAATCCGCACCACATCGGCAAGGCCAAAAGCGTCATCTTCATCTTCATCGAAGGCGGCCCCAGCCACATGGACCTGTTCGATCCCAAGCCTGAGTTGGATCGTCTGGCCGGCCAGCCGTTGCCTTCGTCGTTCAAGCCGGTCATCACCGCGATGGGTGAACTCAATGCGCCGCTGCTGGGCACCAAGCGCAAATGGAAGAACCACGGCCAAAGCGGCATCGTCATGTCGGACTGGCTGCCTCACATCGGCACGATCGCCGACGACATCTCCGTGCTTCGCTCCTGCCGGGCCGACGGCCTCAATCACGTCGGCTCCGTCTGTCAGATGAACACAGGCTCCGTTCTCGCCGGCCGGCCCAGTCTCGGCTCATGGGTTTCCTATGGCCTTGGCAGCGAGAATCAGAACCTGCCTTCGTTCGTCGTCCTGCTCGACAAGGGCAGCAACGTCGTCGGCGGACCGCGCAACTGGTCCACCGGTTTCATGCCCGCGACTTTTCAAGGCACCATGCTCAAGGGCGGCAGCGAGCCGATCTCCAATCTCTACGGCCCCAGGGAAATCAGCGACGATCGTCAGCGCGCCAAGCTCGATCTGCTCGAGAGAATGAACCGTCGCCATCAGGAGCCGCGCAAGGAGGAAACCGAGCTGGAGGCCCGCATCCGCGCTTACGAACTGGCTTTCCGCATGCAGGCCGCGGCGCCTGAAGCGGTCGATGTCGCCAACGAGCCGGAACATGTCAAGACGATGTACGGACTCGATCAGAAGGAAACGACGGACATGGGCCGGCAATGTCTGCTCGCCCGCAGGCTTGTCGAGCGCGGGGTTCGCTTCGTGCAGATT
The DNA here is from genome assembly GCA_964649195.1 of uncultured Phycisphaeraceae bacterium. GTDB lineage: Bacteria > Planctomycetota > Phycisphaerae > Phycisphaerales > Phycisphaeraceae > JTS-RE9. The sequence goes on from CAZYPK010000124.1 coordinate 5,952, forward strand.
TACAGCGGCGCAGGCAGCAAGTGGGATGCACACAGCAACATCGAGTCGAACCACGCGGGCCTGTGCAGGTCGATGGATCAGCCGGTGGCGGCGCTGGTGCATGACCTCAAGCAGCGCGGCTTGCTCGATGAAACGCTGATCGTCTGGGGCGGCGAGTTCGGCCGCACCCCGATGAGCGAAAAAGGCAACGGCCGCGATCACAACCCATGGGGCTTCACGATGTGGTTCGCAGGCGGCGGCATCAGGCCGGGGCTGACGGTCGGTTCAACGGATGAGCTTGGGCTGTATGCCGTCGAAGAGAAGTCACACGTACACGACATCCACGCGACGATTCTGCATTGCCTGGGCATCGATCACACGAAGCTGCTCTACCACAACAACGGCAGGCCCGAGCGGCCGACGGTGAACGAGGGGCATGTCATTAAGAAGTTGGTGGATGTGTGATCGCTGTCTTTTAACGAGTCGCTGCTCTCGAATGGAAAACCTCAAGCCCGATGGCGAGTCCGCGAGCCGTCGGGGTATGACGTGAAGAAAAGAAGCGTGAAGTTTCAAGGGAGAAATCATGTGCCCGAAATCTTCATACTTCAGTATTCAAACTTCTATGCTCTTCCGCGCCATACCCCGACGGCTCGCGGACTCGCCGTCGGGCTTGAATGTCAAGAGAAGGCTCATCACGCCGCGCGTCGCCAGTCGGCACTCTCGCGCTGCGGCGCGATGGAAAGCACACGATCATAGACGCGGAAGACTTTCACCATTCGCTGATCGAAGCTGTAATACTTTTCGATGCGATGCCGGCCAAGGCGCGACAGTTCCCGCCTGCGTTCCTTGCTGACGATGAGCGGGGCGATGTGGTCGGCCCATGTTTCCTGATCCTTCGCATCGAGCACGACGCCGCGCCGTCCGTTCTTGAGCAGCTCCGACACCGCGCCGACAGCGGCCGCGGCGACAGGCACGCCCATCGCCATTGCTTCGAGGACGACGTTGGGAAATCCTTCCGTGCGGCTGGGCAGCAGAAGAAGATCGAACATTTCAAAGAAGCGGTGCGACTCTCCCTGATAACCCCAGAAGTGCGTGATGCCCGCCACGCCCAGTTCGACGGCGAGGCGCTTGAGCTTTTCAAACTCAGGACCGTCGCCGACGATGTGCAGTTCGATGTTCGGATACTTCACATGCAGGTCGGCAATGGTGCGGATGGCGCGATCGACGCCTTTCTCCGGGCTGAGCCTGGCGACGACGCCCAGGATGACCGGGTCACGGAAGATGCCCAGTTCCCGGCGGGCGGCGCGGATGGTGCGCGATCGGCGATACTCGTCGCAGTCGATGCCGTTGGCGATGTAGGTCAGCCGCTCCGGCGACACGCCGATGTCCAGGCACTGCTGATGCAGCAGCGGACTGACCGCGATGACTTCGTCATAGCGAGGCAGGCACCACTTATCGATGTGGTAATACATCCGCGTTCGGAATGTGTCATTCGTCCAGCCATGCGCCGTCGTCACCAGTTTCATCTTCCAGAACCGGCGAAGAATCAGACCGAGCAGATTCGACTTGTAATCATGGCCATGCCAGACGGCCACGTTCTGCTGCCTGCAAAGCTGATAAAGGGCGGCAACGGTGCGCGGATCGAGCGGGCCGCTTTCGGGAATGGTCAAGAGCGGCGCGTTCCACTTCTTCGCCTGTGATTTGATCACTTCAATGCCGTTGTCCCCTCTGGGATGGATGTAGGCGACCGCCATGCGGAAGTATTCATCGGCGGCATATTGCGGCGAGCGCAGGATGGTTTTCTCCGGGCCGCCGCCGGTGGCACAGACAACCCGCACATGCAGCACCGTCGGCAGATCAGCGGCGCGAGGCGTCACATGCACGGGGCGTTGAATCAGTCCGCCTTGGGGAAGTTCATCTTCATGCGATCGCGCATCGAGCATGCCGACCATGTCATGAGCGGTCAGCCGCAGCAGCGGCGCGGGATCTTCGATCACGGTGTCGGCAATGTCGATGTCGTCGCTGCGTAGAGCAAGATCACCGGACGAATCCTCCGCACCGACTTCGCCTTCGGTCAGGCGCAGCGAAGGTTCATCCTTGAATTCCAGATCACGGAACATGTCATCGACGTTGAATTTCATGATGTTTGACGCCGCCTTTTTGCTTTCTTCAGGTTTTGGACAACACGCTTCATCGGACACTTCTCGGCCCGCGCCCTGCTCCGGGAGCCTGAAAACTTTTGGGTGGCTGGGGTTGAAGGCTTTACTTCGGGTGGCTGGGGCTGAGTCCGCGAAGCCCCGGCCAGGCGACCATCGACTTTCAGTTGCGCCACCTTGCTTCGTGCATCCGGGCCGGGGCTTCGCGGACTCAGCCCCAGCCACCCGAAGCGGTCCCAGCCATCCGGAATAAGTTCTCAGGCTCCGGGGGCCGGGCGGGGCTTGTTCAAGACAGCGTCACAGCATGAACCCCGGGCAGCTTGCGCAGGGATTATCCTTCGACTGCTCAGCCGATACCTTCTTCTTGAAACTGCGGCGGGCCATGCGGTATTTCTCGCTGTTCCAGATCTTCTTGAAGGGCTGCTCAAAGACGTTGCCCATGTCTTCCGAGGGATCCCACGAGCCGCAGCAGGTGACGACCTGGCCATCCCAGTTGATCACGCTGCTCTGCCAGGGCCATGAGCAGTTGTAAAGCTTTCGGCCATTGAAGGATTCCTCCGTCACTTCGCCGGCCGCGATCTTTTCATACGCATCAAGCACATACTGCTTATTCTGCGGCAGCCAGTCCCGCACGTGGTTTTCGATCTTCTTCCTGAGAATGTCCGGCGCCAGACCCAGCGGCTGAAGCTGCTTGTCGCGATCGAGAAAACGCGTGTTGAGCGCGGCCGTGGAGAAGACGGCCTTGCATCCCAGTTCATCGGCAAGCTGTTGAAACTGCGCGATCTCGTGTTCGTTGTGTTTCGTCACCACGAAGTTGAGCTGAATGGCGGGCGTGGCGCTCTTCATCTTCTTCTTCGTTTCGACGATGTGGCGAACCTTATCGACGGCAGTCTTGAAATCCTTGCCCGGCTGGTAAATCTCAAAAGTCTTCTGCGATGCGCCGTGCAGCGAACAGGTGAGCATGTCCAGACCCGATTCGATCAACGCTTCCGCCTGATTCTTCTCCGGCTTGAACGCGTGCAGGTTCGAGCTGATGTAGGTCCAGATGGACTTGTCATGCGCGTAGCGGATCATCCTGTAGATGTCCGGCACGATCAGCGGGTCGCCCCACATCGACAGATCAAGAGCAAGCAGATATCGCTTGAGGTCATCCACCAGTTTGCCGTACTGCTCGAAGCTCATCTTGCCTTTGGCGCGGCCGCCCATGTTCAGGCCGGTGGGACAGAGCTGGCACTTGGTGTTGCAGATGTTGGTCGATTCGATCTTCATGCGATACGGCCGGCCCCAGACGCGCTCGGTCTTCATCTTGAACTGAAGGTTGATCAGCGCCATGTTGGCGAGTTTGATCGGCGTGAGATAACGGCGATTGCGCCAGACGTAGTGAACGCCGCGCGCCAGGAAATCGACGCCATCCATCAGTCTGGCGATGAGGCGCGGCCGCATCCGGGGCGCCCATTTGCTCTTGAGCCAGCCGGTGAAGCGGACGGTGCGGGCCAGTTGACGATCCAGTTGAAGGCTGATGGCGCTCATGGATTCACTTTCCTTCTCCGCGCGGCAGGGCGGGGGTCGAAACGGGAGCGGCGAGGCTGGGGGTCCAGCGCAGGATGGAGGGACGTTGGGAACGATTGCGCGGCGACTTGCGGCGTTTGGGTTTGCCGGCGGGTGCGGGCGCGACGGGTGACGGATGGTCGGCGAGCTTCAAGACGGCAAACGTGGATTCGAGATCATGGCTGATGGTGCGTGGCATGGCGCCGGCGATGGCGATGATGAGCCAGGGCGTCTCGAACACTTCGAGCGAAAGGAACACGCCGCCGAACATGAAGAGGATCAGGCTGGCCTGGCAGGCGAGGATGATCTTGTCCATCTGAAACAGGCGGGCGTTGTTCGCGGGATCGGCCAGTGACGGGGCGTCATCCATGCGGCGCGTCACCATGCCCCGGCTGCGCATCATCAGGAAGAGCGCCGCCATCAGCATGGTCACATAGATCAGCGCCGCGGGGATGCCCGAGTCGGCCGCGATCTGGAGGTACTGGCTGTGAATGGTGCGGCCGATGTGGTCGGCCCCGTAGTTGTGCGAGTAGGTGTTGGAGTTGCGAATGCCGACGCCGGTGAGCGGATGTTCCTTGACGATTTCCAGGGCCGCGCTCCAACTGCTCACCCGCGATTGGGCCGAGTAATCGCGGTGAAACTGCGTGGTGGACATGAAGCGGTCACGAATTTCAGGACCGGCAAGCAAAGCGGTGGCGATCATCATCACGCCTGCGATGGCCGCGGCCTGATGGCGCGGGCGGTGGTGCCAGAGAATCCACGCCCCGGCGATGAGCGAGGCCAGCATGGCGCCGCGCGAATAACTCATCAGCACCGCATGGAGAATGATCAGCCCCAGGCCACCGCTGATCGCCCGCATCCACATCCGGGACGCGCTGACCGCAAACGCATAGGCGAAGGGCAACCCCATCGCCAGCATCAGGCCCGCGCCGTTGTTGTCCAGATCGCCGAAGCCATGATGGAAGATGTCCAGCCGGCCATCGAAGAAATAGTTGTAGTTCACTTCCCATGCGATGTAGCCCAGGCAGATGACGATCATGGCGCCGAGCACGCGAATGTGCCAGAAGTGGTGGATCACGAAATAGGTGATGAACGCCAGCAGCAGCACCTTGGCATATTCGAAGAGCCAGTATTGCGAGGTGCCCGGGTTGTGCGCCGTGATGGTGCTGATGGTCAGGGCGAGTCCGAAGCAGATGAGAAGAATGGGGATGACGCCCAGCCGCGCCTTGTACCAGAGGTCGCTCAGGTTCAGGAGCACGCCGACGATCACCGCGCCTGCCGCCATGCGCGACCAGGGCCAGGGGTCGGGCAGCGCCCAGTCCCAGAGGTCCTGCGGACGCAGCACGCTCAGGGTGTAATACAGCATCAAGCCCCAGAAGGGATTGAAGAGCGATCCGGTGCTTCCGACCAGGACCATCAGGATAAGCAGGATGAACTGCTTCATGATTCGCTCGCGCCTCGACACGCGGTGACAGGCTGCGATATCCGCAACGGCGGCGCAGCCGTCACCATCGTTAAGGTCGGCAGGATCGGCAGGGGGGTTAAGGCCGGCCTTGCGGGGTGAAATGCCCAGGCCGCCCCAGGCTTGCCCGTAGGACGTGAGAACGCGGCAGTTATCAGGCCATGAAATGCATCACGGATGCAGCGGCAACTTCAGCGGACAGCCGCCACCACTGCTCCATGCGACGGGGTGACGTCTGACGCCTTGGAGGCGTCGCTGTTGTAGGGAAACAGCCGCTTGAGCTTGATCGCATGTTTCTCGATCAGGCGCCAGCTCGCCATCGCAAGCAGCAGTGAAAGAATGATGACCGTTGCGGTAAAGAGCAGTTGTCCGGGCAACGCGGATCCTGCCAGGGTGGGGAACCGATGCAGATCAAAACCGATCGCGCGAAGCGCCATGCGAACGGGCAGGTGCCCGATGTAGATCGCATAGCTGTAGCGTCCGAACAGACGAAACAGGGGACGATCAAACAGATTGCGAACCAAGGCATGGGGATGCGGATTAAGCGCCAGCGCGACAAGCGAGGAGAAAAAGACGACGAAAAAGGTGTAACCCAATCGCTGTGTCCAAGCCCCCCAAATCGGCAGACCACCCGTGGCGATCATCAGAACGATCAGCGCGAGCAGTGAAGCCACGGCCACTCGCCGCGCCAACGGGAACCATGAATGAAGTCCCGCCGGACTGCGCGCCAGCAGCGCCAACAGCCCGCCGGCGGCCAGGCCATCCATGCGCGTGAAAGGCAGAACGTAGATGGCAACCGGTCGGGCGCCTGCAAGCGACATTCCCATTCTCAACGCGAAAGCGGCGACGATCAGCGACAGGCATACGAAGATCAATGTCCGCCTCGACAGACACCAGACCACGAACGGCCAAAGAAGATAGAACTGCTCCTCGATCGCCAGCGACCAGAACACATCCGTGGCATCGCCGGTGAAGCCTGACTGTGCGAAGTGAATGTTCGACAGGTGCAGCCAGAACTATGTCTGATGCTCGGCGATGGCGGCGTAGGCATCGGCCTGCGGCAGCGCCATCCTCGGCAGCACGATCAGGAGCAGAAAGATGGCCACGTAATAGACCGGAAAGATGCGCAGAACGCGGCGCATGTAGAAGGAGGCAAAGTAGCGGTCGCCGCCCTTGGCGTCGAAAAGTATCCCGGTGATAAGGAAGCCCGACAGGACAAAGAACAAATCAACTCCGCACCATCCGATGCCCAGGATGCTCGCCGCCTGATCGTCAAACCGGCAGACCGGCTTCATGAGAATGGTGTGGGCAATGGTGACCAGCAGAACAGCGACGCCTCGCACCCCGTCAATGGCGGGAACATGTCCGGCGGGCGGTGATGCAGGGGCGGCGGTGGTCATGCAGCATCTCGCGGCCTCGCAACAGAGCTCGGCGACTGCATGAGTCATCGGTCGATCGATACAACCGGTTTAGACGGCATCATCGGCACATCGCACAAGGATCGTCAGGGGGTTAAGGCCGGAGCGGAGGGGCGCGTTGCTCACCCGCAACGTGTTGCGTCGCGTCGGGTGGCTGGGGCTTGCGCAGTCGCTTCAGCCACCCGAACATTTCAAACTGAGCCACCACCTCAGGGCCGTTGCCGGCCGGGGTTCAGGACCCCCGTCTTGTCCGAGCCGCGCACCGCCGGATCACCTCCGGGCGAACAAACCGGCCGACGACGGCAGCGACCGGCCGTCCGCATCGGCGACGCCCTGCTTGCGGGTGTGGCTGTGGCACTTGACGCAGAGCATCGTGAGCTGCACATAGTCGAGCGCGACGGCCTCAAGTTTCTTCGCATTGGCGTTGGCCACCATCGAATCGGCCACGGCCTGAAAGTCCTTGGAAAACTTCGCGTACTCGACCGACTTGTGAATGTTCCACGCATCGGCGCGACTGAGCACGCCCAGGTTCTGAGCGCTGCGCCTGATGCGGTCGAAGTCCTCCAGCGCCAGGCCTTCAAGAATCGATTGCGTGTGCGCCAGCTTGGCCTTCATCACATTCTTCACCTCCGGCTGATTGGCCGACATCGACCGGTTGAAAAGAAACAGAGAGGTCAGCGCCAGTGCGACAACGATCAAAGGACGGTATTTCACGGCAAGGCTCCTGAAAGAGTGGTGATGTCCAATCCAAACCACCCCAAGTGAACCATGCCACGACTGAGAAAACAATCAGGGAAAGTCGGAGGAGAAGAAGCGGTCAGCCATCAGCAATCAGCTTTCAGCCAGCAGCGAAGGCGTTGGCAGGTGTTTCGGTTATCCCTTGTATTCCGAGGGAACCGGCCAGCTTACGCTGGCCGTTCGCCTGCCGCTTCTGGCTGATAGCTGACAGCTGATGGCTGACAGCTTCTCACGCTTTTTGCATCTGCGATTGTGAAGATGTGTTGTTCTCCGGGACCAGTCGCATGGCGAAGAAGGTGTCGAAGACGGCGCTGCCGATGGAGTTGAGGCTGACCTGGAAGTCGTCGATGAACTCGTGCAGGCCGCCGCGCAGGATTTCGGCGATCTGGGCGTAATCGAGTTCGGATCGCAGCCGGCCGAGCTTGCGCTCGGCGATGGTGTTGTACATGCCGGCCGCCGAGCCGGTGATGGCCCGCAATGAATCATCGGCCCGGTGGATGCAGAAGCGCATCGAGCGGGGGAAGTCGCGGTCGAGAATGAGAAATTGCGCGACGTGATCCGAGTTCACGCCGCCGAAGGCCTGGCGATACATTTCAAAGGCGCTGGCGCTCTTGAGCAGGGCGGACCAGAGCGCGGTGTCGTAGGGTGTGCCGACGTATTCGACCTGCGGCAGCAGCATGAAATACTTCACATCCAGAATGCGGGCCGTCTTGTCGGCCCGTTCGAACATTCGGCCGAGCCTGGCGAAGTGGAACGCCTCGCTGTGCGACAGCGTGTTGTCGGTGATGCCGCAGAAAAGATGGCTGGCCATCTTCACCTTCGCGAAAAAATCGGCGGGCAGCTCGCCGCCCGGTTTTTTCGTCGCGGCGCTGCGCACCGTCATGTGGAACCAGTTGACCTGCTCCCACATTTCCGAGGAGATGATCTCGCGGACGGATCGGGCGTTCTCACGGGCATGGGAAAGACAGGAGAGAATCGAGTTGGGATTCTCCAGATCGAAGGTGAGAAAGTGGATGACATTGTCCTGCGTTGCCGCGTCGTACCGCTTCTTGAAATCCTCATCGTCGCCGCTGGTGATGACGAGCGGCTCCCACTGCTGGGCCTGGCTGATGGGCAGGTCGAGCACGAGGCGCATGTTCACCTCGATGAAGCGCGCGACGTTCTCCGCGCGCTCGATGTAGCGGCTGAGCCAGTAGATGGATTCGGCGACGCGGCTGAGCATGACAATAAGTTCCGAGTTGAAGGGATTTCGGATTTGGGATTTCGGATTTCGGATTTGAAAATGATTCAAACCGAGCGTTTATCCCCTTGATGTTCTTGTCTTTCTCGGTGTTTTCGGTGGCGAATCGTTGTGAAAAACGCTCAGCTTGAGTAATTTCAAATCCGAAATCCCAAATCCGAAATCCCAAATCTCTTCCCCTCTTACTCACTCCCCCAGCACCCACGTATCCTTGCTTCCGCCGCCTTGCGAGGAGTTGACGACGAGCGATCCTTTTTTCAGGGCGACGCGGGTCAGGCCCCCGGGCATCACGTGAATGTCTTTTCCGTAGAGGATGTAGGGCCGCAGATCAACGTGACGGCCTTCAAAGTGGTCGCCCGTGATGACCGGAGCGCGCGACAGGCTCAGCGTCGGCTGGGCGATGTAGTTGCGC
>CAZYPK010000124.1:14914-16220 GCA_964649195.1 uncultured Phycisphaeraceae bacterium
TGATCAGCTCGGCAAACTTCGCCTGTTCCTCCTTCGTCGAATGCGGGCCGATGAGCATGCCGTAGCCGCCTGACAGGTTCACCGCCTTGACGACGAGCTTGTCCAGATTCTCCAGCACGTATTTGCAGGAATCCTCCTCGGCACAGATATAAGTCGGCACGTTGGGCAGGATGATTTCCTCGTTGAGGTAATACTTGATGATGCGAGGCACGTAGGCATAAACCGCCTTGTCGTCGGCGATGCCTGTGCCCGGCGCGTTGGCGAGTGCGACGTTGCCTTTGCGATAGACATCCATGAGGCCGGGCACGCCGAGCATCGAGTCGGGGCGGAATGCTTTGGGATCCATGAAGTCATCATCGATTCGGCGATAGATCACATCGATGCGCTCGAAACCCTTGGTGGTTCGCATGTGCACGTAGTCATCGAACACGACCAGATCGCGACCTTCGACCAGTTCCACCCCCATCTGCTGCGCGAGGAACGAATGCTCGAAGTAGGCCGAGTTGTAAACACCGGGCGTCAGCACGACGACGGTCGGCTGCGCCACGCCGTCGGGCGCCAGATGATTGAGCGTATCGAGCAGACGATGCGGATAGTCGTACACCGGCCTGACGCGCATCGCCTGGAAAACCTTCGGAAACGTCCGCTTGAGCAGCTCGCGATTCTCCAGCACGTAGGAGACGCCCGAAGGACAGCGGAGGTTGTCCTCGAGCACGTAAATCTGCCCGTCGCCATCGCGGATCAGATCGGTGCCTGTGATGTGAATCCAGATGCCCTTGGGCGGATTGAGCCCGTTGCACTGCGGCCGCAGGCTTTGGGCCGAGTGAATCATGTGCGCGGGGATGATGCCGTCCTTGATGATCTTCTGATCGTGATAGACATCGTGAATGAAGAGGTTCATCGCCTTGATGCGCTGGCGCAGGCCGCGGTCGATCAGGTCCCAGTCGCGGGCCTCGACGATGCGGGGAATCAGGTCGAATGGGAAGATGCGCTCGGTGCCCTCGGCTTCGCCATAGACGGTGAAGGTGATGCCCATCTGAAAGAGCGCCGCCTCCGCCGCCGCCTGCCTGCGAAGCAGATCACCCTCCGGCAGCGAGGCGATGCGCTCGATCAATGGAGCGGCGCTCTCGCGTGCCTTGCCCTGGGCGTCAAACAGTTCGTCGTAAAAACCCTCTGTCTGGTAGTTGGCGAAATCCATCGAAGGCGATGATAGCACGGGATGGAATTATGCAAGGGGTGGCAGAGCTTGGGGGGGTGTGGCAAATCTTCCCGGCAAGTTCTAAGCCGCGTTGGCCAGGGCGGTTGG
>CAZYPK010000125.1:0-2467 GCA_964649195.1 uncultured Phycisphaeraceae bacterium
ATTCTGCCGTGGCGCTCAGGCTGCGCGTGACCGCCGATCTCGACCTCCGGCAGGCGATGCGCGAGCTGCAATGGGCCGTGCCGGGCGTCCTGCTGCGGCTTGCGCTCGAGGCGGGCCACCAAGGCGAGGCCGATCGGGCGCGGACGTCCACGGCGCTGCAGCTTCTGGCGACGACGATCGAGCAGCCGGACATCAAGGTTGCCTGCAGCGGCGCCGTCACCGACCTGGCCGACCGGCTCGGCAGCGACCGGGTAAGCCTCGGCTTCCGGCAGCGGCGCAGGACCCGCGTCGCCGCCCTGTCGCACAGCGGCACCTTCGCGCGGCGCGCCGAACTGCTGCAGCGGATGGCCGACGCCATGGACGAAGCGGTCGACCAGCGCACGAGCATCGTTTTTCCCGATGCCGAATGGACGTCACTGACGGTCACGGCCGCGCATGCACGTCTGGCCGAGTTCGGTCGCGAGCGGGCCATCATGACGGTACCGATGCGTGCGGACGGCAGGATCGTCGGCGCGCTCACGCTCGAACGGCCGCGCCAGGCCGGATTTCCTCCGGCCGACCGGGAGCTCGTGGAGGTGGTGGCGAGCGTGCTCGGGCCGGTCCTCGACGAGAAGCGGCGCAATTGCCGGCCGCTGCCGGTCAAGGTGGCTGCGAGTGCCGGCGACGGGCTGCTGGCGCTCTTCGGGCCGCGACGACCGGGGCTGAAGCTGCTCGGCCTCATGGCGGTGGCGGCGGCCGCAGCGGCATGGCAGGTCCAGACCGAGTTCCGCGTGACCGCCGACGCGCGGGTCGAAGGCTCGGTCCGGCGCGTGATCGCGGCACCTCTGGACGGCTACGTGCAGGAGGCCGCGGTCCGGCCCGGCGATCTCGTCACCGCGGGACAGGTGATGGCCACCCTCGACGACCGCGAGATTGCGCTCGAGTTGAAGCGGTGGCAGACGGTCCGCGCCCAGCGGCAAAGACAGTACGAGACCGCACTCTCGGCCCGCGACCGGGCCGAGCTCGGCATCGTCGCCACCCAGATCGGCCAGGCCGAGGCCGAGATCGCGCTGCTGGAGGAACGGCTGGCGCGCACCCGCCTGACGGCGCCCTTCGACGGCGTCGTGCTGTCGGGCGATCTCGATCAATCGATCGGCGCCCCGGTCAGCCGCGGCACGGTGCTGTTCGAGATCGCGCCGCTCGATGCCTACCGGGTCGTCCTGTCGGTGGACGAGCGCGACCTCGCCGTCATGCAGGAGGACCTCGAGGGAAGCGTCGTCCTCGCATCGCTGCCCGGCCGGTCCTACCCGATCGAGACCGGGCGGGTGACGTCGGTCGCCTCGGTCGAGGACGGGCGCAACGTGTTCCGCGTCGAGGCGGCGTTCACTGAGGGCGCCGACGACCTGCGGCCAGGCATGCAGGGGATCGCCAAGATCGAGATCGACCGGCGTCCCGTCGCCGAGGTCTGGACGCGCGGGGTGCTGACCTGGCTTCGGCTGGCGCTCTGGCGCTGGATGCCCTGACGCGATGCGGCCGCTGTTCAGCCCGTCGTGGTACCGCGTCAAGGACCTGCACCCGCGCCTCCGCACGCACGCCGAAATCCATCGCCAGATCTTCCGGGACGAGGTCTGGTACGTCGTCGAGGATCAGACCGGCGGCACCTTTCAGCGCATCTCCGAAGCGGCGTACCAGCTTGTCGGGCTCATGAACGGCGAGCGCAGCGTCGACGCGATCTGGCGGCATGCGGCCGAGCGGCTGGGCGACCGGGTGCCGCCGCAGGACGAGGTGATCGAGCTGCTGGTGCGGCTGCACCAGGCCGACGTGCTGCACGCCGAGATCCCCGCCGACATGGCCCGCGTCACCGAGCGCGGCCGCAAGACCCGGCGCAGGAAGGCGATGCAGTCGGTCAAGAACCCGCTCGCGATCCGCATCCCGCTCGTCGATCCCGACCGGTTCCTCAAGGCGACGCTCTGGATGGTGCGCCCGCTGATCGGGCCGCTCGGGCTGGTCCTCTGGCTCGTGGTCGTCGGCGCCGGCGTCACCCTCGCGGCGCTGCACTGGGACGAGCTGACGCGGAACCTCGCGGACCAAGCGTTCACGGCTGGAAACCTGCTGCTGGTGCTCGCCATCTATCCGCTCATCAAGGTCTTCCACGAACTCGGCCACGCCTATGCGACGCGCCTCTGGGGCGGCGAGGTGCACGAGATCGGGGTGATGCTGCTGGTTCTCATGCCCGTCCCCTATGTCGACGCTTCGGCTTCGTCGGCCTTCCGCGGCAAGGGGCGACGCGCCGGGGTCGCGGCGGCGGGAATCCTCGTCGAGATCTTCCTGGCGGCACTCGCGATGATCGCCTGGACCGCGCTGGAGCCGGGGCTGCTTCGCGCCGCGATGATGAACGTGATGGTCGTTGCGGGGATCTCGACGCTCCTCTTCAACGGCAACCCGCTGCTGCGGTTCGACGGCTACTACGTGCTGGCCGACCTGATCG
>CAZYPK010000125.1:2477-16189 GCA_964649195.1 uncultured Phycisphaeraceae bacterium
GATCGAGATCCCGAACCTCGGCACGCGGGCGAACCAGCACCTTCTCTACCTGATCCAGAACCGGCTGTTCGGAATGGACGAAGTGCAGTCGCCGGCGCTTGCCCGGGGCGAGCGGGGCTGGTTCGTGGGCCATGGCCTCGCCGCGCTGGTCTACCGGACGGCGATCATGGCGGCGATCACGCTCTTCATCGCCGGCCAGTTCTTCGAGGTTGGCCTGGCGCTCGCCTTCTGGACCCTGATCCTGCTCCTCGTCGTCCCCGCCGCCCGCGGACTGCACTTCGTGCTCGCGAGCGAGCGGTTGGAAGGCAGGCGAACCCGCGCCGTGGTTGCCACGTCCGCCGTGGGCGGTGCCCTTCTCTGGGCATTTTTCGCGCAGCCGGTCCCGTATGCGACCGTGGTCCAGGGCGTGGTCTGGGCACCGGAGGAGACGGTCGCGGTTGCCGGGGCAGACGGTTTCGTGGCCGAGGTCCTGGCCGATCCGGGCACGGAGATCGCCCCGGGCACGGAGATCCTAAGGATCGAGAATCCGCTGCTCGATGCGCGTGTCGAGCTGCTGGAGGCGCGCGTGCGCGAGCTGGAGCTCCGCAGGCTGGCGGCCCTTTCGACGGACCGGACCGAACTCGACCTGACGTCGCAGGAGCTGGCGCTGGTCCGCGAGGAGCTGGCGCTCGCGGTCGATCTCCGCGGCGAGCGGCTGCTGGTCAGCGGCGGGACTGGGGTGCTGCTTCTGGCGCACGCCGGCGACATGGTCGGCCGTTTCGTGCGAAGGGGCGAGCTGCTGGGCCACGTAGTCGGGCCGCATGACGCGGTGATCCGCACCGTCGTCTCGCAGCGGGACATCGACCTCGTCCGCCGCCGCCTTGAAGGCGTGAGCGTGCGGATGGCGAGCGACCTGGCGGCCGCCCACCCTGCCCGCGTCGTCGGCGCCGCGCCGGCCGCGACCTATCGCCTGCCGAGCCCGGCACTTGCCAGGTCTGGCGGCGGAAAGGTCGCGCTCGACCCCTCGTCGACCGAGGGGCTGAGCCTCGAAAGCCTGTTCCTGTTCGACCTCGCCCTGGCCGAGTCGGTTCCGCTGACGAACATCGGCGAACGCGCCTTCGTGCGCGTCGACCATGGTGCGGCCCCGATCGGGGCCCAGCTCTGGCGGTCGCTTCGCCAGATCTTCCTGCGCGACCTCAATGTCTGAGGCCGGGATCGTCGGCGGCAGCTTCTACCCGCAGCGGCGGCCCGAACGGCGCGAGGGGCGCTTCGACCGTCTGGTCGACGGTGCGCTGGTCCGGCGATGGCGGGCATGGCGGACCGTTCCCGACCGTCGCTTCGCAACGCGCGTGCTTGCCCGCGAGTCCGATCTCGCCGCCCTGGCCGATGACGGCCTGCAGGACGCGATCCGCGCGACCTCGCTGGCGCTGCGCCGGGCCGGCGGGCACGATCGCGCCGGACTAGTCGAAGCCTTTGCCCTGGTCCGGGAGGTCTCAGCCCGGCGCATGGGGCAACGCCAGTTCGCGACCCAGATCATGGCGGCCAAGGTCGTCCATGACGGGGCCGTCGCCGAGATGCAGACGGGCGAGGGCAAGACGCTGACCGCCACCCTGACCGCGGGGGCGGCGGCGCTCGGCGGGACGCGGGTCCATGTCGTGACGGCAAACGACTATCTCGCCGAGCGCGACGCCGCATGGATGGCTCCCGTATACGCCGGGCTCGGCCTCACGGTCGGGCACGTGGTCCAAGGGATGCAGCCCGAGGCTCGACGGGCGGCCTACCTTTGCGACGTCACCTATTGCTCGGGCAAGGAGGTCGCCTTCGACTACCTGCGCGACCGCTGCGCGATGGGGCCGGCCAGCGGCGATGTCCAGCTTCGGGTCGCGGCTTTCGTCGGGGGCGGGCGGCGATTTCTGCTGCCGGGCCTCGACTTCGCCATCGTCGACGAAGCCGACAGCGTGATGATCGACGAGGCGCGGACGCCGCTGATTCTGTCAGCCACTCCGGCCGAGGCGGAGACCGATGCGGAGGCGACGCGAGCCGCAGGCGGGCTGGCCCGCACGCTGAAGTGCGGAGAGGATTTCCTCCACCTTCCGGCGGATCGCGTCATCAACCTCACCGAGGCCGGGCGCGCGGCCGTGGATGAGCTGGCGGAACGGCTGCCGCCGGCCTGGCGCCCCCGGCCGATGCGCGAGGAGCTGTTGCGCCTCGCCTTGTCCGCGCTGCACCTGCACCGGATCGGCGAGCACTACGTGGTCCGCGACGACAAGGTGGAGATCGTCGACGAGTATACCGGCCGGGTGATGCCCGACCGCTCATGGTCCGCAGGTCTGCACCAGGCGGTCGAGGCCAAGGAAGGCGTGGCGATCACCGCCCGCCGCGAGACGATGGCGCAGATGACCTACCAGCGGTTCTTCCGTCGCTATCGGCGCCTTGCCGGGATGACCGGGACGGCGGCCGAGGCGGCGGGCGAGTTCTGGTCGGTCTACCGTCTGCCGGTGGCGCGCATTCCGACCCACCGGCCTTCGGCGCGGCGCGATCTCGGCACCCGGGTCCTCGGCGATGCAGCCGGGAAGTGGGCGGCGGTTGCCGGGCGGACGGCGCTGATCGCGGGCGAGGGCCGTCCCGTCCTGATCGGGTGCCGGACGATCGCCGCATCGGAAGCAGCGAGCGCAGGGTTGCGGCGGGCGGGCATCCCGCACACGGTCCTGAGCGCCACGCAGGATGCCGACGAAGCCGGGATCGTCGCCCGCGCCGGGCTTGCCGGAGCGGTGACGGTGGCGACCAACATGGCGGGGCGCGGCACCGACATCAAGCTTCAGCCCATCGAACGTGCCGCCCTCGTCCGCCACTGGCAGCTTCGCAACATGCTCCCCGCCAAGGCCAGGCCCGAGATGGGCGATGAGGAACTGGTCAATCTCTCCTACCGCCATCAGGCCAAAACCCTGCTGGGCATCAAGGACAAGGACATCGAGGAGATGTCCGATGCCCAAATCAAGCTCGGCCTCCTGCGCTACTGGGTTGCGACCAACACACAGACCGACCAGACCAAGGCTCAGACGCTCAGCGAGACGGAATGCATGGCCAAGCTGGATCAGGCGCCGGAGTTCATGCTGCACAAGCTTCAGATGTTCACCCATGTTCAGGAGATGGGCGGGTTGCACATCGTCGGCACCGAGCGTCACGAAGCCCGCCGCATCGACAACCAGCTTCGCGGCCGCGCCGGTCGTCAGGGCGACAAGGGCTCCTCGCGATTCTTCATCGGCCTCGATGATGAACTCATGCAGATGTTCGCCGGCCCCATCGTGCTCAAGACGCTCTCGCGCCTGGGCATGAAGGAAGGCGATGCCATCGAGCACCGCTGGATCACCAAAAGCGTCGAACGCGCCCAGCGCAAGGTCGAGGAACGCAACTTCGAGATTCGCAAGCAACTCGTCGATTACGACGAAGTCATGGAGCTTCAGCGCAACGGCTTCTATTCCGTGCGCCAGGAAGTGCTGCAAGGCAACCGCGTCGAGCAGATCATTTTCGACTACATCGAGCAGAGCGTTGCCGATGCGGTCGATCTTTATCTCGATCGCGACTATCTGCCCACGCAGATCGCCGAGTGGTGCCGGGAGACGCTGGATGTCAGCGTGGAGCCGAGCAAGCTGCGCTCGACCGACGCCGACGGCCTCATCGATGAAATTCGCTCGGATGCGAGGGCCGAAGCGGTGCAGCTCGTGGAAGTGACGCTGGGCGAATACATGAACGATGACGCCCCGCCTGAAGACTGGGACACGCGCGGCCTCAGCTCCTGGGCGCAGAGCAAGTTCGCCGTGAATCTCTCGCAGAACCAGATTCGACAGATGAGCGTGCAGGAGGTGCGAGCCAAGCTTTCCGAAGCTGCGCAGGAACAGATCGACAAGAAGGATCTCACCGGCGTCTCCAAATTCCTCGTGCCCCATTACGCCCTGCGCCAGCTTGCCGAATGGGCCAAGCAGAAGTTCCTCTTCGAGTTGGATGTGGCCAGGCTCGCCGAGATGCCTCGCGAGGAAGTGGAAAGCTTCATTCTCGCCCAGGCCCGCAAAGCCTATGCGAAACGTGAGACGGAATACCCCGTCGATTTCGTGCTCGACATGGCCTTCGCCGCCGCCCAGCAGAACGGCGAATGGGCCGCCCAGCAGCTTTGCGCATGGGTCGCCAACCGTTACGAGCTGACATGGACGCCCGAGCAGATCACCAACCGAACCCGCGCTCAGATGCGCGATGAACTCGTCGCCGCCAGCGAAGCCTGGATTCATGGCGACAAGATCGAATCGCTCGTCGATAAGGCCATGGGCGAACACCGTGAACCCGAAGCCCTGGCCAAGTGGGTGGAGCAGCGACTGGGCCGCCACTGCACAGCCGAGGAACTGGGCGATGCGGACACTCGCCGCGAAGCCGTCATTGAAAAGGCGCGCATGATGCATCGCGCGGAACTCGCGCAGCTTGAGCGATATGTCCTTCTCCAGATTCTCGATTCCTCATGGAAGGATCACCTCTACGCGATGGATCAGTTGCGCGACGCGGTGAGCACGCGCTCGATCGCGGATCGCGAAAAAGATCCTCGCGTCGTTTACAAGCGCGAAGGCGCCAGCCACTTCCTCCAGATGCAGAAGATCGTTCGCGATCGCGTGACCGACCTGATTTTCCGCGCCCGGCTGACGGCCAACATCGAAGCCCGCAACGTCTATGGCTCACAGCAACAGGCTCAGCACGCCCAAGCCGCCAGCGCGCTCGAAGGCGGCGCGAGGGCGCAAGGCAGCGAAGAACAGGAAGCCGACATGGAAACCGCCCGGCGCGCCGGCGGCGGCCGCGAACCGATGAGCCGCAAGCAGCGCCGCGCCGCCGAGGCGGAAAGTCGCCGCAAGGATCGCCGCGATGTGAAGCGAAGGCGCTGACGGACATCAACCGTCGCGGAGATCGGGAACTTTCAGGGTGGCGGGGACCGCTCCGGCTGAGACCGCTTCGGGTGGCCGGGGCTAAGGCAAAACCGTGTACCGCGCGATGCTCGTGTTTCAAAAACTTTCTTCAAGACAAAGGGGATTCCTGAATAACCTCACGCCCAAGCCGCTTGCGGCTTCGCGATCCCCTGGTTCACGGTATATCGGGGGTTATTCAGAAGTCCCAAAGGGTAAAAAGGCAAAGTGCAAAGGGTAATTACGGAAGTCCAGGCGAGGCGACCGAAACACAGACGCGGAACCCGAAGTAGTTGCCCCGGTCGTCGGGCGCGGTCCTGCCGCGGTAGGCCGCGCGGAGGCCGCCCGGGACGTAGTACCACGAACCGCCGCGCAGCACGCGAGACGTGCCATTGGCTGGTCCTGTCGGGTCCGTCGCCGCGCCGTTGGGGTAGTCGCCGTGCCAGTCGGCACACCACTCCCACACGTTGCCGTGCATGTCGTGCAGGCTCCATGGGTTAGGCTTCTTCAGCGAGCCGACGGGGATGGTCCGACTTCCACTGTAATTCGCATCCGTCTTGCTGATCGTGTTCCCGGTGTGGTAGGCCGTCGTCGTCCCCGCCCGGCAGGCGTATTCCCACTCCGCTTCCGTCGGCAGGCGGACATCAAGACCGGTTCTTTCCGACAGCGTCTTACAGAACGCCACCGCGTCGTGCCAACTCACCTGCTCCACCGGCAGGTCGTCGCCCTTGAAACGGCTGGGGTTCCGGCCGGTGACCGCCTGGTACTGCCCCTGGGTCACTTCGTAAACACCCATGTAGAACGGCTTGCTGATCGTCACGCGGTGCTGGGTTTCATCGCTGCCGCGCCCCGCTTCGTTCGCCGGGCTGCCCATGAGAAAATCGCCCGCTTCGATGCGGACAAACTGCATCTTCACGCCGTTGCCAAGGTCGAGCGTGCCTTGCTGCGTCAGGCTTTGGATGGCGGCTTGTCGAACGGGAGTGGAATCTGCGCTCCGGTCGTTGCCCCCGGTGCTCCCGGTGTTGTTCGTCGGTCCAGAGTCGTTGGAGGAACCGTCACCGCAGCCGACGGAAAACAGAAACGCACCGACTGTGAGCAACCCGACGATGATGAAGATGCGTGAAGACATTCAGGTATCTCCTGCAAAAGAATTGCCCACCCCCGGAAGTTGAAATCCGAAATCCAAAACCTGAAACCCGAAACCCCGCACCCCACGATGTGGACGATAACCGAAGATCGGGAGCGATGCCGCGCGGGGTGTGCGACACTCCGCAGGCTTACGCCTTGCGGTTCGGATGAACCCATCCCGCGGTCTGAGGGGTTCACCGGCCAACGGCGCGGCTTGCTTCGTAGCGGGCGATCTCCTCTTTGAATTGGTTGATCGTGGTCTTGAGCGAGCGCAGGGTCAGTTCGCGGACATGCCGGTCGCAGGCGGCGTCTCGGCGCAGTTCGTCGTGCCGCTTCTCAAGCCTGGCGAGCTTGGCGCGGGTGTTGGCGAGTTCCACTTCGTTCTGAAGGTTCATGGGATGACCTCGATCACGCCCTTGGCAAAACCCATTCCATCCGTGCCGAAGACATCGTTCACGGGCCGCGCTCACCAACCACGTCTCGTACCGGTTCGGATGACGCGCATCAGGAACCTGATGACCTGGCTCGCTTCGCGGGACGGCTGCCTGTCCATCCAGAGGCAATGCCTTCCGCAAGCCGGGCCGGCTCTTCGTGGTACACGATGTCGCCGATGTGGCGACTTTCCAAAGTCGCGCGGTAGCGATTGATCATGGTCCAGGCGCGGCCGGCATCGATGCCCTGCTGTTGTTGAAGGGCGGCATGGACCGATTCCCAGAATTCAATGATGTGGTCGGCTGTAATCATGATTCACCGGCTCAAGTGGTAATCGGATCAATCCTGAAGTCGGGGCTGCCACGACGCACGACGGCATCCAGCAGTCCGATGGCGCGTATGGCTCATGCACGCTCCCGTTTATTCATCGATTTCCACGCGCGGACCGTTGCATCAAGTGTCATTTCAATGACGGCATCATCGTGGGCCGCGCTGATGAACCAGGTCTCGTACTGGCTCGGCGGCAGGGCGACGCCTTGTTCGAGCATGGCGCGGAAGAAGGCGGCGAAGGCTTTTGTGTCGCTCTTCAATGCCTGTTCATAATTGACCGGCTCAGCCGCGCTGAAGAACGGGCAGATCATCGAGCCGACGCGCGTCACCGACAGCGGCACGCCATGCTCCTTCGCGGCGGCGGCGAGGCCGGCGGCGAGTTTCGCGCTTTGCTTTTCAAGCACATCATACACCGTGCCGTCGCGCAGCAGCTTGAGCGTGGCGATGCCCGCGGCCATGGCGAGGGGGTTGCCGCTGAGGGTGCCGGCCTGATACACCGGGCCGTCGGGGGCGACCTGGCGCATCAGGTCTTCGCGTCCGCCGTAGGCGGCGCAAGGCAGGCCGCCGCCGATGACTTTGCCCAGGCAGGTGAGGTCGGGGGTGATGTTGTAGATCGATTGTGCGCCGCCGTAGGCGACGCGGAAGCCGGTCATGACTTCATCGAAAATGAGGAGGGCGTTGTGTCGATCGCAGATGGTTCGCAGGGCCTGGAGATAACCATCGGCAGGGGGGATGCAGCCCATGTTGCCGGCGATCGGTTCGATGACGATGCCCGCGATGCCCCCGGAATCGTTGCCGTGTTGCTCGAAGGCGTGCTGCACGGCATGCACATCGTTGAACGGCACGAGCAGCGTGTGACTGGTGATCGAGGCAGGCACGCCTGGCGATGAGGGCACGCCGTGCGTCGTCGCGCCGCTGCCGGCCTGCACGAGGAGGGAATCGCTGTGACCGTGATAGCAGCCGGTGGCCTTGATGATTTTGTTGCGGCCGGTGGCGGCGCGGGCCAGACGAATCGCGCTCATCACGGCTTCGGTGCCGCTGTTCACAAAGCGGACCACCTCGACGCTATCGACGGCATCGATGACCATTTCCGCCAGTTCGCTTTCGGCTTCGGTGGGCATGCCGAAGCTGAAGCCTCGCGCGGCGGCCTGCTGCACGGCTTCGACGACTTGCGGGTGGGCATGGCCGAGGATGGCCGGGCCGTAGGAGCCGATGTAGTCGATGTAGCGATGACCATCGATGTCGGTGACGAAGGGGCCGTTGGCGGAGGCGATGAAGATGGGATCGCAGCCGACCGATTTGCAGGAGCGGACGGGGGAGTTGACGCCGCCGGGGAGGACCGCTTTGGCGCGCGTGAACGCGGCGGCGGAGGCGGTGAATCGCGTGGTGGCAAGGGCGGGGGATGACGGCGGTTTGGGCGTGCTCATGGGGGCGGAAAGTGTAGCAGAACGGGGGGATGAAATGAGTATTCCATACTTCGTTCGCCAAGGCGAACGGTTAAATGCGCCGGTGATGGGATGGATATCGCATTGCTGTTTGCCCTGCCCTCAATGGCCGATATAATGTTGGCCATGCACCCGACAAAGAACGCCATCATCATTATTATTGATGAACCCCACACACGGTAGGGCCGCGTTTGTTTTCACGACGATTGCGACAACCCTGCCGGATAGGCGGGGTTTTTTGTTGGGGCGGTGAAGGCGATTGGTTATTACTTATTGGTGATTGCTTATGTCTTATTTGCTGGACCTGTAACCGTAATCTCTGTTCCTTGTTTCCTTTTCCCTGACCTCTGGAATCCCATGACCACTTCCCGCCGCATTGAGATGTATGACACGACCCTCCGCGATGGTTCGCAGGGTGAGGGCATCAATTTTTCGCTGGTGGACAAGATCAAGATCACCCGTCGGCTCGATGCCCTGGGCATCGACTTCATCGAAGGCGGGTACCCGCTGTCGAATCCGAAGGACGCCGCCTACTTTGAGGAAGCGGCCAAGCTCAAACTGGCCCACGCCAGGATCGTCGCCTTCGGCATGACGAGGCGAAAGGGCGTCAAGGCTTCCGAAGACCCCGGCATGAAGGCGCTTGTGGCCAGCAAGGCGCCGATCATCACCATCGTCGGCAAGACGTGGGACCTTCACGTCGATGAAGTGCTGCGCGTCAGCAGGCAGGAAAATCTCGACATGATCCGCGACTCGGTTTCCTTCGTGCGCGGGCAGGGGCTTGATGTCTTCTACGATGCGGAACATTTTTTCGATGGCTACAACGCCAATCCGCAGTACGCCCTCCAGACGCTCACCGCGGCGATCGAAGGCGGCGCCTCGCGCGTCGTGCTCTGCGACACCAACGGCGGATCGCTCCCGGCATGGATCACCAAAGCGATCGACGAACTGAACGTGAAACTGGCGGAGGTCATCAAGGCTTCAAAATACTTCGTCGGCTTTGGCATTCACGTTCACAACGATGGCGGGCTGGCGACGGCGAACAGTCTTGCCGCCGTCGAAGCCGGCGCGGTGCAGGTGCAGGGCACGATCAACGGCATCGGCGAACGGTGCGGCAATGTCGATCTCACCACGGTGGCCGCGAATCTTCGTTTGAAGATGGGGTATGACTGTCTGGTGGGCGATTCGATTCAGAAGCTGACCGATGCGAGCAGATACGTCTATGAAGTGGCGAACCTGAATCCGGTGAACGGGCAGCCGTTTGTCGGGGCGTCGGCGTTTGCGCACAAGGGCGGGATGCACGTCCATGCGGTGCAGCGTTTTGCGCACAGCTATGAACACATCACGCCGGATTCGGTGGGCAACAGCCGCCGCGTGCTGGTGAGCGAGCTTTCGGGCGTCAGCAACATTGCCGCGACGCTTGGCCCCAAGTTCGGCATCGGCGACAACCGCGAACTTCAGAAGAAGGTGCTCGATCGCGTGAACGACCTGGAGATGCAGGGCTACCAGTTCGAGGTCGCCACGGCCAGCTTCGAACTGCTTCTGCACGAAGCGATGGGCACGCTGCCCGGACTGTGGGACCTGGATCACTATCGCTGCGTCATCTACAAGCATGATTCACAGACTGCCATCACCGAAGCGACGGTGAAGCTGCGCGTCAACGGCGTGGTGGAACATCACGTCGCCGAGGGGGATGGTCCGGTCAACGCGCTCGATGCGGCGCTGCGGAAATGTCTGCTGGGTCACTTTCCGCAACTGGAGAATCTGCATCTGCGCGACTTCCGAGTGCGTGTGGTCAATCCGACGGCGGAGTCGGCGGCGAAGGTGCGGGTCATCTCCGAGTTTGCGGACCGCGAGGCGAGCAATGCCGACGGGGTCGCGACGGGGCGGATGTTTGCCACGGTCGGCGTGAATGAAAACATCGTCGATGCTTCCTGGGAGGCGTTGACCGCCGCGTTTCTCTATCACCTGATCGAGACGCGAGCGGTTGACAAACGCATTCCGCAGATGCAGCAGCAACAGTGAAAATCTGTGTTCTGAATATGAGCCGCGACTCAACGAGTCGCGGAGACGCATCGCCGGAAGCGGTGCGGCGCAGCATGGGGGATGGCGGGCAACGCCTGGGGCCTTGCGCTTTTCGAGGCGTTTTGTCGCCACGAATCGCTCGCTCCTTCAGTCAGGTCGCGTTCGCGACTCGTTGAGTCGCGGCTCGATGACCGGTTGCGTCACATGCCCGGGGCGAAGCCGTGGCGCAAGGTGTTTTCGCAGACGGCGCGCGGCTCGACGAACTGGAGCAGGTAGTCGGCGCCGCCCGCCTTGGAGCCGACGCCGGACAATCCGAAGCCGCCAAAGGGCTGGCGGGCGACGAGGGCGCCGGTGGAGCCTCGGTTGATGTAAAGGTTGCCGACTCGAAACTCGCGGCGAGCCCTGGCCAGATGCGACGGGGTTCGCGTGAAAATCGCGCCGGTGAGCCTGTATTCCACGCCGTTGGTGATCCGCAGCGCCTCGTCAAAAGAGTTCACCTTCATCACGGCCAGAACCGGGCCGAAGATTTCCTCGGTGGCCAGGCGATGGTGCGGTTCGATGTTGCGGAAGATGTGCGGGCTGATGTAACGGGAAGGATGAATCTGAGATTTCAGGTTTGGCGATTCGGATTTGAGATTTGAAATTTGAGATTTCACATTTGAGATTTGAGATTTCGGATTGGAGATTTCGGATTTCAAAACGTCCGCCTCGTCACCGACCATCATGACGCCTTCACCCTTGCCGATCTCGATGTACCGGCGAATCTTTGCGGCGGAAGCCTCATCAATCACCGGGCCGATGTCGGTCGAAGGATCGATCGGATCACCCACCTTGAGCGCCCGCGTCGTTTCAACAAGGCGATCGACGAACAGGTCATGCACATCGCTGAGCACGATCACCCGACTGCATGCGGAACACTTCTGCCCGGCATAACCGAAGGCCGAATCGCGCACGCCCACGACCGCTTCATCCAGGTCGGCGGAACTGTCGATGATGATCGCGTTCTTCCCGCCCATTTCGCAGACCACCTTCTTCACATGCGGCTGGCCCGCGGGGGTCTGCGCCGCGGCGGCGACGATGTCCAGCCCCACGGCCTTGGAACCGGTGAACGCAATGAGCGCGGTGCGCGGATCGCGCACCAGCATCGCCCCGACGGTTTCGCCTTCGCCTGGCAGAAAGTGCAGCACATCGCGCGGAGCGCCGGCCTGCCAGAGCATTTCGCAAAGCACCCCGGCGATGCCCGGTGTCTGCTCGGCAGGCTTGACGATGACCGTGTTGCCCGTGACCAGCGCCGCCACGGTCATCCCGGCGCAGATCGCCAGCGGAAAGTTCCACGGGCTGATCACCACCGCCACGCCGCGCGGCTGATACCACGTTTCATTGAGCTCGCCGATGTAACGGCCCAAGCGGCGAGGCTCGAACAATTCGATCGCCGTTCGGGCGTAATACTCGCAGAAGTCGATGGCTTCGCAGACATCGCCGTCGGCCTCGTGCCAGGGCTTGCCCGCCTCGCGGATGATGACGCCCGACAGCTCGTCGCGGCGCCGGCGCATGAGCGCCGCCGCCTTGATGAGGACCGCCGCCCGCTTGCGCGGCTCGGTGTCGCGCCACGATTCGAAGGCGGCATGAGCCTTGGCCAACGCGGTCGCGGCCTGGTCAAGCGTGCAATCATTGGCCACGCCCGGCACCGTGGCGTGAGCCACGGCCTGGGCGAACCGCTGTCGCTGCATCGGATCGGAGAAGTCGCGCGGCGGCTCGTTGAGGAACGGCCGGCCATCGCCGACATCGCTGATGGCCGGGCTGAGGTTTTCGTGATGGGCCAGTTCGTTTTGCCGTTCCTCGGTCGGCCGGCCGGTCCATGTTGCGGGTTCGCCTTCGGGCTTGGCGAGCAGTTCATCGGTGGAGGCGTTGTCGAAGAAGCTGGACTTGAGCCAGGAATTGTTGGAGGTGTTTTCGAGCAGGCGTCGCACGAGGTAGGCCATGCCGGGGATGGTCTGCCCGACGGGGACATACTCGCGCAGGCGAAGGTCGCGGCGAATGGCGGCATCCTTGAGCTGGCCCGCCATGCCGTGAAGCATCTGAAGTTCGAGCGCGGAAGGGGGCAGGCCGCGCGCCTCGAGGGCGGCCAGGGCGTGGGAGATGGATCGCACGTTGTGCGAACCGAGCGCGAGCTTGGTTCCGCCCTGATCCTTGCGCGTCGGCGCCGCGGCGACGAATGCGTCGGTCATCCTCTCGAAACAGGCATCCGTTTCCTCCTTCGTCGGCCAGACCGGCACGGGCCAGCCTTGCTGCTCGGCGTGGATCGTTTCGTAATCCCAGTAGGCGCCCTTGACCAGGCGGACGGTGACCTGCCTTCCGGTGCGGCGACTCCATTCGATGATGCGGGCCGCGTCGCCGTCACCGGCCTTGAGATAGGCCTGCATCGCCAGCCCGGCGTGAAAGTCGATCTTCTCACAGCAGCGCATGAAGAGGGCGAGCGTCAGATCCTTGTAGCGGAACTGCTCCATGTCAAAGTTGACGAATACGCCCTTGCCGCGTGCCGTTTCGAGAATGGGGGTCAGTGCCGCGGTCAGCCGATCGAGGGTGCGATCGAAATCAACCGGCTGGGGATGAGCATCGAGCGAAGTGATCTTGATCGACACATTGGTGCGCGGGATCGGCCCCAGATGATCGCGCTCCAGTTGCGGAGCCGCCTCGAAGCCCGCGACATGGTCGGGCAGCGTGGTGATCAGGTCGAGATAGCGGTTCGCATAGGCTTCGGCTTCCACCGCGCTGATGCACGCTTCGCCGAGCAGATCGACGGAGAAGGCGGCGCCGTTGCTCCAGAGCTTTTTGAGCGTGGGCAGGGCGGAGGCGGCGTCTTCACCGGCGATGAACCGGCGGGCCATGGTGCGCACCTGGCGCGAGATGACCTCCGCCGTGATGCCTTTGAGCAGGCCGCCGGCGGCCAGCGCAAACCCCATACCGCGCGGGGCGCGCACGCCGGGCTGCGACAGGTATTCCATCAGGTGGGTGTAAACCTGCTTCGATGACTTGAGCATCGGAAAGACATCGACGAATCGGAAGAGCTGGACCTTGAAGTGCTCATCGCGCGTGGCCCAGTCGCTGAGGCGATCGGACCATGAGGTTGCGCCGAAGAAAGTTTTGCCGGCGGTGCGGGCCTGCTTGAGCAATGCCTCGCCGATCTGCCGGGTGCGCAACTCGATCGCCCGCGCGGAGGGAAGGGAGGTGGACGACGGCCCGCCTGATGGGGAGTTGGAGTTCATCTGTGCAAAGATATCGGGAAGTGTCGGCGTGCGGAGGATTGAAGGCAGGGTAAAAGCATATGGAAGGGCGAGGCACCGGCCGGGAGGGCTAGGCTTTCGCTGGGAGGGCGAGGCTCATATGGGAGGGCGAGGCTCCCGCCGAGCCGATTCGTTTGCGATGGCCCCGCTTT
>CAZYPK010000126.1:0-16025 GCA_964649195.1 uncultured Phycisphaeraceae bacterium
ACGCAAAACCTGCAACTGCACGCCACCCTTGATCCCGCCGACATCAGCGGCACCACCGTGCTGGACACCGCAGGCGCGCAGAACGGCACGATCCTCGGCACCGTCGGACAGGTCGGCGGAAAGATCGGCGGCGCCCTGGACTTCAACAACAACGACGCCAACCACGTCAGCTTCGGCAACGTGATGAACCCCGGCACCGGCAGCTTCACCGTCAGCTTCTGGTTCAACTCCGATGAGATCGGCGGCACGGGCGCCGATGTGTTCCTGGGCAAAGGCAACGCGGGTTCGAGCAACGCCGGATGGATCGTCTATGAGGAAGGCGGCAGCCTCACCGTCCGCGCCGGCGTCGGCGGCACCGGCACCGATCAGCGGTTCGCCCAGAACATCGGCAACCTGGCCAACGCGGGCGTCGGCAACGGGCAGTGGCACCATGTCGCCCTGGTCATCGACCGCGACAGCGACATCATCCTCGGCTACCTCGACGGCAGCAACGGCGGGTTCATCAACGGCGGCGGCGGAGCGGCTTCCAACACCATCGTCGCCGGCGGCAACGTCACCAGCGCCGACGCCCTTCTTCTGGGCCGGCGTCAGACCACGGCGGCGCCCTACGACGGCAGGCTCGACGACATCGCCATCTACGATCGCGCCCTCTCCGCCGCCGAGGTCGCCACCATCGTCGGCGCGGGCTTCGCCGCCGCTCCGCGAAACGCCGCCAACGCCTCCGCCGGCGCGATCGGAACCTTCGCCGCCGTCACCCCCATCGCCGATGCCTTCGTCGATAGCGCCGCGCCCAACGCCAACCGCAATGACCCGGCCGGCGCCAACGCTCACGGCGGCGGGCTGGTCATCAGCACTCAGGACAGTCCCGTCCTCCGTTTCGATCTGTCGGGCATCGCCACCGAAGGCCCCGTGCAGGTCGTTCCCGGCTCGGCGAAGCTGGTGCTCTTCCAGACCGATGCCGGCATCAATGTCTCCGGCATCACCGGCCACGAGCTGCTGGGTGACTGGAGCGAATCGACCGTCACCTTCAACAACCTGCCGGCGTTCGATCCGACCGACCTGTTCGGCCCGACGACGCATGTGCAGGGTGAAAACATCTTCGCCGGCATGGCCCTGGACGCCCTGGTGCAGAAGTGGCTCAACGATCCTTCGAGCAACTTCGGTCTGATCCTCACCGCCCTGGGCGATGAAGACGCCTACCGCTCGCGCCATCAGGGCAACGCGCCCCGGCTGGAGTTCGAGTATCTCGTCTCCGCCGCCGTGCCGGAGCCGGCCACGATGTCCACGCTGGCGCTGGCCGGTCTGCTGCTGGCGCGCCGGCGGCGCAGGTGAACAGGGGCAGGAGCAGGACAGGGCAGGGCCGGCGCATATGGGAGGGCGAGGCTCCCGCCGAGCCGTTCAGGGCCGGCGCATATGGGAGGGCGAGGCTCCCGCCGAGCCGTTCTTCACGAGGCCTCAAAGGCCCAGTGAAGAAACTTGCGCCTTGCATTGCCGATATCCGGTAGTCCTCCGCGCGAGTTCTGTTTCCTCAGCCTGCGGACAGGCTTCGTCAACAGACGGCTCGGCGGGAGCCTCGCCCTCCCGGAGCCTCGCCCTCCCGAAGTCATATGCGGTTGCCCTGAGCGGCAGGAGCAGGAGGTGAACAAACGCGGGAGTTTCAACTCCCGTGCAGGCCCCAGGGATTCATCATGATGCGGTACGCTCGTCATGGTTTCACGCTGGTGGAGATGCTGCTCGTGGTGGCGCTCATCGTGCTGCTCGTGTCGATCCTGCTGCCTGCGCTGCGCAGCGCCAGGATGCGGGCGTGGATGGTTCATTGCGGCGCCAACCAGCGGCAGGTCGGCGCCGCCGCCATCACCTTCGCTCCTGACAACCAGGGCCGGCTGCCGCCGAGCGTCAATGGACGGACCGATGGCTGGTGGACCCTGCCCAACCGCATCAATTACCACACCGAGAAGCAGAACGGCGCCGGTCTCAACGGCGGATGGATGGGCAAGTTCATGGCGCCCTACATCACCCATGCCGACTTCCTCCTGTGCCCCCTGGCGCCGGGCAAACCCGCCAACGCCGATGCCGAGCTGCGATCGGGACAGGCGTGGATCGTCGATGCCAGCTACTACATGTTCTGGAACTTCAAAGGCTATGCCTCGCAGACCCAGGGCTTCACCGGTCCCACCACCGCCCGCGTCAAGTTCGGCAGCGCCCTGCTCACCTGCGACCGGTTCGACTTTCAGGAGCCTGCCGACTACCTCGGCTGGAACAGCGCCCATCCGTTCCCCGGCGCCCTGCGCGGCTTCCAGTTCTGGCAACTGCCCGACCCCGCCGCCACGCTCCCCAAAAACGTCGAACTCAACGCAGGCTACATCGACAACCACGTCGGACCCTATCGCTCCGACGATACCTCCTCGTTCAACCCCGGCACCCACGGCAGCCACCCCGCCAAACACTACATCCCCAAGGATCGCTGAAGAAAACATCCGTGGATAAAGCCCACGCACTCCCGTGCGTGGGTTCCGCCTCCCGGTTCCCCGCATCGTTCCAACTTCGTTCAGGAACTTCATCATGCGATCAGTCCGGCCCGCCTTCACGCTCATCGAGACGCTGGTGGTCGTCAGCACGATCGTCCTGCTGATCTCCATCATGCTGCCGGCGCTGGGCAAGTCGCGCGAGCACGCCAGGGCCGTCATCTGCGGCACGCAGCTTTCGCAGATCGGCTACGCGGCCCAGATGTACCGCGACGCCAACAAGGATTTCTTCACCCCCAAGGCGCTCAAGACCATGCAGACCGTCTTCGCCTGGGTGGGCCGCAAGGGCGCCGGGGGCTACGCGAACCTCACCGCCGCCGACCGTTACCTCAACCCTTACCTGGGCGGCCCCTTTGATCCCGATGCCGATGTCCCCATCGCCCGCTGCCCCGGCGATCCTTATCTCTACACCCCCTCGGCCGGCAGTTCCTACGGCTCCAACCACCACCCCAGCCACAACTCGCTGGTGCGGACGGACAACATCACCCCCATCCGTTTTTACGAGGTCCGCCAGCCCGGGCGCCTGGTGCTCGGCGCCGAGCATGGAGCGAATCATTACGCATGGAACGAAACGCACCTGATCGGCGCCAACAACGTCTTCTGGCACTGGCGCGGCGAACTGAAATGGAACCTGCTCTTCGTCGATGGCCACGTGACCGCCTGCCACGTGAACGTCGGCGCGATTTCAGGGCCGGATTACGACTATCGCAAATAAGAGTGAGCCGCTAAGAGTGAGCCGCGACGTAACACGTCGCGGACGTGAACGGACTGAAAGAGGGAAAATCGCGCGGCGGCGAAAGCCCTCGAAAACCGTGGGATACAGGTGGGATACAGGATAGGGGACACAAGACAGAAGACAGAAGCCGTCCATCCACCGCGCCGCATCGCGCCCCTTCAACCTGAGTTTCGTTTAAGCCCCACCCGAAGCGGTCCCAGCCACCCGAAATAAGTTCTCAGGCTCCGGGCGGGGCTTAAGCGAAACTCAGGTTTGCGGCGTCGATCGTTACCTCTCTTATCGGAGCGCCACCGGCCCCTGCTTGACATCCGGCGGACGTGAGCCGTCGTTCAAAGAAAAACCGGCGCCGTGACGAACACGATGCCGGTGTGGATCAGGTCTCAACGATCATCAGGCCGTCATTTGTACGGCTTGAGCGTCTTCATCGTTTCGTTGAGGGTGTACTCAAGGGTCTTGTCCATCGGCAGGTTCGCGGCTTCCAGGGCGATCTCGGCGGCCTTCTTCGTCCTGAAGAAGCTGCACGCGCGGACCGCCTCCAGCCGGACGCGGGGGCTTTCATCCTTGACGAGTTTCGCCAGGGTGTCCAGCGGATTCGTCACACGATCGCTCCAGTGCTGGAGCACGCGCACCGCCGCGGCACGGGCACGGAAATCCTTCGCCGCCAGCAGCGAGTTGAGCAGTTCCTCGTTGACGACGTTGTGCCACTGGTGAACCCAAAGCGCCTCGAGCATGTGGTGCTCGTATTCCTTGTCGTTCTTGTCGAGCGAGGCGGTCCACTTCTTCACCGCGGCGATCACCTCATCGGTCTTGCGTTCGCTCAGCTCGATCTTGACGCGATAGCGGACGCGGTCCTCGTGCTCGGCCAGCAGGGCCACGAGCTTGTCCACCGGTTCGCCGTCGATTTTTTTGGGCGTCAGCAACGGCCGGCCTTCGTAGGTGATTTTGTAAACGCGACCATGCGCCTTGTCGCGGCTGTTGTCGCGCATGTTGTGCTGCATGTGCCCGATGATCGGGTTGTGCCAGTCGCTGAAGTAAAGCGCGCCATCGGGCCCCATCTCCAGATCGGTCGGACGGAAGTTCTGATCCGTCGAAAGCAGGAACGGCTCCTGCTCGACGCCTTCGTAGTGCGAGTCCTTGTCGCTGAACTTGTACTGCAGAATGCCCAGCACGCCGATGACGTTTTGAATCAGGAAGTTGCCCTGCATTTCCTCCGGGAAATGACGGCTGGAAAGAATCTCGGTGGCGGGCGTCGGACGGGTGCGCTGCTTGTAAACGGCGGGCGGTTTGCCGCGCTTGCTCGGGAACTCGGCGTGAACGGAGAAGGGCGCGCCCCAGCAGGTGGTGGAGCCTGTGCCGTCGGTCACGAAGTCCTGGCCCCAGCGGTCGAAGATGTGGCCGTGCGGGTTGGGGAAGCTGTGCGGAATGTAGGTGGCGACCTTGAAGGTGCGGGGTTCGAAGCGATAGACGCCGCCATCGACGAGGCGCAGGGCGCGGTTCCAGGGGGTCTCGACCTGCACGCGATGGAAGATGCCTTCCTGGAAGTAGAGGCCGCCGCCGCCGTCATAGACGAAGCTGTTGATGGCGTGGTGGGTGTCGGCGGAATCGAAGCCGTGCAGGATGCGTTCGCGGATGTCGGCCTTGTCATCGCCGTCGGTGTCCTTGAAGAACCAGATGTCGGGCTGGCAGGCGACGATGACGCCGCCGTTGTAGAACTCGAAGCCGGTGGGGTTGTGAATGTCGCTGACGAACTCGATGCACTTGTCGGCTTTGCCGTCCCCGTCGGTGTCTTCGAGGATCAGCAGCTTGTCATTCATCGGCGTGCCGGGCTTCCAGTGCGGATAGGTGGGCCAGGCGGTGACCCAGAGACGACCCCTGGTGTCGAAGGCCATCTGATTCGGGTTGACGATGGCGGGGAATTCCTTTTCGGAGGCGAAGAGTTGAATCTTCAGGTTCTTGCCGAGCTTCATCTTTTGAATCGTCTCTTCACCGGAGAGGAAGAGATGGGCGCCGCCGGGGCCGGGGCCGGGCTTGTTGGTCAGGGCGTCGATGGCGGGCGGGATGTTGCCGTCATCGATTTTCGGCGTCCGGCCCTGGGCGATTTCCCACACGGCCTTGTCGCGGTTGGCGGTCATGATGTCGAGCTGATGCAGTTCTCGCTGCATGGTCTCGTAGTTGGCGGGGAGGATGTCGGACTCGACCTTGTTGCCTTCCTTGTTGGTGATGATTCGCTTGTTACCGCCGCCTTTGAAGGTGAGGAACGCGCGGTCGCCGTAGGTGGAGAAGCCGTCGGTGGCGCGGTAACGGTGGAACCAGAACCAGTTTTTGTCGTTGATGGCTTTGCGGAGGTTTTCCGGAACGGGCGGGCCGCCGCCAAATGCTTCTTCCGCGGTCAATCTGCGAATTTCAGTTCCCGAACGCGCTCCAAACAGGGCTTTATCGATGATCTCAGCCACGACTCTGTCACCACTCTCATTGAGGTGAATGCCATTGATCGTGTTGAAAGGGACCGGCGGGGCGAATGCAGAACCCGTTCGTCGAGTAAACGCTGCAAGGGTGGGAGCGAAGAGATCGACAAAAGTGATGTTGTTCGCCTTGGCGACCTCCGCCATCGCCGCCGTGTAAATCTTCAACCGGGCGTTGTTTTCCTTGCCGTCGGGCAGGTCGGGGTTCTTCAGGTCTTCATGTGCGATGGGCGAGAAGAGGACGAGCCGAGGCGCGCTCTTGCCGTTGTATTTCTGATTCAGCGTGTGCTTGATCCAGTTGTCGAGCAGCCGTTTGAAGTCAGGCAGGCCGGCTTCGCCGGCGAAGGATTCGTTGTAGCCGAAGAAGGCGAAGATGACGTCGGCCTTGGTGTTGGTGAACTCGAAGCGGTTGTCCAGCACGTTTTCGAGCGTGACCAGCTTGTTGGGCTGCGGGATGGGGGCGCTGCCCGAAAGCCACTGGTCCGGCGTGCCGAACGCGCTGGAGCGCAGCCGCTTGCCGGCGTCGATCTCATCGCCGCTGAAGCCGAGGTTGCGGAAGACCAGTTCGTGCTGCGGGAAGCGGGCGGTGATGAAAGTCTCCAGGTGGCCGTGATGTTGCATGCGCTCGGCGAGGGTGTTGCCGATGATGCAGATGTGATCGCCCTTGTCGAGCGTGAACGTCTGCGCGTGGGCGACGGCGATGTGCA
The DNA here is from genome assembly GCA_964649195.1 of uncultured Phycisphaeraceae bacterium. Lineage (GTDB taxonomy): Bacteria > Planctomycetota > Phycisphaerae > Phycisphaerales > Phycisphaeraceae > JTS-RE9. The sequence goes on from CAZYPK010000126.1 coordinate 6,431, forward strand.
GCGAATGCAGCACCGCAAGGGTCAGGATCGGAAGAACTCGATTCATGGGGATTCCTTCGTTGGAGGAGAACACAGGCCGATGTGAACACCGGTCGCTGATATTGCCAAAGGGCGAGGCTCGGTTTCACCTGTCGGGGAACGGAAAACCAGGAAAGCATGAAGGCGGAAAATCAGGAAAGCATGAAAACATGAAAGCAGGAAATTCAGAATGACGATGACCACGCTTTTATTTCCTGCTTTCATGTTTTCATGCTTTCCTGTTTTTCTTTTCATGCTTTCCTGTTTTTCCGCATCTTCACTCCACCAGTTCGCCGCGCATCAGGATGCCGCCGACCCAGAGTTTGGTGCCCTGATACTTGGGGGCTTTCAGTTCGTTTTCGGGATCTTTGAGGCGGAAGGCCACAGGCTGCCGACTCGGCTGATCGGGATGCACTTCGACGATCACTTCATGCACCTGATCGGGATCGAGTCCCTGGGCGATGTTGAGCGTGGCCAGCCGGTGGTAGGTGCAGTAGGAATCGAACCGCGCGATCGGCCTGGGCAGCGGCTTGCCATCGACGGTGACAATCGCCTGTCCGCCATCGGGACCCAGCAGATCGTAAAGCTTCACCGCGGACCCCTTGAATTTGAAACGAAGCTTCTGCCCCGGCTTGTCGGCCAGCCAGAGACCATCGACGCGGTTGCCGAAGGATTTGCCAAGGCCCGCGCCGGGATCGAGTTTGGCCCAGCCGCCTTCGAGCATCGATTCCTTCACCGCGACCATGCGGGCATCCTGCCAGTGATCGGCGATGAAAGGCATCTTGAGTTTTGCATTGTGATCGATCGGCTTCGCATCCTGCCGCCGCCATGCGGAGAAGGCCTTCGACACCGCATCGGCATAAATCACATGGCCTGCATCGAGCGGATGCACCCCGTCGGTGGAGAAGAGAATCACACCCTCGGCCAGTTTCGCATCCTTTTCGCCTTGGAAAACAAGCCTGCCCGCAGTCTCCATCTGAACCACCGGGAGCGCGAAGTTGATCGAGGGGATGCCGTAGTGGGCGGCGAGCATTTCATCCGCCGAAGCCGCACGGGGACAGAGGCCTTCGCGCAGATCTTTTTCATAGTTCACGCGAAAGGTGTAAACGAAACAGATGTCGCAGTTGGGCAGCGCAGTCCATGTCTGCCGCACGATGCCCTCCATCGCCCGCCAGATGTTCTCCGGCTGCGCGCCGCCGTCGTTGACCGCGAACTCGACGAAGAGCAGATCGGGCTTGTGACGCAGCACATCGCGCTCGAGGCGATAGACGCCCAGGTCGCTGCCGGTGCCGCCGATGGCGGCGTGGATTTCGTGGATGGCGGCCTTGGGAAAATCCTTCTTGAGCCGGGCGGTGGTCATCGGACGCCAGCCGTTGGCGGCGGTGATCGAGCCGCCCAGATAGGCGACGCGGACCTCGCCGCCCTGCTGCGCCTTGGCGAAGAAACGGCCCAGCCCGTCGCGGTGATGATGCGGTGCGGCGGGAACCGGGGCGTAGGTCGGCGCGGCGGATGCGTACAAGGAGCCGAAGAAAAGAAACAACGTGGACAACACAAAACGCAGGATATTCATGATTCATCCATCCATGATGACTGAAACCGCCAAGCCCGATGGCGAGTCTGTTCCGGGGGCGAGCCATCAGGGTATGACTACACAAGATGATACAGTTCACTCATTCGAGACAATACCCCGACGGTTCGCCCCCCGGAACAAGCCTCACCATCGGGCTTGTGGATTTTCTTCATTCATACACGAACTGCGCCGTGGCCGTCGCATCGGCATCGGCGACGATGCGCACCCAGTAGGCGGAAAACGCGGGGAGGAATGCGTGCTCCGTCGCCTTGCCTGGTTCGACGGCGAACGTCCTGTAGGTTGACCAGTCGCCGTTGCCGGTGACATCCACTTCGATGCGGATGTTCACGGTCTTGCCCGCATCGTGCGCGAGCGTGACGCTCTTGCGGTCGTAACCGGTCATGAGATAGGGATCGCTGGGGATGTCCGCTTTGACTGCGGAGTTTTTCCACGGGCCGCCGGTGCCGCGCGGCTTGCCGAATTTCCAGAGGTCATCGACGGCGCCGACCCACAAGGCGCACCTGCCATCATCGGAGCGCACGATGTGTTCGCTTGCCGCGGCGTCATCGGCAACGCCGGTCATCACGAGCATGCCGCGATAGGAGGTGTAATCCTTGATGCGGCGATTGTGCGTCGTGACGGGGCGAACCTTTGCGAAGCCGCCGGCGTTGTCGGCGGGCAGTTCGTAGAAGGTGCCGTGGGCGTTGAAAAGGTCGCGCTCGGTGCAGACCTCCCGGCAGACCCGCTCATCGCCCAACGCACCGGGCTTGTCGAATGCCGCATCGCTGCGCGGCAGGCGCCATCGGCCCTTGTCATCCACATAGAGCACCGAGGCGTCGTCGAGCGAAAGCACGCCCGCGGGAATCGCCGCATTCGTCCGCGTCCACTGCATGCCCGCGGCGTCATCGACGCGCTTGAGGTTCAACTCCGCATCGAGGTCGTAGCAGCCGACATCGCCTGCCGGATTGGTGGCGATGAAACGGAGCGTGCGGAAGTCGCCGCCGCGTGCGTGAATGATGCCGCCGGTGATCTTCGCATCGCCGGGCCTGGCGAGGCCGTCGAAGATGGCATCGGCCCTGGCTTCACGGACATCCTCGCTGCGATAGTGAAAAAAAGCCGTGGTTTCCAAGGCATTTCTGTTCGTCTTCAATCGCACCCATGCCCCCGCATCCTCCGGCTTGAACGAGGTCCACGCATACCCCTTGGCCGGCACCGTCAGGCCGCGAAGCTCCTTCCATTGCCCATCGCCCCTGGCATCGACTTCGATCGTCACCACGATCGGCCTGTCCGACTGATGCGTCACATGCAGCGAACGATGGGCGTAACCTGCGAACAGAAACGGATCGCTCGCCTCGCCCTGCCTGACATCATCATTGAGCCACACCGCGCCGCGACCGAGCGGTGGGCCGATGCGATCGATCTGTGAAGGTTCGACGAACCAGAGATTGCTCTGCGACTGTCCCGGGCCGACAAGGTTGCCCTTGGCCTTTCGCTTGTTGAGGAACTCGCTTTTGGCGGTGTCATCGCAGCCGAAGACGATGCGATCGTTCCAGCGGGTGAAGTCGCCGATGACTTTGATGTAGGTGGAGCGCGGCGAGATGCCTGCGGAATTCTTCGCGGTGAAGGTGCGTGGAAATCGCCACATGGTGCCGTGCATGGTCATGAGCAGGTCGGTTTCGCCGATCTCGCGGATGCGGGGCCACTCGGTGTTCCAGCCGTGCGCTCCGTCGTAGCTGTGACTGGCCTTGGGGAGACGGAAGGCATGCCACTTGCCGCCGTCGAGGAGCATGAGGATGAGCGAGCGTGCATCCCAGCCGATGGACCAGAGCGGATCGGTGGCGGGGTTGTCGTTGCCGTGGATGCCGCCGGGCCCGGTGACTTCGGTGAACTGGTTTCGGCGGATGAGCTGCCAGTCGCCACCGCCCTGCCAGAAGGCGAGAGCGCCCGAAGGTGTGGTCGGGTCTTTGAGCGCGGAGGCGCCATGTTCGCCGTTGTTGGCGTAGATGAGAAGGCCCTGAGCGGAGTAGAGGCCCTTGCCGTGGTAGCCGGGGAGTTTGGAGGCGATCGTCGCCGGTGATTTCTGTTCGGTGAATCCCGCCTTGTCGCCGTTGCCATCCTTGATGAGGCCCTTGACTTCAAGCGTTTTCAGATCGACTTCGTAAAGCCCTTCCTCCATGGTGGCGAAGTAGATTTTGTTGGCGGGGTCGGTGAGGTGCCTTGCGTTGCCGGTGTGCCGACCGGGCATGACCTTGGGGGAGAGGACGCGGACATTGCGATCGGCATCGATGATGTAGGGGCCGATGATGAGTTGATTCGTCTCGCGGTGGATCATGCGGTTGGCCGGCGTTCCGCCGACGCTTTCGGGGCGGATGATCTGCTTCAGGTCAGGCGTGATTTCATAGAGCTTGTCGCTGGAGCCGTGCGGCATGTGCGGGGCGTAGGTGATGGCCCAGAGGCGATCGGCCCAGACGACGACGGCTCCGGTGCCGCATTCGCCTTCGTTGTTGAACATGGTCAGGGACGGGTAGATGCCCGATACCTGTCGCGGGGCGGCGTGTATGGTCAGCGGCAGGAGCAGGGGCAGGAGCAGGAGGAAACGGACGACGCGGTTGAGTGGGGCGGTGGCCATGACATCATCGTAGCGAAGTGATGCGGACCTGTGGCACGACACAGGCTCGTTTGATTCGTCCCATCGCCGGAAGCAAAAGCTCCAAATCACAGAATCCAAATCTCAAACAAACTCGAAAGCGAGCCGAAGCAGGCAAAAACGATCCGAATCCGGATTTTGTTTGATGGCGTTTTTTCTTGTTCTTTTGTTTTTGGAGCTTGTTTGGTGTTTGAGATTTGTCATTTGGAACTTCCGACAAGGTGGCGCCGGGAATTAAACGACCCTTGGCAGCCACGACTTGCAGTCTTGTCGCAAAACGCAACAATGCTCATTCGACCGAATCCCGTTCGGGATTGAGCCTCGATGGTTTCTCTGTCATTCTTCAATCGGGTCCCATCACGATGCTTAGTTCAGTCTTGAATTACATTCGTTCGTCGCAGGTCTGGAACTCGATCTTTCGCCACGGCATCCCGCGCGACCGTCGCACGCGGGTCATGGCGATCATGAGCAACGTCTTCCTCCACCTCCACCCGGTGGCGGTGCGAAAGAGCGGCATCCGCCTCTCCTTCACCTGGTGCATGGGCGGCCTGACCTTCTTCCTCTTCCTCGCGGAAACCATCACCGGCGTGCTGCTGATGTTCTACTACCGCCCGGTGGTCGAATACGCCTACCTCGATGTCATCCGCATGCGTGCCGCCATGACGCTGGGCCTGCTCCGCGAGATGCACCGCTGGGGCGCCCACGCCATGATCATCTCCATCTGGCTGCACATGATGCGCGTCTTTCTCACCGGCTCCTACAAGCCGCCGCGCGAGTTCAACTGGGGCGTCGGCGTCATTCTGCTGGTCATCACCATGCTGCTCTCCTTCACCGGCTACCTGCTGCCCTGGGATCAGCTTGCCATCTGGGCCATCACCGTCGGTTCCAACATGGGCAAGGCCACGCCTTTCGTCGGCCTGGGCGGACCCTTCAGCGATGTTCTCCAACTGCCCGGCGGCATCCCGCTGGTCACGCCCCGCTCCGATGCCGCCTACCTGCTGCTGGGCGCCACCACCGTCGGTGAAAACGCCCTGCTCCGTTTCTACGTGCTCCACTGCGTCGCCCTGCCCCTCGTGGCCGCGACGCTCATCGCCGTCCACTTCTGGCGCATCCGCAAGGATGGCGGCATCAGCGGACCGTTGTGAAATGAGTTCCGAGTTTCGGGTTCCGAGTTCCGAGTTGAAAACATTTCGGATTTCGGATGTCGGATGTCGGATTGGATGAATCTTTGTCTTTCAACTCGGAACTCGGAACTCGAAACTCGGAACTTATTGTCATGATCGAGATTATCGAATCATTCAAGGATCTCGTGAACCGGCTGAGCGTGCCCGAGCTCAGTCTGCCGTTCTTTTTCATGCCGATCTTCATCTTCATGATGCTGGGATACAGGCTCTGGACGAAGCCGGTGTTTGCGACCGGCATTGCCGTCGTCTTTTGCGTGGCCTATTTCGGGTCGATGCTCATCGACAAAAACTACGCCCTGATTCTCTCCAAGCCGGACAACGTGCCCATCACCATGATGCTCGTCTTCACCGGGCTTTGCCTCTGGGTCGCCTTCCGCGAAGCGGCCATCAACGACACCGCCCTGGCCGCAGGCAAACCGCTGCCCGAAGCGGGCAAGGATGACAAAGTCCTCGTCTGGCCCGACCTGGTTTACTCGGAACTGATCTGCCTGGTCGTCGCCACCGCCCTGCTCATTCTCTGGTCGATCCTGCTCCGCGCCCCGCTGGAGGCCCCTGCGAACCAGGCCGGGCCGCCCAATCCTTCCAAGGCGCCGTGGTACTTCCTGGGCCTTCAGGAAATGCTCGTCTATTACGATCCCTGGATGGCGGGCGTCGTGCTGCCGGGCATGATCGTCACCGGCCTGGTCATGATGCCTTACATCGACATGAACCCCAAAGGCAACGGGTACTACACCGTCCGCGAACGCCCCTTCGCCCTGTGGACCTGGCTCTTCGGCTTCCTCATCCTCTGGGTCGTCCTCATCGTGTTCGGCACCTTCCTGCGCGGACCCAACTGGAACTTCTTCGGCCCCTACGAACCGTGGAACGCGCACACACAGGTCCCCCTCACCAGCGTGCAGTTCTCCGACTACTTCTGGAACGGCAAAAACCTCATGGGCTTCGGCCTGGACCTGGGCCTGCCCAAAAGCTCCATCATCCGCGAACTGCCCGGCATCCTCTTCATCGGCGCATGGATCTTCGTCCTGCCCGTGATCCTCGCCAAAACCCTCTTCCGCAAGCTCTACGCCGAGATGGGATCGATCCGCTACTGGGTCATGGCGATCCACTTCGTGGTGCTGGCGCTGCTGCCTCTGAAGATGTTCCTGCGCTGGATTCTGACGCTCAAGTATTTCGTCTATCTGCCTGAGTACAACCTGAACCTGTGACGCCGATAAGAACCGCGACCCAACGAGTCGCGGACGTGAACCGCCTGAAGACCTGAGTTTCGCTTAAGCCCCGCCCGGCCCCCGGAGCAGGGCGTGGGCCAAAAGTATCCAATGAACAGAGGATGCAAGGTTTCAAGTTGAATTCACACCGGAAATCGATCATTGTTTCGTGAACGGGCCGCGAATCGCCCGCCCCTTGGCCCGCGCCCTGTTCCGGGGGCCGGGCGGGGCTTAAGCGAAACTCAGGTCGTAAAGGTGTTTCCGCGCGCCGGCCTTCATCATCCCCGATCATGTTGGCGCTGACTTGGGATCATCCTCACGCTCATGCACGTCACCATCGCCATCGCCACTTGGAATCGTGCCGCTCTGCTCGGTGAAACGCTAAGCAGTCTTGCCTTGCTGCGCGTGCCTGCGGGTGTGACATGGGAGATCATCGTCTGCGACAACAACTCCACCGACGAAACGCGAGCGGTTGTTGAGCAGGCGTTGCGCGATGAAAAACTCGCGCGGCAAACCGGCTGCGAAGGGGTGCGATATCTCTTCGAGGAAAGGCAGGGCAAGAGCCACGCGCTGAATCGCATCCTGCGCGAAGCGAAAGGGGAGTGGGTCTGCTTCATCGATGATGATGTGATCGTCGAACCGGACTGGCTGGAGGTTTACGTTCGCGCGATGGCGTCGCATCCCGGGGCGGCGGTGTTTGGCGGGCAGATTCTGCCTCGGGTTTCAAGGCCGCTCAGCAGGCGCGAGACTTTTCTGCTCAGGCACTACCCCGGCGCGTATGGCGTGACGAACATCGAAACGGACAAGCCGATCGCTCCCCCGGCTCCCCCGGTTCCCCCGGTTCCCCCGGTTCCCCCGGCTCCCCCGGTTTCGACGCCAGGCGGGGCGAACATGGCGGTGCGGCGCGATGTCGCCTTGCGGTTGCAGTTCGATGCGGATCGAGGCATGATCGCCGGGCGGCGGATCGCGGGCGAGGATGCGGGGATGGCGCTGCGCATCGTTGAAGAAGGTCACGAAGGGTGGATGCTCGCCGCCTCGAAGGTGCTGCACCATACGCCGGATGATTTCATCGACAGCCGCCGGCTGTGGCAATGGCAGGCGGGCATCGGCAGGACGTGGCTGCTTTCGCGCGGGAAGCCGGCGCCGGGCAGATTCGGCGTCGCATGGTGGGCCTGGCGCGAGATGGCCAGGCGTTGCCTGCGCATGTGGCTTCGCTGGCGGCCGTCGCCCACGAAGGGTTATTACGATGCGATGGTCGCCGCCGCCCAGTATTGGGGTTATCTTCGCGCCAAGTGATCGGTCAGCCTGAGTTTCGCTTAAGCCCCGCCCTGCTCCGGGGGCAGGGCGGGGCTTAAGCGAAGCTCAGGTGGTCAGCCGGGAAATGAGCCTGCATGGAATCCGTGTCCGTCATCATCGTGTCCTACAACGCCGCGGCCTTCATCGCCCAGGCGATCGAATCCGCGCTGGCGCAGACCCATCCGCCGCTGGAGATTCTGATCCTCGACGATTCGACCGACGCCACGCCCCGGATTGTCGAAGGCTTTGCGAAGGAGCGTGGCGACGCGGTGAAGCTGCATCGCGTGGAACGGGTCAACGTGTCGGTCAAGCGCAACATGGGCCTCGATCTGGCCAAGGGGGAGTTCATCGCCTATCTGGATGCGGACGACATCTGGCTGCCGACGAAAACGCAAAGGCAGTTGGAGAAGCTCGGCGAGTCGCCGGAGGCGGTCGGCGCCTACGCGCACTACTTCGACTTTCTGAAGGAGATGGACGACCTGGGCCGCCGCGTGCCGCGCACCGGCACGGACGATCCGACGCTGCATGATGTCATCTTCGAGCAGCACATGTCGTCGTCCACGATCCTTATGCGGCGGTCGGCCATCGGCGACCTGCGGTTTGATGTGAACAGCCCCGACGCGGAGGACACGTTGTTCGTCGCGGAGCTTCGGCTCAAAGGCCGGTGGCGGCTGGCGGATGAGCCGCTCATCGCCAAGCGCACCCACGGCGGGCAGACCTCCACTTCAACGAAGCATCGACTTCGCAATGTCGCCATGCGGCTCAACTGGCTGCGGCAGCGGGCCTCATCGATCGGTGTGGAGGCGGCCAGCGCGATGCACGACGAGCTTTCCTCCGGCATGGTGCGCTGGCTCGAAAACCAGTACTGGCGGCGGGACTTCACCGATTGGGACTGGATCAGCGGCCAAGTGAAGCGAATCTGCCCCGAACAATACGCCGGCAGCTTTCTTGCCCGCACGCGCATCTACCCCCGATGGGTCTATCGGCTGCGCGATTTTCTGCGAGGGGGCCGTTGAATCTCCGTTCAAAACTTCTCCAAAGCCTTGTCGGTCGTCGGATAAATCCTGAGCACCTTGTCGAGCTTGGTGATGCGGATCACCTCCTGGATCATCGGGCTCAGGTGGGTGATTCGAAGCTCTCCCTTCATCGCCGTCACCTTCTTGTTGACGCTCATGAGCACACCCAGCATGGCCGAGGCCAGGTGGGTGACGCCATCGAAGCTGATCACGATCTTGGGGTGGCCCATGCGGTCGGCCAGCGCCTCCAGGTCGGCCTTGATGCGGTCGATCTTGGCGGAATCGAGGATGCTGGTCTCCACGAAGTCGGCGATGCAGACATCGCCTGTTCTTCGGATCACGATGGCGCCGTTTGAATTTCCGGACATGGGAAGCCTCGCGCCGGGGTTGATGGTTGGTATGCCTGGAAAGGAGGCCCGCGAATGTTCCCATGATAACGAACGACGCGATCTATGCGAGGGGGTTCCTTGCAGGGACCAGGGCAAAAGCATATGGCGGGAGAGCGGAAGCCTCCCGCCGGGAGGGCGAGGCTCCCGCCGAGCCGTTCGTTTGCGAAGCCCGTCCGCGGGCTGAAGCAAACGAAACTCGCGCGGCCGGTGATCGCGCCTGATCGTTCGTCTGCCGCGCGAGTTTCGTTTGCTCAGGCCCCCAAAGCGGGG
>CAZYPK010000127.1:0-13121 GCA_964649195.1 uncultured Phycisphaeraceae bacterium
CTGAATGCTGAAGGTCGCCGGGCCGGGGCTTCGCGGACTCAGCCCCAGCCACCCGAAGTGGATTCAGCCCCAGCCACCCGAAGTGGACTCAGCCACCCATCACACGCCATGCCGTTCACGCGACGCGGCGGCGGCGCAGCAGCGCCAGGCCGGCCAGACCCAGCAGGCTCATCGTGGCCGGTTCGGGGATGACCGGTTCGACGAACGCGGTGATGCGGATGTTGTCCAGGGAGAAGGTGAAGTCATCGGCGGCGCTGCTGGTGACGGCGCCGAAGTGGAGGAACGTCGCGGTGTGGTTCGTCAGGCCGTTGCGGAAGGTCAGGCCGTCGGCGAAGACGGTGTTGGCGCCGTCGAAGATTCGCGCCGAGTAGGTGCCGGTGACGGGATCGACGACGACCTCGAAGTCATAGACGGTGTTGGCGAGCAGTCCCAGGCCGGTGTCGAACATGTTTTCCTTGATGAACGCGGTGCTGCCGTTGTTGTCGTAGAAGTACCAGCGGCCTTCATTGATGTCGTTGCCGGGCTGATCCCCGGCCACGATGCCGATGCCCCAGGTGTTGGTGACCGTGGTGCTGCTCTGACCGGTGTTGGCGTCGCCGAAGAAGTGAATGCGGTCGGTGAAGGCGTTGGCGAAGTCGTCGATTTCGCCGTCGAAGCGCCACTGCCAGGAGATGACGTGTTTGGCGGAGGGATCCACATCGCCGAAGCCGGCCGGATCAAGCTGTCGGCGGATGGTGCGGACGGTGCTGCCGGCCGTGGCCCCCACGCTCAGGTAGGGATTGCCCGCCACGCCGTCGAGCGGGTTGGCGGTCGTCACCGTGCTGGTGGTGCCCGTGTCGGTCCACGCCCCGTTCCAGCCGCCGCCCGCCTTGCCCGTGAAGGCGTCGGCGAAGTCGGGGTTCTGCCCATCGGTGAAGTTGGCCACGATCTGCTTGGCCGTGTCGATCTTGATCGAGTCGATGGAGATCGGGAACGCATCGCCGGCCGCGCTGGCGAACTTGCCCCAGTGGATGTCCGTGTGCTGCGCGCCCGTGCCGCCCTGGTTGCGGAAGTCCATGCCCATGCGGCTGAACGTCTGGCCCGTGTTCTGGTTGGTGATCACCGCGCCGTACTGCTTGCGGGACGGATCGACGATCACTTCCATGGCGTAGATGTGCCCCGGCGTCAGGGCGATGCCGGTATCGACCGTGTTCGTCACCACGAAGTCGCTGGAGCCGTTGTGGTCGAAGAAGGCGAAGTTGCCGGGCGTCTGCGGAGCGTTGGTCGAAGGCCCGCCCTGGGCGCCGGTGGCGATGATCGTCCAACTGTTGGTCGCGGTGGTGCCGGTCCCGCCGGAGGTGATCGCGCCGTCGTTGCCGAAGAAGTGAATGCGATCGGCAAACAGCGTGAACTGGCTCATGTCCGCCGCATCGAAGCGGAAGAGCCAGGAGATGGTGTGGGCCTGCGTGGTGGCTTCGTACTCGCGTACTACGTTCAGAGCGTTGGCGGCCTGGGCGGTGTAGGAGAGATAGTTCGTCCCGCCGTCGAGCGGGTTGGCGTTGGTGACGGTGGGTGCGGCGCCGCCGTGGACGAACGCTCCGGCCCAGCCGTCGCCTGCGGAACCGGGGAAGGTGTCGGCGCCTGCGCCGCCGCCGGCATCGAAGGTGGCCGTGGTCACCGCGGAGGCCGAAGCCGCCAACCCCAGACCAACGAAAACAAGGGACGCATAACGAGCGAGTGTGGACGCAATAGACATGTCAATCTCCTGCCGATAGGGTGGACCGCAATGAAGAGGAAAGTAGGAACACCAAGCCGACCATTGAAGCGAATGCTTCGATGAGAACGGGGCGCATTTTACCATGAAATGCGGCCCGAACCAACCCTGTTTTTGCCGCCTTTTGGAGAATTTTTTTCCGTTTTTCACGCTGTTCTGATCGGGGACTTCTGAACAACCTCCCGATGTGCCGCGAACCAGGGATTGCGAAGCCGCAAGCGGCTGGGGCGCGGGATTATTCAGGAGTTCCATCGGGTTTTCCGTTTTTTCGCGGAACATTTTTTCCCGCCATCGCCATGAGGATCGAACTTCCCATTTTGATCGAGCAGGTGAAGCCGGAGCCTGACAAGCCGCCGGTCTTTGCCGCCCGCGCCTTGTTCCTGCCGCAGGGGCCTTCGCGCAGCGGCCAGCGCATCGATCGTGTGCTGACCAAGCTCGGCGGCGATCTGCGCGATCATCTGAACATCCTGGCGAAGGACCCGAATCATCGTCCGCTGGCGGAGGCGGTGATGAACCCGCCTCTTGAAGCGATCGCCCTGAACCTCACGCTCGACCTTCGTCGGCAGACCGTGCGCGGCCGGTGGCTGGCCGTCGCGTTCACCATCGACGAGCGACGGCTGGCGTTCATCACGGAGTATCCGCATCTCTGGTTCGTGATCCCGCCGGGGCGGACCGTGGAATCGCGCGCGGCCGAGGCGCTCTGCGCCGAAGGCCGCCGGCGCGAGAAGGAGGAACTGCCGCCGCCCGCGGGATTGCAGGGCCGAACGTGGACGACGCAGATCACCGTCACCCTCACCGCCCAGCAGCAGATCAAGCGGAAGAAGTTCGACCTTGCCTCCATCTTCGGCGGCCCGCAGGTCGCCTCCGGCATCGAGGAACTGCACAAGGTCGGCCGCTGCCTCGATGTCCAGTATCCCGACGGCCTGGATCAGGCCCACCTGCGCGAAGACGAGCTGCGCGAGCTGACCGAACTGCTCGACCGCGAGGATCGGCCATCGCTGTTGCTGGTGGGACCCAACGGCGTCGGCAAGACGACGCTGATGCACGAGTATGTCCGCCGCCGGCTCAAGGCCCCGGCCAAGGGCGCCGTCGCCGCGCACAACACATGGCTCATCTCGCCGCCGCGGCTGATCTCCGGCATGAGCTACGTCGGCCAGTGGGAGCAGCGGCTGCTGGCGATCCTCAAACATGCCCGCACCCGCGATCACATCCTCGTCATCGATGATGTCGTGGGGCTTTTTCATGCCGGCGTCACCTCGCAGTCGGATCAGGGCGTCGCCCAGGCGATGAAGCCTTTCATCGAGCGAAAGGAGGTGCGCATCGTCGGCGAGATGACGCCCGAGGCCTTGCGGGTGCTGCGCGAAACGGATCGCGGCTTTGCAGACATGTTCCACATCATCCACGTGCGCGAACCGGACCTGGCGGCAAGCCGGCGAATGCTCGTCGCGCAGATGCGGCGGCTGGAGGATCATCAGCGTTGCCGGTTCGATCTCGAAGCGATGCCCGCGGCGATGGACCTGGCACGGCGATACCTGCGCGACGCCGCGCTGCCCGGCAAGGCGGCGGCGATGCTCGCCCAACTGGCCGCGCGACACAAGGGCAAAGCCATCGGCCGCGCCGAGGTGATTCATGCGTTCCACGAGCGCAGCGGCCTGCCCCGCTCCTACGTGGACGATCAGACCAGGCTCGCCCGCCAGACCGTCATCGAAACCATCGGAAGGAGAATCATCGGGCAGCGCCATGCCGTTCAAGCGATGGCGGACATCGTATGCACGGGCAAGGCCAGGCTCAGCGATCCGGCAAGGCCGCTGGGTTCGCTGCTTTTTCTGGGGCCCACGGGCGTCGGCAAGACGGAATGCGCCAAGTCGCTGGCCGCGTTCCTCTACGGCCACGAGGATCGGCTGCTTCGATTCGACATGAACAGCTTCAACGATTCCCACGCCGCCGCCCGACTCGTCGGAACGCCCGGCAACCCCGATGGCCAACTCACCGCGGCGGTCCGGCGTCAACCCTTCGCCGTCGTGCTGCTCGATGAAATCGAAAAAGCCCACCCGGATGTGCATGACCTGCTGCTCCAGATGCTCGGCGAAGGAAGGCTCACCGACGCCCTGGGACGGACCGCCGACTTCAGCAACGCGATCATCGTGCTCACCTCCAACCTGGGCGTGCGCGAAGCTTCCCATCGCATGGGTTTTCAGTCGGCGGCAAAAAACGCGACATCGCACGGCGACAGGCGCGATGAATCGTTCACCGCCGCCGCCCGCGCCTTCTTCCGACCCGAACTTTTCAATCGCTTTGACCGCATCGTTCCCTTCCACGGCCTGGGCCGCGAGGAGGTGGACCGCATCGCCCGATTGCTCATGTCGGGCATCCTCCAGCGCGAAGGACTCCACCGCAGGCGATCGGTGCTGCGGGTGGCGCCGGCGGCGACATCGTTCATCGTCGATGCCGGCTTCGATGAGCACTTCGGCGCCCGGGCCATGCGCAGGGCCTTGGAACAACAGCTCACCCGCCCGATCTCCAACCGGCTGGCGACGCTGCCTGCCGACGCCTCGGTGCTCATCGATGTGTTTCGCGGCGGCGACAGGCTCGAGGTCGTCACCACCGAGCTTCGCCCCGGCCCGCGCACCGCCTGGCCCGGCCGGCCGCTGCGAAACATGGAGGCGCAGGAACTGGCCGATCGCGTCGAAGCCACGCTCGGGCGCATCGAGGATTCCTTCACCGCCAACGCCGCGACGACCTTCACCGGCGGTGCGATCGATCCGTCCGACCTGGCCTACCTGGCCTTGCGGGAGGAGGTGGCCGACACCAGGCGAAAGGCGCAGGCCCTGCTCAGGCGCCGTCAACCGACCATGCGAAACCGCATGATCTCCAAGCCCCCCGCTTCTTCCAGGCGCGCGCCCGGCGCACCGCCGCGTGTCACACCCGCTCCGCGTGTGCATTGGCGGCAGGCGCCGCCGCAGGTGTGGGCCGATCTGCTGCACGCGGAAGAGCCGGGCTTTTATCTGAAGGAAATGCTTCAGTCCTCGGCGCAGCAGGAGGAGGAGATCATCACCGGCGAGCTCATCGACCTGCTGGCGCAGCTGGCGTGGCTGGAGGAAGCCGCCCGGGACGCCGCCGCCATTGCGACGCAGGCCGACGCCGGCACGGAGGCGTGCCTGCTGCTGCGAAGCCTTTCGCCCGCGGCGGATGAAAGCGTCTCGCTGCTGGGCCGGCTGCTTGCCCGCGCCTTCGCACTGCCCTGGGGCATGAATGTTGACCACGACGAAGCGCCAACCGGCGGGGATGCCGTCGTGCTGGCGCTGTCGGGCCTTGGCGCGGCGGCGCTGGCGCGGGCCGAGGAAGGAACGCATCTGGTGGTCGAGCCTTCAGGCGCACTGACTTCCATTCAAGCCATCGCCCTGCCCTGCGCCTCGGCGGAGGCGGCACGGGCGAGCGTCATCGATACGGAACACGCCTGGCAGCTTGCCCTGAGCAAAGGAGAAAAGAGCATCGAAGATCGGCCTTATCGCGTCGCGCCGATTCATCGCATCATCGACCCCCGGCGAACGACCATCGACCTGCGCACCGGCCTGATGACCCCCACCGCCCCGCAGCCTTACGATCTGATGGCGTTTGCGCTGTCGCAGTTGCCGCTGCCGGGCGAGATCACAGGTGATACACAGGGTAAAAGCATATGACTACAGAACAGGTGAAGCCCCCGGAAGCCCCGCCCGGAAGGGCGCGGGCCAAAGCGTGTCCAATGAACAGAGGATTCCAGATTTACAAGGTGAGTTCAGATCGGAAATCGAGTTGCGATTCGTGAACGAGCCGTGTATTGCTCGCCCCTTGGCCCGCGCCCTTCCGGGCGGGGCTTAAGCGAAACTCAAGTTGACACACCCTGCTCGGTGCAATCATGGCCACACAGCGATACCACACCGCATCCTGGACCAACGCCGACGGCAGCACGACGGCGGTGGTGCTCGATTCGTTTATGGATTCGGGCCCCCGGGGGAACTCAGGCGGCTGGCCTTGCGCATCGGCTCCCACATCGCGCGAGGCGGCCGACCAACTGCGCGATCTGCTGCGCTGGCGCGGCAGGCGCGACTCCTGGCTTGCGCCTTCGGACATCACCGAGCCGGAAACGATCACCCTTCGCGTCGAGGTGCGGCCCGAGCATGAACTGGATGACCGCATCATCACCTTCCCCGACACGATCGGGCTGCCGGTGGCCTGCGTCTGCGCCAGGCGCGGCGACGAGGTGCGGGCCTGCTTCATCCCGGCGATGGCGATCAGCTTCGATTATCTTGCCGCCGACGAGCTCAAGCCGCTGGTGCAGCAGAATGTGCAGCGTTATGTGAAGGGGCTGACCACGCGCGAGCTGAGCCGGCTGCTGCGCCCTGAAACGGTGGCGCTGGACGAGATCGCGGTTCGCGTCGATCCGTCCAAGGTCCGCGAAACGGGGCCTTCGCTCGATGCGTTGAAGGCGGCGGCCGATCCGATGCCGGCGCGAGGCGCGGCGGCGCAGCCGGCGTGGGGCCGCGATGCGGAGGTGAAGGACCTGACCCGGCGCGTCGAGGAGGAGCGCGGCAGCGTGCTGGCGCTGGGGCCATCGGGCGTGGGGAAATCGACCGTGATCGCCGCAGCCGCGGCGCTGGCCCGGCGGCGGCGGCGCGATGCGGGCACATTGGCCGGTCCGCCGCGCTACTGGCGCACCACCGCTTCGCGGCTGATCGCAGGCATGAAGTATCTGGGACAGTGGCAGGAGCGGTGCGAGCGGATCATCGATGAGCTGAACCGGATCGATGGCGTGCTGGTCATCGACAACCTGCTCGAACTGGTCCGCGTGGGCGGCGAACCCTCGCAGAGCGTGGCCGCCTTTTTCGGGCCTTATCTGCAACATGGCGACCTGCGCATCATCGCCGAGGCCACCGAGGAGGAGCTTGACGCCTGCCGTCGTCTGCTGCCTTCGCTGATCAATCAGCTTCAGGTGCTCCGGCTGGAACCGTGGCCCAGGGCGGCGGCGATCGATGTGCTTGCGCGGCAGGCGCAGGCATTGAAGGAGCGATACCGCATCGACTTCGAACCGACGGCGCCGGAGCTGATTCACAGCCTGTTTCGCCGCTTCCTTCCGCATCAGTCGTTTCCCGGCCGCGCGGTGGCGCTGATGCACCATGCCTTCACGTTCGCGCGGTCGCTGGAGCGGCAGGTGGATGGCGATGTGATCCTGGATCGCTTCGCCGATGCCACGGGGCTGCCGCAGGTGATGCTGCGCGACGAGATGCCGCTGGAGCGGGCGCAGGTGTTCGACTTTCTGGCCGGCCGCGTGGCCGGCCAGCGGCAGCCTTGCGAACTGATCGCCGACCTGGTGGTGACCTTCAAGGCGGCGATGAATGCTCCGGGGCGGCCGCTGGGCGTCGTGCTGCTGTGCGGCCCCACCGGCGTGGGCAAGACGGAAACCGCCAAGGCGCTGGCCGATTTTCTCTTCCCGCATCTGAGTGAAAAGGATCGCCTCATCCGGCTGGACATGAGCGAATACTCAGGCCCCGGCGCGGTCGAACGGCTGACCGCCACGCCCGCCGGCGAACCCAGCGTTTTCATTCGCCGGCTTCGGCGACAGCCCTTCGCCGTGCTGCTGCTCGATGAAATCGAGAAGGCGGACCCGGCGGTCTTCGACCTGCTGCTGGCGGTGCTCGATGAAGGACGGCTGGTGGATACGTATGGCCGGATGACCGACTTTCGCAGCTCGTTTCTGCTCATGACCTCGAACATCGCCGGCGACATGCGTGGTCCGTTCGGATTCTCGCGCTCCGCTTCGGTGGATGCCCAGGCCGAGGCGCTCGGCGTGTTCCGCCCGGAGTTTTTCAACCGGCTCGATGCCGTCGTGCAATACTCGCCCCTGGACCAGGGCACGATGAAGGAAATCGCCTCGCTGCATCTGGGCCACGTCGCCAGGCGGCCCGGCCTGCTGTCGCGAAGGCTCCGGGTGCGCTTCACCGATGCGGTGACAACCCACATGGCACAGGTCGGCTTCGATCCACGCTACGGCGCCCGCCCGCTGCAACGGGCCATCGAGGAACTGATCGTGACGCCGCTGGCGCATCAACTCGTTCTTCACGCCGCCCGCGTGGACCGGGAGGTGGTGATCGACATGAGTGACGGCAAGGTGCGAATGGATTGGTGAGGCGAAGGGAGGAGGCTGGGTGATGGCTGGGGCTTTGCTCCGGGTGGCTGGGGCTGGAGGCTTTGCGCAAGCCCCGGCCCAGATGCGCGAAGCAAGGTGGCGCAACTGAGAGTTGAGGGTTGCCTGGGCCGGGGCTTGCGCAAAGCCTCCAGCCCCAGCCACCCAATGCAGCCTCAACCCCAACATCACCCAATGCGGACACAGCCCCAGCCACCCAGTCATCACTCAGCCACCGCCGTCATGTTTCTTTTTCGACCGTTGAGGCAATATCCTTCCAGAGAACCCGCGAGTGCCCAGACCATGCGTCATGCGTTTCGATGGATGCGAATGTTGGTGTTGCCCTGTCTCCTGCTGCCGGGGACCGCTTTGCATTCGGCGGTGACGCCGCTCACTTTTGAACAGCATGTCCGTCCGATTCTCAAGGCGTACTGCATCGACTGTCACGGCGGGCAGGAGGATGCCGAGGCGGAGCTCGATCTGCGCCTGCGTCGCTTCATCGTGAAAGGCGGCGACAGCGGCCCGGCTGTCGAACCGGGTCATGCGGGCCGGAGTCTGCTGCTGAAGCAGATCAAGTCGGGCAAGATGCCTCCGGGTGAGAAGAAGGTGGATGATGATGATGTGGCGATGATCGAGCGCTGGATCAATGAAGGGGCCAGGGCGCGGGTTGATGAACCGCAGACGCTGCCTCGCGGGATGCACATCAGCGAGGAGGACCGGGCGCAGTGGGCCTACCAGCCGCGCAGCCGGCCGCAGCCGCCGGCGGTGGAACCGGGGGAGCGGGCGGTGACGCCGGTGGATGCGTTTGTACTGGCGAAGCTGCGCGGGCAGGGTCGGACGTTTGCACCGGAGGCGGATCGGCGGACGCTGATCATTCGCGCGAGCATGGACCTGACCGGTCTTGCCCCGACGGTGGCGGAAATCGATCAGTTCATCGCTGACAAAGCCGAGGGCGCTTACGAGCGATTGCTCGATCGGCTGCTGGCTTCGCCGCACTACGGTGAACGCTGGGCCCGGCACTGGCTGGATGTGGCCGGTTATGCCGACTCGGAGGGCAACGGCAACGAGGATTCGCCCAGGCCCCATGCCTACAAGTACCGCGATTATGTGATCCGCTCTTTCAACGCCGACAAGCCGCTGAACGATTTCATCATCGAACAGCTTGCCGGCGATGAGCTCGTGCCCCGGCCCTGGACTCAGCTTGCTCCCGATCAGCTCGACAAACTCATCGCCACCGGCTTTCTTCGCAATGCCCCCGATCCCACCGCCGGCCGCGGCGGTGATGTAACGACGGCGGCCAACCAGGTGATGGCCGACACGATCAAGATCATCGGCTCCGCGCTGTACGGCATGACCATCGCCTGCGCCCAGTGCCACGATCATCGTTACGACCCGATTTCGCAGGAGGATTACTTCCGTCTGCGCGCCGTGTTCGAGCCTGCCTTGAATCCGCAGCAGTGGCGTCGGCCGGGGCAGCGCATGATTTCGCTTTACACCGAGGCCGACCGCGCCAAGGTGGCGCAGGTCAACGCGGAGGCGCAGAAGATGCGCGAGGCCCGCGCGGCGAAGGAGCGCGGCTTCATCGTCGATACGTTCGAGAAGAACCTCGTCAAGTTTCCGGAGGAGATGCGCCAGCCGCTGCGCGAGGCGTTCATGCTGCCGGAGAACAGGCGCAGCGCGGCGCAGAAGAAACTGCTGACGGACAACCCCAGCGCCAACGTGACGCCGGGCGTGCTTTATCAATACGACCAGGCCAAGGCGGACGAGCTCAAGAAAGATCAGGAGGCGATCGCCGCGAAGGAGGCGCAGCGTCCCGTGGAGGATTTCGTGCGCGTGCTCAGCGAAGTCCCCGGCCAGATTCCGGTGACGCACCTGCATCATCGCGGCGATCATCGCCAGCCGAGGCAGGAGGTGAAGCCGGGCGATCTGACCATCGCGGCCCGTGAGGGTGAGCGTTTCGAAATTGCGACGAAGGACCCGTTGCTTGTCACCACCGGCAGGCGGCTCGCGCTGGCGAAGCATCTGACCGGCGGCAGGCAGCCGATGCTGCCGCGCGTGCTGGCCAATCGCATCTGGCTGCATCACTTTGGACGCGGGCTTGTCGATACGCCCGGCGATTTCGGCGCGCTGGGCGTCAAACCCACCCACCCGCAGCTTCTGGACTGGCTGGCCGATGAGCTGATCGCCCGCGGCTGGAGCATGAAGCAGATGCACAAGCTGATCATGACCAGCGCGGTCTATCGCCAATCCTCGCGGGCTGTCACCGCCGCCAGTGCCGCCGATGAGGATCATGACTACGGCCGCTTCCCGCTGCGCCGGCTGGATGCGGAGATCATCCGCGACCGCATGCTTGATGTCAGCGGCGCGCTCGATCGCAAACTGCTTGGACCGGCCGTGGCGGTCGCGGAGGATTCGGTCGGCATGGCGGTGGCCGAGGGGGATTCGCCGCGCCGCAGCATCTACCTTCAGGTGATGCGCAGCAAGCCCGAATCATTCCTGGCCACGTTCGATGTCGCCACGCCTTCGCCCAACTGCGAGCGCCGGGTCAGCAGCACCACTTCGCCGCAGGCGTTGATGCTGATGAACAGCGAGTTCGTGCTCAAGCGCGCCGGTGAAATGGCGGCCCGGGTTCGCCGTGAAACGCCGGCCGGTTTCATGGGTGATCGGGTCAAGGCTCAGCCGTCGCCTCAGCGCCGCGTGGATGTGTGGAGCTACGGCATGGGCGGATTCGACACCGCCTCGCAGCGCGTTTCATCCTTCGCCGCACTGCCCCATTTCACCGGCGGAGCGTGGCAGGGTTCGTCCGTGCTGCCCGATCCGAAGCTCGGCTGGGTGATCCTCCACGCCGGCGGCGGCCACACGGGGGAGACCCCGGGCCACGCCGTCATCCGCCGCTGGACCGCGCCGCTCCCCGGCAAGCTCATCATCACCGGCAAGCTCAGCCACCCTTCCGAAAACGGCGACGGCGTGCGCGGCCGCATCGTCTCCAGCCGCTCCGGCCTGGCCGGTGAGTGGATCGCCCGCAAAGCCGAACTCGCCACCAACGTCGCCGCCATCGATGTCCAGCCCGGCGACACCATCGACTTCATCACCGACTGCATCGACAACGTGAACAGCGACAGCTTCGGCTGGCCCGTCAATCTCAAACTCACCCTGGCCCCCCAAAGCCCACCCACTCCCGTGGGTGGGGCCGCCCTCACCTGGAACTCCACCGCCGACTTCCGCGGCCCGCGCTCGCCGTTGCCGCCGCAGATCGCCTACGCCTGGCAACTGGCCTACCTCCGACCCATCAGCGCCGGCGAACTGCAACGCGCGATGCAGTTCATCACGCAGCAACTGTCGCTGCTCGAATCCACCGATGCCAAAGGCGATCACGAACTGATCGCCATGACCAATCTATGCCAGCAGCTTTTGAGCTCGAATGAGTTTCTGTATGTGGATTGAGAATCGAGTCGAACCCTATGCAAACGCCTCCCCCCATCCGTTCCCGCCGCCAGTTTCTTGCCGCCTCCACCTGGGGCATGGGCACCATCGCTCTTGCTCATCTGCTGGGCAGCGACCGCCTGCTCGCCGCTCCCCCCGGGGGCGGTCCGCCCAAGCCCGGCGAAAATCTGCCTTACGATCTGAAGCCGCGCACGCCGATGCTTCAGGCCAGGGCCACTTCCGTCATCTCCCTCTTCATGCACGGCGGCCCGTCGCATGTGGACCTCTTCGATCCCAAGCCCGCGCTCTCGCAAATGCACGGCAAGGACTACGAAGGCGATATCCACTTCAGCTTCGTCAACCGCGCCAGCAAAAAACTCTTCGGCTCGCCCTTCAAGTTCAAACAGCACGGCCAGTGCGGCACGCCGATCTCCGAGTTGCTTCCATACACCGCCTCCATCGTCGATGACATCAGCGTGATCCGCTCCATGCACACCGGGCACAACGGCCACGAAGTCTCCATCCGCTATTTCCACGGCGGCCGCGCCGCCCAGCTTGGCAGACCCACGCTGGGCAGTTGGGTCGTCTATGGCCTGGGCAGCGTGGCGCAGAATCTGCCTGCGTACATGGTCCTTTCCGATCCCGCCGGGCATCCCGTCGATGGCACGCACAACTGGACCAGCGGCTTCATGCCGCCGCTCTATCAAGGCACCGTGCTGCGGCCCAAGGAGCCGCGCATCCTCAATCTCGACGCCCCGCCCCAGCTTCGCGGACCGCTTCAACAACAGAACCTGGACCTGCTCAAGTGGCTCAACGATCGCCACCTTGCCGATCGGCCCGGCGAGGCGGAACTCGACGCCCGCATTCAAAGCTACGAACTGGCGGCGCAGATGCAGACCGCCGCGACCGAGGCGCTGGACATCTCCAGGGAACCGCAGCACATTCACAAGCTCTACGGCCTGGACCAGAACCACACCCGCGAATACGGCACGCGCTGCCTCATCGCCCGCCGCCTCGTCGAACGCGGCGTGCGCTTCGTGCAGCTCTTCCTGGGCAACCAGCCCTGGGACACGCACACCGACCTCCGCACCAGCCTGCCTGAAATCTGCCGGCGCACCGATCAACCCGCCGCGGCATTGGTGAAGGACCTCAAGCAACGCGGCCTGCTCGACACCACCCTCGTCCACTGGGGCGGCGAAATCGGCAGACTCCCCGTGAGCGAAGGCGATCTCAACGACAAGGCCGGCCGCGACCACAACGGACAGGGCTTCTCCATCTGGATGGCCGGCGGCGGCGTCAAGGGCGGCCTCGCCTACGGCGAAACCGACGAGGTGGGCCACCGCGCCGTCACCAACATCGTCACCCCCAACGACTTCCAGGCCACCGTGCTCCATCAACTCGGCATCGATCATCACCAACTTGTCTATCACGCCAACGGCGCCACGCAGAAACTCATCGACGACCCCAAGGCAAAAGTCGTGCGCGATCTGCTGGGGTGAAGCCACAGGCCGCCGAGCCGCGACGTAACACGTCGCGGAGATGAACGGCCTCAAGGGTGGTGAAGCACACCTTCGACAACGACGCTCGAAAACGCCAGGCATCCCTTTCGCTGCCGCGCGACAACCGGACGCATGCCGTTCGTCCACCGCGCGACTGACGCTGCGCATCCCCCGCGCAACCGGACACCGCTTCAGGCCGGACACGTCCGCGACTCGTTGAGTCGCGGCTCCAGCCGCGACGTAACACGTCGCGGAGATGAACGGCCTCAAGGGTGGTGAAGCACAC
>CAZYPK010000127.1:13221-15978 GCA_964649195.1 uncultured Phycisphaeraceae bacterium
CTTCGACAACGGCGCTCGAAAACGCCGGGCATCCCTTTCGCTGCCGCGCGACAACCGGACGCATGCCGCCCGTCCACCGCGCGACTGACGCTGCGCATCCACCGCGCAACCGGACACCGTTTCAGGCTGGACACGTCCGCGACTCGTTGAGTCGCGGCTCCAGGTGGCCGGGGCTTGCGCCGAGCCTTCAGCCCCAGCCACCCCGCCGTATGTTCCAAGGCGCACGAAAAAGGCTCCGGTCGAAACCGGAGCCGTTCGCGGGTCGTGCGATTCGTTCGTCGGCGTTACGCCGCCTGCCGACGCCGCCGGGCGAGGGCGGCGAGGCCGAGGAGCGCCAGGGCGGCGGTGCCGGGTTCGGGGACGGCCGAGGCCGCGGCGATGAAGGGAACGAAGGCGAAGTAGAACTGGCCATCGGCGAGGTCGGCGCCGCTGCCGCCGTTGATTTGACGGAGGTTGATCAGGAACTGATCGAAGCCGAAGGCCTCATAGCTGAGGTAATGGTTCATCGGCGCCACTTCGCCGTTGGCGAGGATGTGCAGGGAACTGCCGGTGAGGAGCAGAATGCCGGTCGAAGGCGACTCGCCATCGACTGTGAGCAGGTATTCACCCGTGCCCTGCCGGGTGAGCGTGTAATTGCCGACGGTGATGTCGGTGATGGCGCTGCCGTTGCCATCGAAGCCGGTGACGTGGGCGCCGACCAAGCCGGGTGTATCCAGCGGCATGTAGAGAAAGGTGAAGGCGTCGTGCTCGAAGTTGTCGGGGGTGGTGTTGGCGGCGAGAAAGTTGTCGCGCACGCCGACGCGCCAGCCGCCGGTTCCGTTGCGGGTGGCGGAGGCGTAATTGCCTTCATTCGTGGCGGCGTTGACGAAGAACAGGCCGTCGGTGGCGGAGTTGACGCCGGGAATCACGACGTTGTACAGGCCGTTCTGATCCACGGTGCTGGGCGTGATGAGCTGCGTGACATCGCCGGCGGACACGCCGTTGCCGTTGACGAACTGGATGGTGTCCACCGTGCCGCTGGCGACGAGGATCTGGCCGCCGACCCAGCCCTGGGCGAAGGGGAAGAACGCGGCGGCGACGTTGGCGTTGGCCTCGCCGCGGGAGGCGTTGATCCCGTGGGTGGCGATGCCGCTGTTGCCTTGCCCATATCCGGTGTGATTGAACGCGCCCTGCGCGGTGACAAATCCGGTGGGGCTGGCCGTGTTCTGCGCCACGGTCGTGAGCAGAATGCCGTCGGACGCGCGGGGAAGGGCCCCGTTGAACGCGATCTCGACATCGCCGAGGTTGGGAAAGCTCACGATGTTCATGTGGTGAGCGCCCTCGCCGGTGGCGACCATGGTCCAGGTGCTGGCGGCGTCGGTGGTGCTGCCCAGTGGAACGCTGATCAGCCCGGCGGTGTGGCGCTGGGTCTCTGCGCTGGGTTCGTTGATTCCGCTGATCGAAAACTGGCTGAACAGCGCGCCGGGGCTCTGTGACAACTCGTACATCGCCAGTCGGCCGTCGGCGAAGGTGCCGGCGAGGTCGAACTGCTGCACGCCGTTCACAAACACCTGGACGCGGTTGGCTTCATAAACAATCTCGAACGATGCGCCCACGCCCAAGGCGCTGTAGCCCGTTCCGCCGAGCGTGGCGCCGCGGGCCAGTTCAGTGACCCCGCCGTTAGGGTTCCCCGGCAGGTTCGCGTGCTGCCAGAGTTCATCATTGGTGGGCACGCCCTGCACGCGATTGATCGCCATTCCCAGCGGGGCGTTGATTCCGCCGGGCGTCAGGTCGTGATGGTTGCCGGTGTAGTTGAACGCGCCCTGATTGGCGCGTTTCCAGTCGATGAGAAGATAGTCCGCGGTGGGGGACGTGGTGTCGCCGGGTTTGAATCCCAGCGCCAGGCCGACGTAGTCGTCATCCGTTCCGGCCGTGAGAACGCCGCGGATGCGGGTGTTCAGAATGGACTGCTGGCTGTAGAAAACAGTTGCCGTGCTGTTGTTGATCTCACCGGCAACGAACCCGCCGTCCGACACGACCCAGTTGGCGGCGTCCGCCGAGGCGTTGCCCGTCGGGTAACTCTCGGCAGTGAAGGTGTTGAAATCCAGCAACGCGCCCCTTGCCTGCGTCGCCATCAAGGCCAGCGCGAAAGGCACAATCCACATCATCGAATGGAAGTTACGTCTCATCATCAAATCTCCTGTCTTGAAAGGACTCCGCTCCTGCTCGCCGGGGTCACGCACGTGACCCGGATCGGCGCCTGTATCGATTGCGACATGCGAAGCGATCCCTTTCGGGCCTCGCGGGTTCACTGGTACCACCAGGAGCCGTGCCATCCGCCGATGTTCATCACGTTGGGCGCGACGCTTCGCGCCAGCGCCAGGGTGGTGCTGTCGTTGCCGAACCACGGGTGGTAGCTGTCGATGGCGGCATAGACATAGTCTCTGCGGTCGTGCCAGCCGGCGTGGCCGTCAACGTAGCCCAGGTTCAGCCCCTCGGCGCCGTGGTTGTTGCCCGGATCGGGCCAGTTGTTGTTGCCGTGCCCGCTCGAATCGTCCATGGGAATCCAGTACTTGGCCGGATTGCGGAGATTGCGCCGGGTGATCAGGACGAAATCCGTGTACTTGTCGCCGTTGGGATAGGCGCCCCTGCCGATCCAGGAGAACATCTCGTAGCTGTGATTTTTCGAAGGGGCCGGGCTGCCGACGGACGCGGTGAGGTTCTCGGCGGTGTGTTTCGTGTTCGGACAGATCGCCATCTCGCGCGAGGCGAAGCGGG
>CAZYPK010000128.1:0-15936 GCA_964649195.1 uncultured Phycisphaeraceae bacterium
GGTGTCGGGATTCGGGTGTCGGATGTCGGGTGTCGGGTGTCGAGAAGGCGGAAAACGACGACACGGATGCGCTTGCCCGAAATCCGAAATCCGAAATCCGAAATCCGAAATCCGATACCCGAAACCCGGACTTCCACGCCGGCGGCATCGACATGTACGTCGGCGGCGCCGAACATGCCGTGCTTCACCTGCTCTACTCGCGCTTCTGGCACAAGGCGCTTTACGACCTGGGCCATGTCTCCACGCCCGAACCTTTCGGTCGTCTCTTCAATCAGGGCTACATCCAGGCCTACGCCTACACCGACTCGCGCGGCTTGTACGTCGCCGCCGAGGAGGTCGAGGAAAAGGATGGCGGACATTTTTACAAGGGCGAGCCTGTCAGCCGTCACTTCGGCAAGATGGGCAAGAGCCTCAAGAACGCGGTGACGCCTGATGAAGTCTGCGATCAATACGGCTGCGACACCATGCGACTGTACGAAATGTACCTCGGCCCGCTCGATCAATCCAAGCTCTGGAACACCCGCGACATCATCGGGGTGCATCGCTTCCTCCAGCGCGTCTGGCGAAACTTCATCAACGAGGAAACCGGCACGCTGCTGGTCGCCGATGAACCGGCCGATGAATCGCTGCGAAGGCTGATGCACAGGACCATCAAACGTGTCACCGATGACATGGAGCGCATGAGCTACAACACCGCCATCGCGGCGATGATCGAGCTGAACAACGAACTGGTCGGCCGCAAGTCGCTGCCGCGCGAGATCGCCGAGCCGATGGCGCTGCTGCTGGGTCCGCTGGCGCCGCACATGGCGGAGGAACTGTGGCAGCGCCTGGGCCACGCGGAGCCGCTCAGTTACATGCAGTGGCCTTCGTTCGACCCGGCGATGCTGGTGGAATCGACCATCGAGTACGCCTTGCAGGTCAACGGCAAGGTGCGCGGCCGCATCACCCTCGCCGCCGACGCGGATGACCAAACCATCGAAAGCGCAGCATTGGCGGAGGAGTCAGTCAAAACGCAGATCGAAGGCAAGACGGTGAAGAAGGTGATCGTGGTGAGGAAGAAGCTGGTGAATGTCGTGGTGCAATAGCGCTCAGGGCCGCTTAATTCTCGGCACTCACTCTGCCGAAAGTTCCAAATGACAAAATTCAAACTCCAAACAAGCTCCAAGAACAAAAAACGCAATCAAACAGAATTCGGATTCGGATTGGTTCAGTCCGGTTCGGCTCGCTTTCGAGTTTGTTTGAGATTTGGAGTTTGTGATTTGGAGCTTTTGCTTCCGGTGGTGGGACGGAGAATTAAACGGCCCTGCAGTAGCGCTCCTCGATAGTGTGAGCCGGTGAACGATGCAACGTATAATGCAGACATGCGTAACCTTCGTTTCATCATGCTGATCACCCTGCTGTCGCTGCCCGCCATCGGCTGCTACGAGCGCGTCGTCAGCGAACGCCCCTTCGCCGGCATGTCCTCCACCCGCAGCGACCTGCCCACCGCCCACGACTACTCCCAGGCCCAGGCGGACTTCATCAGGCAGCACCAGGACCGCAACAAAAAACCCTTCGACCCCATCGGCGACTGGATCATCAAACCCCTCGGCAGCATCGGCGAAGCCTTCAGTGGCGGCGATGATGATGACCACGCCGGCGGCCAGCCCACCGTCAGGCCGCCCGCGCGGCCCGCCACCAGTGCAGGCGATGCCCCCGCCCCACCGCCCCCCGCCCCCTGAACTTTCCACCTTCACTCAACCGCATGACTTTGCCGATGGCAACGCTGCTCACCTCCATCCGCCAGGGGCCCGTCCCCGTTGTCGCCATCGATGCGCCAACAGCCTGCGGCGCCGAGTGCGTGTTCATCGGCAAGACCCGCGGCGAAACCCATCCCGATCACGGCGATCTGCTCCGGCTCGAATACGACATGTACGAACCGATGGCCGCCAGGCTGCTCCGCGACATGGCCCGTGATGCCGCCGCGCGATGGAACTGCGGCGCGGTGCGCATCGTTCACGCCAAAGGCCCGGTGGGACTCGGCGAAGCGAGCGTGGTGATCCAGGCGCTTACGCCCCACCGTGCCGATGCCTTCGATGCCTGTCGCCATCTGATCGATCGCCTGAAACAGGAACTGCCCGTGTGGAAACGGGAGATATGGCAGCGAGGGGAAACATTCGTGGAAGGATGGTGCGTGGGGGTAAAATCAGAAACACATTAGTGAAAACACATAAAGCAAGTAACGAAATTAAACTTCTCATTTCACGCCTTGCTTCATGTGCTTCGCACCCACACCCTCCCCCCGCTCACCTTCACCTCATACGTTTTCACCCGGTACGACTCCGCATCCGGGCAGATGCCGGTCTTCACATCGAACGGCCACGCATGCCACGGGCAGAGCACGCACCCATCCACCACCGCCCCCGCCGACAGGCTGCCCCCGGCATGGGGGCAGTGATCATCCGTCACGCGAATCTCCTCCGCGATGCGGAACACCGCATAGGCATGGTTTTCATGTTCGACATAATGTCCGCCCTCGGCAGGCGGATCATCCGCCGCGCACAGGTCGATCCATTCGCCATCGTGATGAACATCCTCTGACATCGAATCGTTTTCCTGTTTTGAAAGCGCGGCGGACGCGCGGCGAGGACGCCGCGGCTGTGAAAGAAAGGAGGAACACATGATGACGCCTCACCCCGCCTTGAACGCCTCGCGCAGCATCGCCAGGCTCTTGGGCACGGCTGTTCGTGGATCTTCCTTGCCTTCGAATTCGAGCGAGATGTAGCCGCGATAGTTCACCTTGCGCAGGATGGCCGCGACCTTGTTGTAATCGAGATCGAGCGTGTACCACACGCCGCCGCCGTGGTACGTCTTGGCCTGCACGAAGACCGCCTTGGGCGCGATCATCTCCAGCTTCGGGTAAGGCTCCTCCAGAAAATTGCCCGTGTCCATCGTCACCGCCAGCCAGGGCGACTTGATCGCATCGACGATCCTGTTCACCCCCTCCGGCGTTCGGCCAAGGCCCCAGTGATTCTCCAGCCCCAGCACCACGCCGCACTTTTCCGCAACCGGCAGACACTTTTCAAAACTCTCGATCACCCACGGAAAACCGTCCTCCTCCTTGTACCCCTCCAGCGGCGGCTCGATGCCCCGGTTGGCCATCAGTTCATCAAAGCTCTTGGTCGTGCCCCACCGCCCGGTGTTCACGCGGATCGTGGGAATGCCCAGCTTGTAGGCCAGTTCGATGCTGGCGATGGTCTTGTCGATGTTCGTCTTTCGCACCGCCGCATCGGGCGAAACAAAGCCCTGATGCGTGGACATGCCGCACAGGCTCATGCCGTGCGTGAGCGCCTTGCGCTTGAGCTGCCGCAGATAGGCATCCTCCTTCGTGTGCATCTGCACCTCGAGCACCTCGACGGCATCAAACCCCATCTCGCCGGCGAGATCGATGCACTTGTCAATCTCCAGCTTCGCCCCTTCGCGGAAACGCCAGAAGGAGTAGGTCGAAACGGCGATGGGATTGCCGCGCCAGCCGCCGGCGGGTTTCTTCGCAACGACTTCCTTCGATTCCTCGGCGACCACCGGCGAAACAAACGAAGCGCCGGCGGCGAGGCCCAGCGATGCCATGAATTGACGGCGATGTTGCATGATGAAGCTCCCTTGGTGCGAAACGACATCATACCGCGACACCCCCGACAACGACCGCCGACTCCGAGGCGGATGGCGCCGGCCCCTTTAGCCGTTCGCCTGCGTGACGAAGGAAACCGAAAAGCCCCATCGAACCACTCCCGGTGAAATGACCGGCCACGGCTTTCGCCGCCGCCGGCCGCGCCTTGCTCACTTATGCGATAAGTGACACCAACTCTACGGAAGGCCCGGTCGGACCCGGCTGACGAAACATCAGCCTGCTCCCTGCATTGGGGAGCCGCCAAGGCGTGAAGGCATGATGATCCATGAGGCGGGCCAGGTCAACGCGGTGGATGCCGCATCGCGCATCCGAGCCGCGCGGCTCGGACAATACCGCCGCGACTGCGGGCTTGCTCCAAACCTGAGTTTCGGATAAGCCCCGCCCGGAAGGGCGCGGGCCAAGGGGCGATCGATTCACGGCCCGTTCACGAATCACAACTTGATTTTCGGCCTGAATTCAACCTTGTAAACCTGGATACTTTGTTCATTGAACGCTCTTTGGCCCGCGCCCTTCCGGGCGGGGCTTATCCAAAACTCAGGTTCCAAATGAAAAGCCGCCCCACGGAGGGGCGGCTTGAATCGTCGAGGGGTTGTTGAACCTGCTTACCGGCGACCGCCACGGGGTCGGCCGCCGCCGCCGTCGCCGGCGGGCACTGCGCCTTCGGCCACGTCGCTGTTGCCTTCTTCCTTCATCGCCTGTTTGCGGCTGAGCTTCACGCGGCCCTGATCGTCGATGAGGACGACCTTCACGCGGACCTCCTGGCCCATCTTCACGATGTCGGTGACCTTATCGACGAAGCCATCGCTCAGTTCGCTGATGTGGCACAGGCCGTCCTGGCCGGGGATGACTTCGATGAACGCGCCGAAGTCCTTGATGGAGGTGACGACGCCGGAGTAAATCTGGCCGACCTTGACTTCGGAGCAGAGCTTCTCGATTTCCTCGAGCGCCTTCTCGGCCTTGCCTTCGCCCACGCCGGAGACGAAGACGGTGCCGTCTTCCTCGATTTCGATCTTGGCGCCGGAGTATTCCTCGAGGGCGCGGATGGTTTTTCCGCCGGGTCCGATGAGCTTGCCGATTTTTTCGGGGTTGATGTGGGTGACGAGCATTCGCGGGGCGTACCTGCTCAACTCGGGGCGATGGGTGGAGATGCAGGCTTCGACTTTTTCGATGAGGGTGATGCGGGTCTTGCGGGCGAGTTCGAAGGTCTTTTCGATCTGAGCCGGGAGCAGGCCGCGGGCCTTGAGGTCGAGTTGGATGGCGGTGATGCCTTCGCGTGTGCCGCAGACTTTGAAGTCCATGTCGCCGAAGTGATCCTCCTCGCCCTGGATATCGACGAGATAGACTTCCTGGCCTTGCTCGGCGACGAGGCCGATGGAGATGCCCGCGACGGGCGCCTTCAGCGGCACGCCGGCATCGAGCAGAGCGAGCGTTCCACCGGTGGCCGAGGCCATGGATGAGGAGCCGTTGGACTCGAGGATGTCGGAGACGAGACGGATGGTGTAGGGGAACTGATCGACGGAAGGCATGACAGGCATGAGAGCGCGCTGGGCGAGCATGCCGTGGCCGATTTCGCGGCGGCCGGGGCCGGTGATGCGTTTGACTTCGTTGACGGAGAACGGCGGGAAGTTGTAGTGCAGATAAAACTTCTCGGAATATTCCTCGCCCAGGCCGTCGATGATCTGTTCATCCTTGCCGGTGCCCAGCACGGTGGTGAGCAGGGCCTGCGTCTCGCCGCGGGAGAACAGGGCCGAGCCGTGCACGCGAGGGAGCACGGCGACTTCGCAGGTGATCTGGCGAAGGTCTTCCGCCTTGCGACCATCGCTGCGGCGACCCTTGAGAATCGCGGAGCGGACGGCATGTTCCTCCAGATCGCTGATGGCGGCCTTGGCCTGTTTGATGTTCTTCTGCCAGGCCTTGACCTGCATGAAGGTGGCATCCTGGCCCGGCTCGGGGAAGTGGGCGGCCAGGAATTCGCTCTTGGCCTTGCTGACGGCTTCCTTGCGATCGAGCTTGAGGCCTTCGCTGGCAACGGCGGCGGCGAGCGAATCGGCGAGCTTGCTCTTGACGAGATCGACAATCTCCTGCGAAGGCACATCGAGCGTCGGCGTCACCTTGGCGCGGCCGGCCCTGGAGGTGAGGTCTTCGATCATCGCCACGATCTGCTTGATGATGTCCCAGCCGGTCTCGCAGGCCTTGAGCATTTCCGCTTCGGGGATTTCCGAGGCGCCGACTTCGATCATGTTCAGGCCATCCTTGTGGCCGCACAGGAGCATGTCGAGATCGGAATACTCGGCCTGCGCCGCGGTGGGCATGACCACGATCTGGCCATCAACGCGGCCGAGGCGGACGTTGCCGACGGGACCCTCGAAGGGAATCGAGCTGATCGCAAGCGCGGCCGAAGCGGCGATGCCGGCCAGCACATCGGGTTCATTCTGACCGTCGGCGGCGAGCACCCAGCACTGGATCTGCACTTCGTCGTAATAACCCTTGGGGAACAGCGGCCGCAGGGGGCGGTCGATGTTGCGCATGGTCAGGATTTCCTTCTGGTTCGGCGCCCCTTCGCGCTTGCGGAAGCCGCCGGGAAACTTGCCTGCGGCGCTGAGTTTTTCGCGGTAGTCAACGGTGAGGGGGAAGAAGTCGATGCCTTCGCGGGGCGGGCCGCTGATGGCGGTGCCCAGCACGACGGTTTCGCCGTACTGAACGACGACGGCGCCGTCGGCCTGCTTGGCGAACTTGCCGGTCTCGATGGAAAGGGTGCGTCCTGCGATCTGCATTTCGACGCGGGTGACTGCCATGATGTGATCCTCTGCGATGGGGGATTCCGGCGGGACTTGGACCTTCCGCGCCTGCGGAAGAAAGGAAACAGACCGATGGGAATCCGAGTTGTGAAACGGCCTCAACTCTTGCAGAGGTCAGGGAGATTGGGGGAAGGACCGATCAAGTTCCGAGTTTCGAGTTCCGAGTTGCCAGACAACGGAAAATTGCCTTGCAACTCGGAACTCGGAACTCGAAACTCGGAACTTTTTCATCGGTCGATCCACCAAGCCCTCTGCCGTATGCAAGCGGTTCCGAACCATTCGGAAACGGAGGCGTGGGTTGTTGAAAATTGAAGGCGTCAATGACGGCCGCAAGGCAACGGTCAGAAGGGAAAGCCATCCGAAAAAAGAAGGCCGACTGCGCAGGCCGATGGAGGCTTGGTCCACTGACCGGCGGAGCCGGCCTCGCGGGACGACTGTTGCCGAATTATTTGCGCAGGCCCAGCCGGGCGATGAGGGCGGCATAGGCGGCGCGGTTGGTTTCCTGCAAATACTGGAGCAGCCGGTTTCGCCTGGAGACCATCATCAGAAGGCCGCGGCGGGAGGCGTGATCCTTCTTGTGCAGCTTCAGGTGCTCGGTGAGCTGGTTGATCCGTTCGGTGAGAATCGCCACCTGAACCTCGGGCGAACCCGAATCGGTCTCGGTGCGGCGGTAATCCTGAATGACGGACGTTTTCTTTTCGGCGGTAATGGCCATAATGCGGTTGCCCTTGGCTGGCTTGACAAATCCCGACGCTTGCCCGGCTCCCCAACCATCGTGGAAACCACCGGACGTGCTTCACGGTTTTTCGAGTCGCGGATTGTAACAGTGCCTTCGTTCCCTTGCAAACGCAGGTGTTGAAAGGAAACAGGAGCCGCTTGCGGCTTCGCTCTGATTCCCGTCCCCTGTTCCGCAGACGCGCAGCGAGGACGCTGCGACCATGAATCCCCTGTCTCCTGTCTCCTGCATCATCCGCTATGATCTTGGCCCACGGGCGGCATGCCGCTGCCGTGCG
This sequence comes from uncultured Phycisphaeraceae bacterium, assembly GCA_964649195.1. Lineage (GTDB taxonomy): Bacteria > Planctomycetota > Phycisphaerae > Phycisphaerales > Phycisphaeraceae > JTS-RE9. The sequence continues at coordinate 7,479 of CAZYPK010000128.1, forward strand.
ATTTTCAGGGAACGGCAACATGCTCAGCAAGATTTTCAAGGCTTACGATGTTCGCGCGATTTATCCTTCGCCCCTTGGCGAAACAGAAGCTTGGCAGGTCGGCTGCGCCACCGGACAGTATTTGAAGAAGCTCGTGATCGACACAGGCGTTACCGCTGCGCTGAATCTACCCAACACGGTGGTGATGAGTTACGACATGCGGCCTCATTCGCCGCAGCTCACCAAGGCCTTCACCGAAGGCGTTCGCGCGGCGGGCATGGATGTCATCAGCGTGGGCATGTGCGACACCAGCTTCATCTACTTCGCGATCAATCATCTTGGCGCGGCAGGCGGCGTGCAGGTCACTGCGAGCCACAATCCGATTGAATACAACGGCTTCAAAATCTCCGGCCCGCAGGCCAGGCCCATCGGCGCGACGACCGGCCTCAAGGATATTCAGGCCATCGCGGAGACGCTGGGCGAAGCCGGCTCGGTGACGGGCGAGGGCAAATATGAGGAACGCGATCTGTGGGATCCTTACCGTCAGCATGTGCTCAAGTTTTATCAGCCGCCCAAGAAGGGCAAACGCCCGATCAAGGTGGTGATCGATGCATCGAACGGCATGGCGGGCAAGCTGGTGCCCAAGGTGTTCAGTGCGCTACCCGGCGTGGAGATCATTCCGATCAACTTCGAAATCACCGGCTCGTTCTCGCACGATCCCAACCCGCTGGTGGCCGAGAACATGAAGCCGACGCAGGAAGGTGTGGCCAAGCATCGCGCCGACATGGGGGCCTGCTTCGACGGTGACGCGGATCGCTGCATCCTCACCGACGAGCGAGGCGCGATCATCGGCTGCGATCATCTGACCGCCATGCTCGTCGAGCATTTCACGCGCGGGCAGCATGGCACGACGGTCATCTACGATCTGCGTTCGAGCAAGGCCCTGGAAGAGGCGATCGTGAAAAACGGCGCTCGACCGATGAAGAGCCGGGTCGGACATGTATTCATGAAGGCGGCCCTGCGCGAATCGCAGGGCGTGTTCGGTGGCGAGCTTTCGGGGCACTTCTACTTCCGCGACAACTTCTACGCCGACAGCGGCGCGATCGCGTTCGCCGCGGTGCTCAGCATGCTGGGCCAGAGCGACATGACGCTGCACGATCTCATCAAGCCTTTCAAGCAGTACCCGCAAAGCGGCGAGATCAACTTCCATGTGGAAAACAAGGAAAAAACGCTCGAAGCCGTGGAAGAGAAGTTCGGCGATGACGCGATCATCGATAAGCTCGACGGCGTGACTATCGATCAGTGGGACAAGTCGGGTTGGTGGTTCAATTGCCGGGCGAGCAACACGGAGCCGCTGATTCGCCTGAACGCGGAAGCGAAAGACAAGGTGAAGCTTGACGCGCTGCTGACGGAACTGAAGCCGATGCTCGGCAAGGAAGACATGGGGGATCATTGACGAGCCGCGACGTAACACGTCGCGGACGTGAACGACCTGCAAGGGCGCGATGCGGCACGGTGGATGAACGGTCTCTTTCCTGTGTTCCACGGTTTTCGAGGTCGTTCACCACCGCGCGATTTCCGCTCCTTCAGGCTGTTCACGTCCGCGACTCGTTGAGTCGCGGCTCATGTTTGTCGCAGCCTTTCAATGACGGCACACAACGTCGCCCCGGAAATAAAAACCGTCTTGCGCGGCTGCGTGTGACCTTCAACGACCTCCACATCTCGTAAAGCAACGCGCAGCACTTCCGCAAGATGCCCGCAAAGGGCGCGATTCGCCTTGCCTGCTTCAGGCGGGGCTGCCACGGCAATCTTAAGCCGATCGCCGAGCATGCCTGCGATCTTTGTCCGGCTGGCACCGGGCACCACCTTGACGCGCAGCTCGACGCCATCGATCTGCCCGTGCAGGGCCTGCGACATGTCCTCACCTTGCTTCACTCCCCCACCACTTTCTTACGGCGAAGGATGTGGTGATAGTGCTGCGCAAACCGATGCGCCTCATCACGAATCGCCTGGCAGAATTTCAGCCCCGAATTCTCCCGGCCCAGACGAATCGGTTCACGCCTGGCCTGCACGTGGATCAGTTCCTCCTTCTTCGCCAGCGAGATCACCATCGGCGGCTTCGCGTCAAGCTGCTCGAACGCCTCGAGCGCCGCGTGCAACTGGCCCCGTCCGCCATCAATAATGATCACGTCGGGATAAAGCTCCTGGCCGGCACCGGCATCACGGTAGCGCCTGCTGACCACTTCGCGGATCGATGCGTAGTCATCATTGGTCACCGTCTTGATCCTGTAGCGGCGATAGGCGTTCTTGAACGGCTTGCCGTCGATGAAGCAGACCTTGGAGCCGACGGTTTCGCCGCCTTGCAGGTGGGCGATGTCGATGCACTCGACACAGCGGATCGGACGATCCATTTCGAGTGTTTTCCGCAGGGATTCAAGGCCTTTTTTCGGATCGATGAAAAAGCCTTCCGCTTCGGGCTGCCAGTTGTCGCGGGTTTTGCCGCGATCGTCGAGCTTTTCGATGGCCTTGATCTGATCGCGCAGCACCGCGGCTTTCTCGAAGTGCATCACCTTCGACGCCTCCCGCATCTCATCGCGCAGCTCGCGCAGCATCACCGAGCGCTTGCTTTCGATGAAGCGGATGAAACGATCGATGTCGGCCCGGTAGTCGGCTTTGCTGATGCGATCGGCACATGGCGCGGTGCACTGCTTGATCGGATGGAGCAGGCAGGGGCGAAAGAACCTTCGCTTGTCATCGGCTTCGCGGATGTCGAGCGCGCAGGTGCGGAACTTGAAGACGCGCTGGAGCAGTTGAATCGATTCACGCAGTGCAAAGACGCTGGTGAAAGGGCCCAGCACCTTGGCGCCGCGGTATTCCTCGTTGTGCGGATCACGGGTGATGAAGACGCCGGGGTAGTCGTCTCGCGTGGTGATGACGAGATAGGGAAAGGTTTTGTCATCGGTGAGCGATTCGTTGAAACGCGGATGAATGTCCTTGATCAGCCGATTCTCGATGAGCAGCGCTTCCCATTCGCCCTCGGCTTCGATGGTGTCGAAGTCATCGACGATATCGAGCATCGAGGCTTTCTTGGGGCCCAGCGCCTGCCGGGCGGCGGCGATGGTCGAAGGCAGAAAATAACTCGATACGCGATCAGGCAGACAGAGGGCTTTACCCACGTAGATGACGACGCCTTTGGCGTCCTTCATCAGATAGACGCCGGGCATCTTGGGCAAAGCGCGGGCCTTGGCGCGAAGGGTGTCGAGTTTTTCACCGCGGTCGGACATGTGGAACATCATAGAAAGGAGGAAGAAGAAGGACGAAGTGCGAAGTAAAGAGACAGGGTAAACTGGATTTGAACTTTATCCCATGCTTCCCATCATCGGCATCACCGTTGACAATCGCGAGAACAGCGCCGCCAGCGGCGTGTATGAATGTGCCATTGCCTACACGACCGCGGTGGTGAAGGCGGGCGGGGTGCCGGTGCTCTTGCCGCATGAAGTGGAACTCATCGGGCATTACCTTCGCGTCTGTGACGGTTTCATTCTGACGGGCGGTGTTGATCCGAAGATGGAGCCGTTCGGGGATGTCACGCATCCGAGCGCCCGGCCGATGGATGCAAGGCGGCAGGCATTTGAAACCGCCCTGCTCACCGCGCTGCAACCTGCGAAAGACAAAGCGGTGCTGGGCGTCTGCCTGGGCATGCAACTGATGACGCTGCACGCGGGAGGCAAGCTGAATCAGCATCTGCCCGACACGCTGGCCAATCCGCAGATGCATCAGAAGAACAATCGGCATCCGGTGAAGCTCACGAGCGATGCTTCACTCTTCGACGCGGATGCGGCGGCAACCTGCACTGTTGTCTCCTCGCATCGACAGGGGATGATCAGCGCAGGCACGCTTCGTGTGATCGCCACGGCCGAGGATGACGTGATTGAAGCGGTTGATGATCCGGCCCGTCCGTTTTATGTGGGTGTGCAGTGGCACCCCGAGCGCGGCGGTGAAGGTGAACTCAACCAGGCTTTGCTGGATCGGCTGGTTTCGGCTTGTCGCCGCGCCAGGAAATGATGAAGAGCGAAATCACGCCGATGACCAGGGCCGCATCGGCGACGTTGAAAATCCACGGATAAACCTCATCCGACCCGCCCACGAACGCGGGCCAGTGCCAGCCGAAAGGCAGCTTCACACCGGGGAACAGCAGACACATGTCGCGCACGCCGTTGAACATCGCCCGGTCGTACATGTTGCCCAGCGCACCGCCGAGAATGAGGGCGAGGGTGATGTGAAACCATTTCGCTTTCGCATCGCTGCGGTGGAAGACGAAGGAGATGACGAACACCGCCAGGATGCTGACGACGACGAAGATCCACTGCTTGCCCTTGCCCAGTCCGAAGACCGCGCCGGTGTTGATGGTCAAGCGCAGAGCGAAGATGCCGGGGACGATGACCTTGCCTTCGTGATAGGGAATCGCGCTGGCCGGTTCATTCTCACGAGCGCGCGGCTGAACGAAAAGCTTGCCCGCGCCGTCGCGGGTCTGCACGAGCGTGGTGCCGTCGTCGGGATCACGCTCGAGGATCAGCGGCTGGTCGGCCACGTTGCGAAACGACCAGGCTTTGAACCAGAGGTCGAGTCCCAGCGTGACCAGCACGATGAGGCTGAAAACCACGACCGAAGCCAGGTGCCGACCGGCGCGGCGTGAGGTTGATGCAGGTTCAGGCATGGGGAAATAGAGCGGGAAACCGAAGTCAGAGGTCAGAGGTCAGAAGTCAGAGATCAGAGGTCGGTACGAAACAAACCACTGGGAAACTGAATGTTTTTCTGACCTCTGACCTCTGACCTCTGACTTCTGATCTTCGCTTTTCCGCTTTTTTGATCTTCTCATCGCCTTCCGCTCATGCGTTCTTTTTCGCGGACCACTTCGATGGTGTACTTGGCCCAGGGAGTGACATCGAGGCGGGGCTTGCCGATCGGCTTGCCTGATTCGATGCATATGCCGTAGGTGCCTTCGTGCAGGCGATCCAGGGCATCGTTGATCTCACGAAGCAGACGACGTTCGGACTCGACGAGGCCGAGCATCGCTTCCTGCTCGTACTGATCGGAACCGACGTCGGCCATGTGCAGCGGCATGTTGGAAAGGTTGCCGCCGGTGGCCAGGGCGGCATCCTTGAGCGATGCGACATCACCCAGAATTTCCGCACGCTTTTCCAGAAGCAGCTTGCGATACTGCTCTTTTTCATGCCGGGTCAAACCGGACTCCGCCTTGCGAAGCTCGGCGAGCGTGGGCGGCTCAGGCTGTTCAACAGGATGCTGCGCGATGGCGGTGGCCGGCGGCTTGGAGATTTTCAGACTGGCGGTCTTTCCCGCCTTGGTCCTGGCGGGCGACTTCGATGCCAGCTTCGGTTTGCCGGTGGCGGGCGCAACGGTCCTGGCGGCGACTTTGGCGGACGCGGGCTTGGCTTTGGCGACCGGTTTGGACTTGGGTTTGGGCTTGACGACGGGCTTGGCTTTGGCCTTGGGCGCGGGTTTGGCCTTGGGCTTTGGCTTGACGGCGGGCTTGGCCTTGGGCTTGGACGCCTTCTTGCCCGCACTGCCTGCCTTCTTCGCGGCTTCCGGTTTCCTGTTGCTGGTTTTTTTTGCCACAGATCAACTCCAGTCAGGCATCAAATGAAAGAACCCATGAACACTCCACCGGCGGAAGCCTCCGCCACCCGTTTTTTGGGGTGAGGGATTATAACGACGGCCTGCCCGCCATCAAATCTGAAATTTTTTCTGCAAGCCCCTGCACAATTGGTTGAAGACATCGTCCGCAGGCACGGTGGCATCGATCACCAGGTACCGATCCGGATCATTCCCGGCCTGATCGAGATAACCCTGCCTGACGATGCGGTGAAACGCGGCCCCCTTAAGCTCCATGCGATCGAGCAGCGGATTGAGCCGCTTCGATGCGGTCTCCTGATCGACATCGAAGACCACCACCAGTTCGGGCCAGTGATCGTGCAGGGCGATCCGCCCCACATGCAGAATGTCATCGATGGGCAACCCGCCGGCGGCGCCCTGGTAGGCGAGCGTGGAACTGATGAAGCGGTCGGCGAGGATCAGTTCACCGCGCTGCTTCGCGGGGCCGATGCGCTGGGCGACAAGCTGCGCCCTGCTGGCCATGTATAGAAGCATCTCACAACGGATGTCCATGTCCTCGTTCTTCGGATCGAGCAGGACATTGCGAATCTGTTCCCCGATGCCTGTGCCGCCGGGCTCGCGCACTTCGCAGACCGTCAGCCCCTGCGCCCGCACGAAGTCGGTGAACCGGCGAAACTGCGTGGTCTTGCCGCTGCCGTCGGGACCATCGAAGACGATGAAGCGTCCGCGCAGTTGCTGCACCCAGGCGGTATCCTGTGGAATCGATTGCGACATGGCGGCAGGATAGGGCAAAGGGGAAAAGCGAGAAAGCGGCCCGTGGTTCCACCCGCTGCGCGAATCGATGCGGGCCTTCATCGACGATGCGAATCAGGTCGTCACCGGCAAGGTGAAAGTGAAACTTCTCAAAGGCCGCGCGACTGTGACCGGCGCAATCTCGCCCAAGAGTCCACCCATAAAACAAGCCGCGACTCTACGGATCGAGGAGTCGCGGCTTGCAGGCAACATGAGTCGATCGTCACCCTGCCAATTCTTTTGGCTTGCCCACGCGGGCGCCGGCATCCGAATTCCTAAGCAGTTTTTTAAGCGGCGGGGCCCCCTTGACAACCAAGTCGTTCTTTGTGGACGATATTTCGAGCGGCTGCATGGTTTGGGCGTCAAAGAATTGCAGGACGCAAGTTCCCATGTGACCGCCCGAAAGCCGCCACTTGATGTTGCGCACGCCGGGCTGAAGCGTGAATTCGTGGACCGTATTTTTGACACGGTCGTCACCCACGGAGCCGACTTCCTTGTCGTCGATATAAAGTCGCAACACCCCGCCGGATGCACTGCCCCCCGCGTGCCAGATTTTCACCGGCGTGGCCTTGGCGACGCGAACATAGCCCAGCAGCGTGATGGAGACGCCCTTCATCGCTTCACCGGCGTTGAGCACCTCGGTCTCGACCACCTTGTGCTGAAACGCGGCGCCCGGGGCATAATGAAACGCCGTCGCCAGGTCCTTGCCGTTGACCGTCAATCGTCCGAGCATACCGGTGCCATCGAGATCTTTGGCGGACATGGCATTGGGGTTGTCGCCGCTGGCCGGCGGATCAACGCCAACGGGCGCGGCGATGGGCGTCTTCGCGGCCGCGCCACCTGTGGCGATGGCGGCCCCTGGTTGTTTGGCCAACTCCGCGTTGATCTGATCGAGGAAGAGCGAGGCGCGGGTGTGCGTGGCATCGCGCGCGGTGTGAAGCGTCAGATAGTGCGACAGGTATTCCCTGGAGCGGGAAAGCATCGCGTGCCTCCCCGTGACGGATGCCTTCTGCGAAAGTTCCCGATACCACTCCCCCAGCGCCAGCGCGGCGACCTCATCAAGTTCGCTCATCGGTTTGCCGGCCGCCAGGGTCATGGCCTTGAGCGGTTCGTTCCTGGCGCGGTCGATGAACATCGCGGCGCTTTTGGGGTCGTTGAGTTCGACGATGTACAGGCGAATCAGCTCCTCAGCACTGGCGCTGTCGCCGGCATTGGCGAGAAGTTTTTCACGAAGCGTGGCGATCTGCCTTTCGACCTTCTCGCCGGCGACGGCGCGATCCAGCCGCGCCTTGATCGCTTCCGCCGCAGGGCCTTTGCCCCGGGCCACCAGCATCGCCTTGCGAAACTCCTGGATGCCCGGCGCGTATCGGCCTGCCGCCACATGCTCGTCACCGCTGGTGGTGTGCAGTTCGATGAGCCGCTCCATCGCCCGGCCGGCCAGCTCCGAATCGCTGGTGCGCAACTGACGCATGAGAACCTCGACCTGTCTGTCGCGCGCCGACACCGCCAGTTTGGTCGATCGTCGGGCGAGAATCGCCATCGCATCCGCCGCCACTTCATAGCCTTCAGGTGTCGTTGCGGTCAGGGCATAAGCCTCTTCGCAGAACACCGTGCAGATCGATTCATCCACGTCATCCTTCTTCGCGGTGGCCAGCAGTTCCCTGGCCAGTTCCACATCATCGGTCCGCTCCCGCGTGGCTTTGACCGCCTTGACTCGCGGACCATAAAGATCATCGAAAGTCTTCCGCCCGACATCGGCCGGGGCGGCGCCGGCAAGCACGAGGCACGCGAACATGGCGGTGATGCAGGGCAATGGCAGGACTCGAAAATGATGCATCGTGCGCCTCCATGATGATGACAACCCGAAAACGATTTCAGGACATCCGGATCAGCCTGCGTTGACGATTGCCGGACGCAGGACAACGTGGAATGGTACCTGAACACTTGCTGACTTCCAAGACAATCGCATGTGCGGCCGGGGCAATCGCATGTACCCCGGGGCTTGACTCTTGGCCCTCTCCCTTGGGGAGAGGACAGTCTCAATCGCCGCGCA
>CAZYPK010000129.1:0-15796 GCA_964649195.1 uncultured Phycisphaeraceae bacterium
TCACATTCATGAGCATACATACGCACGAGCCGGGGGAATGTTCAATATATTGTGCCCTGGTTAGTATTACGGGAGGATAACGAAAGAGGAAGAGGTCAGGGAACAGGGAACAGGAGACAGGGGACAGGAAAGGCAATTGGTTATTATTTATTGATGATTGCTTATTGCTTATTGCTTATTGCTTATTGGGGGAGCCTTCCTCTTTCGCCTTTTCTCCTCCCCATCTTGCGTATTGTGCAACTCCCGGTACCTTTCGCCGATGGTTGCACGCACGAAATCAGTTCCCGTCATTGAAGCCCACATGAAACGCGCCCTGAAACTGGCGGCACGCGGCCAGGGCTTTGTCGAACCCAACCCGATGGTCGGCTGCGTCATCGCCCGCGGCGACAAAATCCTGGGCGAGGGTTATCACCGACAATTCGGCGGCCCGCACGCGGAAATCGAAGCGCTGGCGGCATGCAGGAAAGCCGGCCAGCGCGTCGCAGGTGCGGATGTCTATGTCACCCTGGAGCCTTGCGCTCACACGGGCAAGACGCCGCCTTGTGTGGATGCGCTGATCGAGGCGAAGGTCGGGCGCGTCATCGCCGCGATGCGCGATCCATTTCCCAAGGTTGATGGTGTTGGTTTCGCAAAGCTCAGAAAGGCGAAGATTGCCGTGGAGGTCGGCCTGTGCGGCGATGAAGCAAGGCAGCTCAATCAACCGTTTTTCAAAAGGCTCAAAACCGGTGTGCCCTGGGTGATCGTGAAATGGGCTCAGACGGTCGATGGCAACATCGCCACCCGCACCGGCGACAGCAAGTGGATCAGTAATGAGGAAAGTCGTCGAGCGGCCCACGAGGTCCGCGCCCGCGTCGATGCGATCATCGTGGGCATCGGCACCGTGGTGCAGGATGACCCGATGCTCACGGCCCGCGATGTGAAGGTCAGGCGCATGGCCCGCCGGGTGGTCATCGATCCGACCTTGAAGCTGACCATCGATCATCAGCTTGTGCGCTCACTGCACCGCAAGAGCGGCCCGCCGATCACCATTGGAGCGAGGGCGGAGATTCTCGAAGCGCGGCCAAAACGCATGATCGAACTGGAAGAGAGAGGCGTGGAATTTCTCGCCCTGCCTGTGAAGGAAGTCGATCGCGGACGCTTTGCCCTGCGCCCCCTGCTCAAACATCTGGCGGCGAAACACAACGCCACCAACATCATGGTCGAAGGCGGCGGCACGGTCATCGGCAGCCTGTTCGCCGAGGATGTCGTCGATGAAGCACTCGTCTTCGTCGGCCCCAGGCTCCTGGGCGACCCGCAAGGCATCGCCCCCGCCACAGGCAACATCGTCCGATTGATGCGCAGCGCCAAACAGCTTGCACTCAAAGATGTCTCACGCATCGGGGACGATGTGCTCATGCACTACCGCTGCGGCGAAACCTATTGATCGCCAGGCACGGGAACTTCAAGTTCCCGTGCCTGGAACGCCCGCGCACGGAAGAGGAAATCGACGATGTTCCCTTCGTGCGGCTGCAGCCAGTCGAGCTTGATCGTCGGGATCGGCCCCAGGTTCAAGCGATCGATGTGCGTCGCGGCGAGCAGTTCCTGGGACCACTGCTTGTCTTCGGTGATGACGGTGCCTACGAGCGTCGGGCCGATCTTTGCGATCATTTCCGACTGCGGGCATTTGACCACGGAAGTGAACGGGAACATGTATTCCTTGTTGGCGATCTGCACGTCAGGCGTGTTGCAATGCACGATCCACGGACGCAGATAAGCGGAGTGTTCAAGTTCAACGAGACGCTGCCCGAACTTGGCGGTCATATCGGTCACGCCCGCTTCCTTGCTCATTTGCAGCAGCGATTCGTTGATCGCCTGCGCCTGGCCGGCGACCGTGAACGCGGCCAGTTTTGCGTTCGGATCTTCCGGCGGCAACGGCGCGATCAGCCCGAGTTTCTCCGCCAAGGCCTGCGCAATCTCCTCGGTGTGCCGCGATGCCCAGACGCCTGAGCAGTTGATGCAGCCGCGGCCGCTGTTCAGATAAATCGAATCCGCGATGACATCGATGTATTGTTCCCACTGGTCGATCTTGTCATCCCCGATGAGAATTTTCGAATAGCCTGGACCGTGGACTTGCACGCCGGGGTTGCCGCGATATTTGTCGATGGTCGATGCGCCGCCGAAGAGCATGACGCGGCCGCAGCGTGAGGCGACTTCGCCGCCCACATCCGCATGGCCGGGATAAATCGATATCGCCTCGCGCGGCACACCGGCTTCGAAAAACGCCGCCATCATACGGTAAGGGGTCCACGGTTCCTGCGAGCCGGGCTTCATGACCAGGCCGATCTGCATGGCGACGACAGGCAGCCAGAGCGTGTGAACGCCCGGCGAATTGGAAGGCAGCACCATGCCCAGCACGGGCGAGTTGGCCTGATAGGAGACGGTGACGCCGCGTCCTTCCTCGCCGTAGCCGCGCGTGAGGATGTCGGGGTCGAGGCCGCGCGTGAGGCAGTCGAGGATGCGATCCATGTTGGAGAGGACGAAGTGATTCTTCGTCATGTTGGCGCGGGCCAGGTGATGCGGCAGACCGGTGGAGGCGGATTGCTGTTTGACGAAATCATCAGGCGACTGCACGCCATCGCCCAGCGGCAGGTCGGCGCTCAGATAAAGCTCACCCGCCTTCTTCATCATCTGAATCAGTTCGCGGATGGGAATCTCGCGCAGCACCTCGCGTGCCCGCTGAGCCTTCTTCATATCGCGCGCCACCAGGCCGGCGTTACTCATGCCAAGTTTGGCGACCGGTTCACCGGTGATGAAATGCTTGATGGTTTCGGTTTCGAGGCTCTCGTAAGACTGGCCCCAGCGGATGACGGGAATGGTGATCATGAAGGAATCCTTTGATACGGGTACGTACTATCGAGCCGGGTATTGTAACGGGGAGAATACGATCGGGCTACAATACATCACAAGGTTAACGGGTTGAACATCAACCTATGGAGATTCCGATGAAGCGCGTTCATGCAGTATTCACCAACGGTGCGTTCGTGCCCAACGAACGATGCGACCTGCCTGAGGGAACGGAGGTGGAATTGGCTTTCACATCCGGCCAGGAGGCGCCGGGCGGCATCCATGATTCTCCCCGGATTTCCCGGGAGGAACGACGAGCCGCCATCGAACGGGTCATCCAACGGATGAAGCAGACCCCGCTTTCGGATGACGCTCCCCGATTCACACGCGAAGAACTGCATGACCGCCGTTGACACCAACATCCTTCTTTACGGTCACGACCCGCGCGATCGGCGAAAGCAGACGATCGCACTGGATGTGATTGATTCCATCGAAGACGGCGTCCTCCTCTGGCAGGTCGCCTGCGAGTACCTCGCGGCAGCGCGGAAACTCGCTCCGTACGGTTTGACCGCCTCCATCGCCTGGCGTCAAATCGCCGGCCTCCGCGAGGGCTGGGACATGGCCTATCCGACGGGTCACGTCTTGGATCATGCCAGACACTGGCACCAGAACCAATCCATCTCCCTCTGGGACGCCCTGATCCTCGCCGCTTGCGAAGAGGCCAGAATCACCACGCTCTATTCCGAAGACATCAACGCGAACATGGTGCGCATTCCCGGACTGACGATCGTCAATCCTTTTGCCTGACATGACCGACCCGCCGCATGGCATTCCCAATCGATGGAGTCATTCAATTGAATCGAACATCACGCATCGTCCTCTCCTGCTTTCTCCTGACCGCGACGGCATTCCAAGCCGTCGCTGCGCCGATGGCTTACACCATCCTCGTCTCCAAACCCACGCACGACGACGCAGCCTGGAAGCAGGTCGTCGAGGTGCTCGTGAAGAAGCACGAGGCGAAGGTCATTGTGTATGAAGGCGACGGGTACAATAATGGGGCCTTCCAATGACCGGGGGGCTTTGAATAATGGGAGGCCACCTGTATGGCAAGGGTTTATCGCTGCATGATTTCTACACCGGAAGGCCCCAGAATCGGACGAGATGCCAAAAGCCTGGGTGTCAGAGTCCCCGACACGAACAGTGGAAAATCAAACTGCGATGTCGCATTGAATGAGCACGGACAAGTGAGTCCCGGCGAAGGAGGGATGTCCGTCGCACCAACGGTAACGGCCTTGCCCGAACACCGGATTCCAAGACGCCTGCGCCATTTGGCGCCCAGGGCGACCGGCAACAATGACTTGGCGGTTTGGCGATTTGGGGAGGGGGAATGGCTTGACGGAGACTTTGCACCAGTGTTAAAGCTCCGCACCGACAGTCCCAAACATGGCGTCATCGAGCCGGAATACGTAATGACCTTGCAGAAGTACGAAGACGCCTTGGCGGCAACGCAACAATTTTGGATCAATGCGGAAACGAACCCATGAGCAAATTTGCGGAGAACCCAGTCTATGTCAAGCATGAAGAACTCCTTCGAAATCTTCATGCCCTTATCGCTTCGGGCCGGGCCGATTCCACCGAGGCCGATGCGATTCGTGACGAGATGGACGATACCTGTCTTGCACTTTCCCAGGAGGAGCGAGACCGATTGGGAGGGCTGTCGGCCGATCTTTACATGCTGACGGATGAGGAGATTTATGAGAGGCGACCGCCGGAACTGAGCAGCGACGAGGCCCTGCGCCGCGAGGCGGAGCGTGCATATCGGGCCAACGATTGGGAGACACTATTGCGATTGATGCGATATGGAATGCCGTGGTTCCCGCCACATCGGGTCGCATTTTTCCGTGCCCGCCAATACGACAAACTCCGTCACCTTGCCACCGCAACCCTTTTTTACAAGAAGGCGGTGGAAGTTGCTCCTGACTACGCTCCGTATCAGGTTGTTCTGTTAAGCGCCCTCGAACGATTGGGCGACAACGGCCCGGCAGTTGATCAAGCAAAACAGATGCTCGAAAGCACGATCCATCCAATTGTCGTCATCTTTGCCGCCGGAGTTCTTCAACGATACGCTCCTCCGCAGGAATTGAAGCAGACCAGTCGAGACCTGATTCCCAAACTTGAAACAGCGGTTGATGAACTTAAGTCCGGCGACGTTGTTGCCGCTGTTCCTTCGGTCTTCACATACGCCGTTGCAATCCTGGCAAGTTGCCATCGAAACATCGGCGACCTTCCGAAGGCCATCGCAGTCTGGTCCGAGGCGGTACAAATCAACGACGAGCCCGACAAATGGCTGGATCATGTCGCCTTGGGGCAACTGAAACTTGAGGCCGGAGACGCCAACGGCGCCGCAAAAGAGTTTGAAAATGCGGTCAAATTACACGCTCGGGCTGGACTGCCCTACCTTTATCTGGCCCATCGCCGGTTCGAGAACGACAACTTCACCGAGGTCTTGTCCCTGCTGGACACGGCGCTCACTCTTGAAATCTCGCCGTCTTTTCAGGCCCGCTGCTGGGAGTTGAAGGCGATCACCCAGCATCAACTGGACATCAACCCCAAACGAGTGCGGCAAAGTTTCGAGAGAGCCATCGCATTTGATCCGTTCAATGAACGCATCAAGCAGAATTATGATGTGTTTGAAGCATCTTTGGCCGGACAAGACGAGAGGTTTACCACTGCACCGATTGACAATCATGCCGGATTCGATCCTGTCACTCTCTCGCGTGGCGCGGCCGTAGCCGACATCGAATTCGCCCCTATGGGCCAGGCGGCATGAGATCATCCTCCTGAATTGAACATGTTGCGGAGTAACTCAAATGCGCATTGTTGCCGTTGCCATTTCATTGTTAATTGCGTCCGCTGCTCATTCCACTGCTTATGGAACATCTTCCTACACCATCCTCGTCTCCAAACCCACGCACGACGACGCGGCATGGAAACAGGTCGTCGATGCGCTCGTGAAGAAGCACGAGGCGAAGGTCATCGTGTATGAAGGGGATGTCACCGCCGCCCTGCCGCAGCTCAAGGAACAGTTCCCGCGCTACACCTGCTTCGTCGCCACGCCTGCCGAAGCGACCCGCGAGTTTGTTGGCAAGGTTCATCGCCTCACCCGGCAGCTCGACAGCGATCCCTACACCGACACCACCTGGGGCATCCTCACCGGCTACGACGCAGCCAACGCTTTGAAAATCGCGCAGCACAGTGAGCCGCTGACGATCCACAAAGTCGCCTCGGGCACCGAACTGGCCATGGAGATGATCGAAGAGGGCAAGTGGTACTGCGAACTGAAGAAGGGAAAATCCGTCAGCAAAAGACCCGGCGAAAAAGCCGTCGAATCCACCGGCCCGCAGGATTCCACCAAGGCGCTTGTCGAGTCGCTCACCGATTACAAGGCCGACCTCTTCGTCACCAGCGGCCACGCCACCGAACGTGACTGGCAGATCGGCTACACCTACCGCAACGGCTACTTCAAAAGCAAGGCCGGCCAGATCTGGGGCGAAGACACCGACGGCAAGAAACATCCCATCGTTTCCGACAATCCGAAAGTCTATCTCCCCATCGGCAACTGCCTCATGGGCAATATCGATGGCCTCGACGCCATGGCGCTGGCCTGGATGAACAGCGTCGGCGTCAGGCAGTTGGTCGGCTACACCGTGCTCACCTGGTACGGCTACGCGGGCTGGGGCTGCCTCGATTATTTCATCGAACAACCCGGTCGCTACACCTTCAGCGAAGCCTTCTTCGTCAATCAGCACGCCATGATTCATCGATTGGAAACATACTTCCCCGACAACGCCCGTGACAATCTCGATGCCAACAACCGAATGATTCGCCGTCCGACGCCCTCACCGGCCGCCACCGCGGCGAAGCTCACCATGCAGGATTGTTACGGCCTGCTCTACGACCGCGACACCGTCGCCTTCTACGGCGACCCCGCATGGCAGGCACGCATGGCCACACCCAAGACCGGCACACTTGCCTATGAACAGACGCTCACCGAAAAGGATGGCGCCTACACGCTCACCATCACCCCCAATCGCGGCGCCGACTCCTTCAAGCCTGTCAACATCAACGGCGCCCAGCGCGGCTGGCGTCCGATCGTCGCCCTGCTGCCTCATCGCGTCAAGGATGTGCAGGTGATCGAAGGCGGCGACCTGAACCCGACGATCACCGATGACTTCATCCTCATCCCCAACCCCCGGACATGCGACCCGGCCCGAACCTATCGCGTGACTTTCAAGGCCAGGCCTCTGGTCACGGCTCAATGAGCCGCACTCATGAAGTCGGATACCAACCCGTTTTGGCAAACGGAACGGGGTGTGCCCATCTTTTGTGGCAGGATGTGATTCCGGGTGGCTGGGGCTGGAACTCTGCGCAATTTTAGCCGCAGCGTCCTCGCTGCGCGTCTGCGCAGCCTGCCGTGATGTCGCCATTTTTCATGCGCCTGGTCCGAGGGGCCGGGGTGACCGGGGCTTCGCGGGCTGTTCATTCATGGCATCAAGTCTGTATGGGGTTGTTTGTGCGAATGCATTGGGCGTATCATGCAACGTATGAAACCTATCATCCCCGAACGACGTGCCTGGGTTACGGCCTGCGTGTCGCTGTTGATCGCGTCTGTACCGGCGTCTCCTTCGCAAGCTGAAGATGCGGCAAGCGTCTTCGAGTCGCTCTACGGCGATCGGATGCGTGCGGCCGCCAGTTCCATCTCGCGTGAGGACGATCTGGCCCTGGCGGGGCAGTTGATCGAAGCCGGCAAGGCCAAGGATGTGCCTGAACCGCTTCGGGTCGTTCTTCTCGACAATGCTCATCAACTGGCCACCAAGACGCCCGATGGTTATGAACTGGGGGTGACCGCGTTGACAGTCATGGCGGAGCTTGTGCCTGACCGGCGTGATGAGGCGAATGAAAAGTCGATCGCGCTGCTCACTCGCCTGTCCCGCACGGCTCGTGGTGATGAGCGGGAATCCGTGTCTCGCCGATTGGCGCAGCTGCTCGTCACGGTCGGCACGGACTACGCGGAGCAAAAGAAGTACGACACGGCCGGCGATCACTTCCGCAAGGCGATGATGTTCGCCGCCGCGACGGAGCGCGAGGCCCTCAAATGGCGGACGGCATGGGCGCTTCACATGTCGCGATCTCTGCGGACGGCGACGCAGCTTGAGGAGTCGCTCCTGAGCAGCGCCGATGCGGCCACCGCCGAGAAGCTCATCCGCATCCATCTCATCGATTTCGACGCTCCCGCCATCGTCACCAAGTGGACTGATCGTGCGACGGATGCCTCTCTGATCGCCGTGGCGCGACTGGCGGACAAGGAGATCGAGTCGCTTGATGCGGGACAATGCCTGCAACTGGCACAGTGGTATCGCGATGCGGCCGCGTCCGCAGCCGAATATGTGCGCCCGCCGCTCTATGCCCGTGCCATCCCGTTGGCCAGAAGGGGTCTTGCATTGCAGTCGGCCGATGACCTTGCCAGAACCAAGGCCGCATTGCTGTTGCAGGACATGCTGGCGATCGAGAAATCGGCCGGGCCGTTGATGGTTCGGCAGCCGGAGCGAACCGCCGTGGCGGAGAGCCGCGGCGAGAAATGGCAGAGCATCCTGCCGCTGCTGGACATGCAGAAGGATGTCACGGTTGGAAAGCTCAAGTGGGATCGCAAGGCCCTGGTCTGCGACAACAAGGATTCGTTTCGCCTCGTGCTGCCTTGGGAGCCTTCGGGCGGTTATCGGATTCGTTATGCACTTCAGTTCGACAACCGCGACACTTGTGCCGTGACGATGTTCCTTCCCGTGGGTTCACGGATGACTTTCATGGGAATCGACGCCTGGCCTGGCCGGGGGGCGCTGCACACCGGCATCGAAATGATCAACGGCCACGCGGGCTACAGCAATGCGACGACCACGAAGGGCCAGCAACTCACCAAAGGCAAGTTGCATCATCTGGAGATCGCCGTCACCTGCGAAGACGGTAAGGCGACCTTTCACTTGGACATCGATCGCAAGCCTCTGATCCGATGGAGCGGCAACGAGAAAAACCTGTCGCTCTGGAACGGCTTCACCGACATTGATCGTCGGCGGCCCGCCTTGGTGATTTCAGGCCCGGTGCGCATCGAGGCGCTTGACGTGCAGGCCGCTGATGGGGCGGTGAAGGTCTCGCGGTCTCAGAATTAGGCCTTCTTGACAGTCGACGGGTGGCCGGGGCTGAGTCCGCGAAGCCCCGGCCAAGAGATCACCAGCTATCAGTTGCTTCACCTTGCTTCGTGCGCTTGGGCCGGGGCTTGCGCAGAGCCCCAGCCACCCGCCGGATACCCCGACGGTTCCCAAAGCCTCACCATCGGGCTTGGGGTTTTCTACGAAACGGAACGCGACTCGAATACCGATAGGAAAACATGGCGATTCGTCATATCATGGTTTCCTGCATGGAAGTGCAAAGCGTCCCGGTCAACCGTTCATGGTGAAAGTGTTCCGTCATGCATCGATCCCGCGCCTTTACGCTTGTGGAAGTTCTGGTGGTCATCTCGATCATCGTGCTGCTCATTTCGATTCTCGCTCCGACGTTGTCCCAGGCCCGGCGCAACGGCCGCATGGCGGTCTGCCTTTCGGGGCTGCATCAGCTTGGCATCGCGTGGACGGCGTACAACGACGATTCCAAAGGCATCATGATGGGCGCCTCGACGCAGCGGGCCAGGTATGACTGGGTCGTCACCCCGCCCGGCCCAAGCCTGCCCAGCAACGAAACCGTCGATCATCTCAAGGCCGGCACCATGTTTCCTTATGTCCACGAGACCAGGATTTATCGCTGCCCCGATGATCCGCGACACGGGTACCTGCGCAGTTACTCGATGAGCAACTCGATGGGTGGCCTGCCGGGATGGGGCATCGAATCCAGAACCAGCATCTACCAGGTGCACGGCCAGGAGAAGACCATTCTCTTTCTCGAAGAGCCCGATCCGCGCGGCTACAACTGGGGGTCGTGGGTGATCAACCCGAAAGGCTCGCCCAACGCTCACCAGTGGATCGACTGGGCCGGCAGCTTCCACAATCAGGGCACCACCATCAGCTTTGCCGACGCCCATGCCGAGTACTGGCTCTGGCGGGATTCGCGCACCCCGGCAATCAATTCCTTTTCCGCTTCAACGCCCAACAACCCCGACCTGCAACGGCTTCAGGAAGGCTACACGCCCTGATCCGATGCGGAGGGGATGGCAACGCGGGTTGCAGGGGCGTCGCATGTCCTTCATGATGCCGCGAGACCGGATCGGCCATACCCCTTGTTTTCTGCTTA
This sequence comes from uncultured Phycisphaeraceae bacterium, assembly GCA_964649195.1. Taxonomy (GTDB): domain Bacteria; phylum Planctomycetota; class Phycisphaerae; order Phycisphaerales; family Phycisphaeraceae; genus JTS-RE9. The sequence goes on from CAZYPK010000129.1 coordinate 10,159, forward strand.
AAAAAACGCGATTTGCCGAACGCATCGCGTCATCCAAACCGGAGCAAACCCAAACCTGATCGCCATTCGCGGTGATACGTTATGCAGGTACTTGTCAACAAGTGCCGACGTTCCGTATCATAGGGGAATGCGAAACCGTTTCGATCAACTGGTGGCGATGGCGAAGAGGAAAGTGCTGCTGCGGTCGCGCGACCTGGCGGCGAAGCGCATCCCGCGCGCGTACCTGCGGCGTGCGTGTGACCAAGGCATGATCGAGCGTGTTGGCCGAGGGCTCTATCGGGTGCCCGGTGTCATGGCCACGGAGAACCAATCCCTGGCCGAGGTCTGCCGCAAGGCGCCGACGGGCGTCATATGTCTCATCACGGCGCTTCGGTTTCACGACCTCACAACGCAAAGTCCCTTTGAGGTGTGGCTGGCGGTCGGCCCCAAGGCCCGTGCCCCGCGACTCGACACTGTGGCGCTGCGCGTGGTCCGTTTCTCAGGGAACGCGATGACCAAGGGCATCGAGACCCACGACGTGGCGGGAGTGAAAGTGCGCATCTGCTGCGTCGCCAAGACCGTGGCTGACTGCTTCAAGTTCCGCAACAAGATCGGCCTCGATGTCGCCATCGAGGCGCTGCGCGATTGCCTGAGACAGCGCAAGGCAAGCGTGGATGAGCTGATGCGATACGCCCGCATCTGCCGCGTCGAGCGCGTCATGAGTCCTTACCTGGAGGCGCTGCTGTGAGCGGCAAGACGAATGATCCCGTCGCCCAATCCGTCCACGACCGGTTGCTGAAGTTCGCCGGCGGCAGGAAGGAGGATTTCAATTCGATTCTCGCGCGGTACGGCAACGAGCGGATTCTCCATCGCCTGACCCGCACCAGGCACGGCAAGCGGTTCGTGCTCAAGGGTGCGTTGCTGTTCGTGCTGTGGCTCGGCAAGCTGCACCGCCCGACGCGCGACCTCGACTTGCTTGGCTCGGGCAAGATCGACCAGGCCACGCTGAAGACGATCTTCGAGGATGTGTGCATCATCGAGGTGGAACCCGATGGGGTGAAGTTTGATCGGTCTTCGATCACCGTGGCCGAAATCCGCGAAGGGGAGGAATACCAGGGGCTTCGCGTGAAGTTGCGTGGCCTGTTGGGGACCGCCCGACTGAGCATCCAGGTCGATGTCGGCTTGGGGGATGCCGTCACGCCGACGCCGAAGGAGGCCGCGTATCCGACGCTTCTCGACATGCCGGCTCCGAAGATGAAGGTTTATCCGCGCGAAACCTCCATTGCGGAAAAACTGGATGCGATGCTGGAACGGGGGATGAAGAACAGCCGGATGAAAGACTACTACGACATCGCGCTGCTGGCGCGGCATTTCGCGTTCGATGGTGACAGGCTGTGCGCCGCCATTGACGCGACACTGCACCGACGCGGGCGGACAATCCCGGCGGAGCTGCCCGCTGGATTGAGTGACGCATTCGGGATGGACACTGACAAAGGAAGACAGTGGAACGCCTTCACCCGCAACCATCCGGCGTCGGAGCTTCCTGCGGACCTGGTGGCCGTCGTGCGCGAGGTGCGGCAGTTCCTCGAACCACCCCTGTCGGCGCTTGCGGCGGCGAACCGTTTCAAGCTCGATTGGACGCGGAGCGGGCCTTGGCGCTGAGGATATCGGAAGCGATCGACACCTCAAGTGCTTGTGACTTTGGTTGGTGCGAGAGAGCTTCTGAAAAGAGTCGGCTTCGGGGACGGCCCCGGCAAGGCGCAATCCCCCTTGGCGTTCGCACGGCCATGTCGTACCATTCAAACGTCATCCCGCGTTCATTCCTTGATCGACCGACCAGCGGAGGGTGTGCATGTCAACACGGCCACACAAGAGCATTGCCGCATTCACCATTCCGGAAATGCTCGCGGTGGTGGCGCTGATCGTCATCATCATTTCCCTGCTCATGCCCAACTACGGCGCAGCCCGCGAAAACGCCCGCAAGGCCATCTGCCGCGGCAATCTTCACCAGATCGCCATCGGTTCGCGCAGCTACGCCACCGAGACCGGCTACATGCCCAACGGCTACGACGCCGGCCCGGGCTGGATCGTCTGGGTGCCGGAGATTTACGAACACGCTCCCAATGCCGGCCTCTTCTACTGCCCTTCCGCCCCGGCGGTCGCCAGATGGAAAGGCCCCACCTTCGGCAGCGGCCTGCCCGCCATGTACGGTTACAGGCAGAATCAGGTCCGCATCCACAAGGATGAATACTTCAGCTACGGCCACAACAACGGCGGCTCGCACGACGGCCACGTTCCCTCCCTGGGCGTGGGCGATCATGTCGGCGCAGGCTGGAACCGGATCACCATGGTCAAGGCCGGCTCCAACTTCATCATGTACGGCGACTCCACCGTCGATGGCCTGTGGGATCATTTCATCGATGAGGATGTCATGGATGGCACCGGTCGCTCCGAGTTCCCCGCGGACCGCCACGACGGCGGCGCACACATCGCCTTCGCGGATGGGCATGTCGAGCACATTCTCCAGAAGTACCTCATCTTTCTGGGCAGCGAAGGCACCGTCCTGCCGGAGATGAGGCGGCGGTGGAACAACGACAACCAGCCGCACTGAAACCGGCCCGTTCCATTTCACCGCTTCCGAGAGCCATCCGTGCGCGACTGGATTCAGAAAAACAGCAACATCATCTGCATCCTCAGCGTGCTGGCCATGACCATCGCCCTGGTCTGGCACTTTGCCCTCTCCGGTCCGCCGTCGATCCACAACAGCGACCTGATCTCCGACCAGTGCTGGTACTACGATGTCGCCACCGGCCGGTACCTGCGTGACAGGATCGACCGTGTGCCCCCTTTCCTTTCCGACAAGGGCGCCGAACAGGTGCGCGTGGTCTTCTTCAGTTGCGGGGCATGCAACGAAAGCGAGTGGTTCCCCGGCTACTACCTCAAATACACCCCCGAACTCACCGCCAAAGTCCAGGCGGACCCCTCGCTCATGAGCACGCTCCATGGTGAATCGGTGCCGGGCAGAATGTTCTCGCTCGATGGCAGAATATGGGTCGCCGCGCCGGATGTGGAGAAGGCCGGCGTTTACGATCATCATCGCAACCGCTGCGATGGCAAAGGCGCGCTGAAGATGTGCCGGTAGGGCGGAGGTCGGAGGTCAGAGGTCAGAGCGAAGCCGCAAGCGGCTTCTGTCTCCTGTCTCCTGTCCCCTGTCCCCTGTCCCCTGTCCTCACGCCTTCTGCGAAGCGGTTTCCCGGCCCAGGATGTTCATCTCCAACTGCTTGAGCAGCGCCCGGATGTTCTGTCTTCGGCTGTCGTCCATGTTCCGGTGCCCAAAGCGGATTTCGTAGAACGCCTCGGTCAACCGGACCACCGGCTGATACCGCTGCGGGTGTACCGACTGCAACTCCGTGGCGAACTTGAAGGGGCTTTGCCAGGCGGGGCGGACCTGCCCGTGGCGTTCGAGCATGTCCAGCATCTGGAGGTAGAAGGCCAGCCGCTTGGCCAGGGTGCGCCGCTGGGCCCGAGGCAGGCGGGTCAGTTGCAGCGCCGCCAGCCGCTTGCGGCGAATCATCACCGTGCGGAACAGGCTGGTGAAGCCGATGACGATGAAGACGAAGATCGTCACCATGAGCAGAAAGTTGAACTGGTTGAACCGCCAGAGGTCCGGCAGCTCGCCGAACCATTGCACGATGCGGCCGATGGTGGTGCTGGGATCCTGGGCCGCGCTGCTGATGGAATCGAGCGCCTTGGCGCGGCTTTCACGGTCGTAACTCACAAAGCTGTCGAGCCAGATGTATTCGAGATGTTCGTACAGGTTTCGCAATCCGCTCAGCAGTGAGGACCCCGCATCGTGTCGCCGCTGAATCTCGGCGGGCGGGGTGCCGTCAAACACCTGCCAGCCGCGCGGTCCGCAGTCGATTTCGGTCCAGGCGTGGGCGTTGCGTTCGCGGGCGATGTAGTACCCGCCGACGGAGTTGTATTCGCTGACGCGAAAGCCGGTGATCACGCGGGCCTTCATGCCCAGCGATCGCGCCATCGCGGCCAGCGCCGAGGCGAACAGTTCGCAGTGCCCCTGGCGATCGGTGGTGAGAAACTCGACGATGGGATCGCGCTCGCCCCGGGGACGATTGGAAAGCGAGTAGGCAAACGCGGTCTGAAGATGTTGCTCCAACGCCCTGGCGAATTCGTGATCCCGCGGATGATGCGGATCGGCGTAGGCGCGATCGATGGTTTCATCCCTGAAATGCCTGCGCAGCACCTGCAACGAATAGTTGCGGATCAACTCGCGCTCCACGCGCCAGCCGCGGGCATAATCGCGGACCTCCTCTTCATCAAAATCCCGCATCGGTCCCAGGCGCGGCCCAAGCGGCCTGGACGGCGGCGTGTCAAAGGGCAGCCGCATCCCGTGCTCCGGCACGAATTGCAGGCGATACTCGATGACGTTCCCCGTGGCGCCTTCCAGCGTGATCTGCTGATCGCTGAAGCTGAAGTTGACGCGGGCCTCATCCTGCTCGACGCGAGGCAGGTCGATGCGGGCCGTGGGATAGATGGTGAAGACGGTGTTGTGCCGGTTGCCGCGCAGCGTGATGATCGCCTCCTCGGTGGCCACGGGCGCCTGTCCCGAAAGCGGAATCGACTGAGGCAGCGTGGCGGCACGGTCGAAGGACTTGATGTCCCCGCCGCGAAGCCAGGTGTTGGAGCGCCCGCTGTATCGATCGAGCACCGCCCCGCGCAGCAGGAAATGCCCATGCCTGCGCGAAGCCTGCACATTGAGCACCGCCTCCCGGCTGCCTTCGCCCGGCGGCAGGCCGCCCAGTTGCACGCGCGAGGTGAACCCCGTCTGCGTGCGGGCCAGGATCGCGGGCAGGTCAAGATTGTTGAACCGGCTGGTGCGCGGAATCAGCACAAAAAGCACCAGGGCCGTGCCCCCGCACACCAGGGCGATGAAGACCGCGATGAGGCGAAACTGCCAGCGATGACCCCGGCTGACCACCGGGTTGGGCCGCAGCGTCGGATGCTCCGGCGGAGCCGCCGCCGCGTTGGCTTCGGTGATCTCGTCGCTGGTCGATTTGAACTGAAACAGCAGCACCGTGAACAGGCTCAGCACGCAGTAGCCCGCCAGCAGCATTCCGAAAATCATCGACACCGAAAGGATCGAAGCCCCGACCATCTGAAGCAGCGAGAGCACGAGGATCAGCCCGTATTCGCGATTGGACTTCTTGCCGTAGAGCTGAAGAATCTGAAGCCACATCGTGAAGTGGCCCATGGCGATGATGACGTGCCCCTTCTGGATGTACATATCGACGCCCAGCCAGAACACCGCCGCCAGCGCCGCCAGATTCACCCCCCACTGCGGAATCGGCTTGCCCGTGGGCCCTTCGACGACATACCAGCTCAAGGCGCAGACCGTGCCCGCAATGATCATCAGCCCCGGATTCCCGCCCGGCTCGGCCATGCAGAACGCCACAATCCCCAGCATGACCTGGATGAACACCAGCCGTCGAAATAGATAGACGAGGCTCATGGAAGATGAACACAGTTTACGCGAGATGAGGCAAAAGCGTGAAACATTCGGCGGAACATCCAGGGCAATCGCATGTAGCCGGGAGGGCGAGGCTCCCGCCGAGCCGTTCGTTTGCGAAGCCCGTCCGCGGGC
>CAZYPK010000130.1:0-15265 GCA_964649195.1 uncultured Phycisphaeraceae bacterium
CCACCGCGGCCAAAGGCGAAACGCCCAGCCCCGCCAGAATGGTCAAGGACGCAAGGAAATGAAATCCAGTCATGCCGGTCCTCCTAAGCCAGGATATTGAAATGATTGACGGGAATACTGAACGATGAAAAAAGCTCGGTCGCAGGTTCCCGGAGGCGCACAAGGCTCGATGAAGCATTCGACGCACGCACCGCTTGTCCACTGCCGGTTGTCACGGTTGGTTGGACGATCAGTGTGTGTGTGTTCTCACTGACTCGTCCTGCGGCCCGCATGCCGACGGCAAACGGCGCGAGCAATGATAACCCAGGGAATTGCTACGCCGCAAGCGGCTTGGGCGTGGGGTTATTCAGAGAGCAGGGCCGACGCATCCCAACTCCCGTCTTCGGCACGCAAAACAGGTGTTCGTCCTGCATTTCATATGTGCGTAACCGTTGAAACGCCCTACAGGAAATTCTGAATAACTCCCGATGCACCGTGAACCTGGGGATTGCGAAGCCGCAAGCGGCTTGGGTGCGAGGTTATTCGGGAATCCCTACAATCGGTTTTACTTTTCACAGGAGGTTTTCCCATGCCCATCGCCCTTGCAGCCCGTTCGACCGGTGGTTTGTTGGAGCGTTTTGAGTTTGATGCAGGTCCGCTTGGCGCCGGGCAGGTGGAAGTCGATGTGAAGGCGTGCGGGATCTGTCACTCGGATCTTTCCATGCTCGACAATGAGTGGGGCATGGCGAAGTATCCGTTTGTGCCGGGGCATGAGGTGACGGGGGTTATCGCGGCGGTCGGGGGGAACGTGACGCATTTGAAGGTCGGGCAGACGGTCGGGGTCGGCTGGTCTTCGGCTTCGTGCATGACCTGCCGGCAGTGCATGAGCGGGGACCACAATCTTTGCCCGACGGTCGAGGGCACCATCGTCGGCAGGCATGGCGGGTTCGCGGACAAGGTGCGGTGCCAGGCGGCATGGGCGATACCGATCCCCGCGTCGCTGGACATCGCCAAGGTCGGCCCGATGCTTTGCGGGGGGATCACGGTGTTCAATCCGATGGTGCAGTTTGATGTGAAGCCGACGGATCGCGTGGGGGTGGTGGGCATCGGCGGGCTGGGGCACATGGCGCTTCAGTTTTTGAACAAGTGGGGCTGCGAGGTGTTTGCGTTCACCTCCAGCGATTCCAAGCGCGAGGAGGCGAAGCGGATGGGGGCCCACGAGGTGGTGAACTCGACCGATTCGCAGCAGCTTGAGCGGATCAAGGGGAGGCTCGATTTCATCCTGGTGACGGTGAACGTGTCGCTGGACTGGCCGCTGTATGTATCGTGCCTGGCGCCCAGGGGTCGGCTGCATTTTGTGGGGGCGGTGCTGGAGCCTCTGAATGTGCAGGCGTTTCCGCTGATCATGGGGCAGCGGTCGATATCGGGATCGCCCACGGGCAGCCCGGTGACGATCGCGGCGATGCTGGCGTTCTGCGCCCGGCACAATATCGCGCCGATCACGGAGACCTTTGCGATGTCGCAGGCGAACGAGGCGATCGCCCATCTGCGGGCGGGCAAGGCGCGGTACCGGATCGTGCTGGAGAATGATTTGAAGTGAGGGAAAATCATCCACGGGGGGAACCCATCCACAGGAGTGGATGGGCTTTGGCAGACGCGCAGCGAGGACGCTGCGGCTATGAATCTCCTGCCCCTGCTCCTACTTTTTTCCGATTTCCCCATTCACCTTGCGCCAGATGTTGCGCGGGTTGGCTTCCTGCAATTCCACAGGCAGGGCTTCATCGGGGAAGCCTTGGTAGCAGACGGGTCGGACGAAGCGGAAGATGGATGCGCCGCCGATGCTGGTCCAGTGGCCGTCGAGGGAGGCGGGGTAGGGGCCGCCGTGGTGGGTGGCGTGGGCCACTTCGACGCCGGTGGGGAAGCCGTTGATGACGATGCGGCCGACCTTGCGTTCGAGGATGCGGACCAGCGTGGCGTGATTTTTCAGATCCTCCGGCGTGGCGTGAATCGTGGCGGTCAGATGACCTTCAAGCTGGCGGGCGATTTTTTCCAGTTGTTCAGTCGTCTCCGCTTCGATGATCAGCGAGGTCGGGCCGAACACTTCGCGGTGCAGGTGCGGCTGCGATTCGAAGGTGTTCACATCGGTCTTGAACATCACGCACGCGGCCTGCGTCAGATGCGGGTCCACCGGCTGCGATGACCGGGCGATGAGCGATACGCCGGGCGTCTGGCCGATGGCGGCGACGCCCTGGTCGTAGGCGTTGCGGATGCCGGCGTGGAGCATCGTCTGCGGGGCGATGTTCTGCGCCGCCGCGGCGACGGCGGCCTGAAACTGCGCGAAGCCGTCACCCTTGAGCCCCAGCAGCAGGCCGGGGTTGGTGCAGAACTGGCCCACGCCCAGCGCGGTGGATTGCACATACCCCTGGGCGATCTGCTCGCCGCGCTGCGCCAGGGCCTGGGGCAGGATGAAGACCGGATTGGCGCTGCCCAGTTCCGCGTAAACGGGGATCGGTTCGGGCCTGGCGTTGGCGATCTGCCACAGCGCCTTGCCGCCTTGGAGCGAACCGGTGAAAGCGACGGCCCGGGTCAGCGGATGCTTCACCAGGGCGTTGCCCACATCGTGGCTGGCGCCATGCACCAGCGAAAAACAGCCGGGGGGAAAGTCATGCTTCTTCAGCGCCCGCTGCACCGCGCCGGCCATGATCTGGCAGGTGCCCGGATGCGCGGGGTGAGCCTTCACCACCACCGGGCAGCCCGCGCCCAGGGCGCAGACCGTATCGGTCCCGGCCACGCTGATGGCGAAGGGAAAATTGCTGGCGCCGAAGACCACGATCGGCCCGATGGGGACGAGCATCCTCCGCATGTCGGGCCGGGGCAGCGGCTGACGATCGGGCAAGGCATGGTCGATCACCGCATCGAGCCACGAGCCTTCGCGGATCATCGAGGCGAAAAGTTTCGCCTGCATCGCCGTGCGGCTGCGCTCGGCGGTGAGGCGGGCCATCGGCAGATTGGTCTCGGCATGGGCCCGGGCGAGCAGCTCATCGCCCAGGGCCAGAATCTCCTCCGCGATCGAATCGAGCAGCGCCGCCCGATCTTCAGCGCCGCGGCAGCGCAGCGCATCGAAAGAAGCATCGGCCAGTTGCAGGGCGCGATCGATCTCCGTCTCGGTCGCTTCATGGAATGGCGGCTCCATGAGCTGCCCGCCCGCGGCATTGATGGCGCGGAAGGTGAGTTTGCCCTGCCCGCTGGTCGTGTCGCCGATGAGATGCTGACCGTGGATGATGCTCATGGCGATACCTTAAGGCATGAGTTGATTTCGTGCCACGAACGCAAGGCGATCTCGGAAACGAACGGAAGCGTCCGGGCTGACCCGAACGCTTCCGCATTGATCATCTTGATGTTGGTCGGCGATCGGTTGTCGTCGCGCCGCCTGGTGACGATCAGTCGCTTTCTTCGAGGTAGAGCGTGCCGGTGAGCTTGGGCACGGCAACCGCCGCGTAGGGATGGCTGATGGCCTGGGTGACGATGGCGCCGGGGGCGGGCTGCGTGGTGGTGAACTGGACGAAGACCTTGTCGCCCTGCTTTTGCACGCCGGTGATGATGACGCCAAAGCCGCCGGTGGGCACTTCGCCCAGGGAGACGACGATGACGCTTTCGGTGTCGTAGTCGGGGCTGAGCGGTGAGAGGTTGGCGGTGGTGTCGGCGGAGCTGTTGAGCAGGTAGCCGCCGATCCTGGCGAAACCCGAATCGCTTCCCGCGGTCTGGCGCAGCAGTTCCACCGGCTCCGTGCCGGCGCCGCCCTGGACCTGCGCCGTGCCCGTCGAGTTGCAGCCTGCGGTGATCGAGGCGGTGATGATGAGCAGGCCGATGTGGAACAGTGATGTCGAGTGACGCAGCATAAAAAACCTCCTGGACCATCGATGGGTTGCGCTGGCGGAGAGACCACTGCCTCTCACAGGCCAGGTGCTGGGGAAATATATCGGTAAACGAGGCGGGGAGCAAAGGCCCGGGGGCAAAAGCAGGGTAAAAGCATATGGGGTGGCCTCGCCCTCCCATATGCTTTTGCCCTGTCCAACCCCACGCCGCCCTTCCGTTTTGGCCGCGTTCAAGTTATGATGACCGCATCGCGGCGCAAGGATCGGCCGCTCTGGAGTTGCGACATGCGGCACAAAGTGAAATGGCTCTTCGTCTGGATCTGCCTGGTTCTCTGGCTGGGTAACGCCTGGGGCTGCGCGACCCGGGGCAACGAACAGAATTACAAGGCTTCACAACCGGAGCATCCGAGCATCATCGAGCGCGAGGATGCCAGCGCTGTGCCGACCGATGGCGCGGTCCATGTCGTCGATGTCGCCGACGCCCCCGCCGCAGCAACAGCAGCGGCAGAGATCACCCCGTCGGTCACGGGGCTTGATCGTTCGCAGTGGCCCAAAATCCAAGTCGGCCCCGAACGCGGCATCACCCCGCATTTTCCCATCTATTACACCGACTACCCTGCCGACCGGCCTGAAGCGCAGGTCAACTTCAACGATCCGCAGGAAACGCAACTCGAAGCCGCGCTCACCGGCAGCAAGGACCACGGCCTGTTCGATGGCCATCACGCCCTGCAACTGCTCTCGCAGCCTTCCAAAGTCGGACTCGACACCCTCCTTCTCCCGGTGCGCATGGTGATCACCCCGCCCTGGACCCTGCAAACCACGCCCTGATCGTGAATCTTCAACCGAGCCCCTTCAAAGCCCATGCACTCCTGTGCATGGGTTCTTTTTTTTCCCACTCACTTGACGTTCGGGATGAGGCCGCTGAAGATTCGTCAGGTTTACGGAAAGCTCACAATCGAGCGTCTCAACGAACGGTGGCCCGCCCCCCCGTGGAATCTCACGCATGAAACCATACACACCGCCGACAGGAGTCCTGACCGATTCGCTGGCCGCCACCGTCATCCGGTTCGGCTGCTACACCGTCGGCCTGATGCTCTTTTTTCTCACCCTGCCCAAGCTCGTCGAGGTGGGCGACATCACCATCTTCAAAGAGCACGGCGTCATCGAATGGGTCCAGATCAAGCTGCTGGCGATTGCCGCGTTCCTGTTTCTGGCGGCGTCGATGGCCTACGGGATATGCAAACACGCGATGGTGCTTCTGTCGCTCACCTGCATGTTCGCCGTCGTCCGCGAGCTTGATGCCACGCTCGATCAATGGATCCCGGTCATCGGATGGAAGGTCGGCATCATCATCCCCGTCGCCGCCGCCGGGTATGCGTGGAAGCATCGCCGGGCGCTCCGCGATGAACTGGCGCAGCTGATCACCACCCGGTCCTTCGGCATGCTCTGGGTCGCCTTCGTCGTGGCCGTGCCCTTTGGCCAGCTCGTCGGCCACGGCACGTTCCTTCAGATGGTCATGGGCGATGACTACACGCGGATGTACAAGCGGGTCATCGAAGAGATGTGCGAACTCGTCGGCTACCTGCTCATCCTCATCGGCAGCATCGAAATGCACGTGCAACTGCGGGCGCTCGTGCCCGGCAAGGCGAAAGTCAAACTCCCCGCATCCGCCGTCGTGCAAACCCGCTGACCCGGCCGACCCCACACATCACACCATCCCAAAGCCCATGCACTCCTGTGCATGGGTTCTTTTCTTTTACAATCCCCCCATGCGAATCCTCCTGACCAATGACGACGGCATCGACGCCCCCGGCCTGGCCGCGCTTCACCGCGCCATCCGATCGCTGGGCGAAGTCCACATCATCGCACCCGCCAAGGTGCAGTCGGCCACCAGTCATGCCGTCACCTTTCATCGCCCCGTCGCGGTCCGGCCACTGGTGGTCAACTGCCCGATCACCGGCGAATCCTTCCAAGGCCTGGCCGTCGAAGGACGCCCGGCCGACTGCGTGAAGATCGGCCTGGCGCACCTTGTGAAAGAGCCTGTCGATCTGGTCATCAGCGGGATGAACAGCGGCGCCAACGTCGGCATCAACACCATCTACTCCGGCACCGTCGCCGCCGCCCGCGAGGCCGCCTTCATCGGCACGCCCGCCATCGCCGTCAGCCTGCACATCGGCGATCGCCATCGCATCCAGTGGGACAAGGCCGCCCGATACGCCCGCACCGTCATCGACCGGATCGTCGCCGCACCCATCGCGCCGCACACCCTCCTGAATCTGAACATCCCCATCCTCGACGCCCACGAACCCCGAGGCGTGAAGGTCGTGCCCATCTCCACCAGCCCGATCATCGACACCTACCACCACACCCGCGACGGCGAAGGCGTCTCGCTCTATCACGCGGCGGAAGATTTTTCCTTTCACGAAACGCCCCTCGATAGCGATGTCCACGCGCTGTACGATCACTTCATCACCCTCTCGCCGCTGCATTTCGACCTGAGCAAACATGAAGATGTTGAAACATGGGAGCGAAGGATCAGGAAGGAAGGATAAGAACAACCCCACGTCCAAGCCGCTTGCCAGGGCCATCGCATGTATCGTCGGGGTCTGATGCTTCGCCCTCTCCCCTGGGGAGAGGACCGTCTCCATCGCCCGCGCAGCCTGGCGATGGAGACAGGTGAGGGGAGAGTTCTCCACGAAACAGCAATCGTCAAAGAAACATCAATCGTCAAACCGCCCTCACCCGGCTCGCAAAGCCTCGCCGACCTCTCCCAGAGGGAGAGGTGCGGACCACCGCCACATGCGATGGCCCTGAGCCGCTTGCGGCGTGGCAATCCCCGGTTCGCGGTGCATCATCCTTCTCCGCTACAATCCCCTCATGGCCAAAAAAGCCGCCCCATCCAAGCCGCCGGAGCTGGGCATCTCCACGCGCATTCTCATCCTCTGCGGCAGCGAGGAAATGACCAAGCGCGAGACCTTCCGGCAGCTTCGCGCCGCCATCGACAAGGCCGTCGATGCCGAGATCGATCCCAAACAGCTTGACGGCGCCCGCGTGCAGCCTTCGGAGGTGTTCGATGAGCTGCGCACCATGTCGCTGCTTCAGCCTTATCAGCTTGTCGTCGTCGATGATGCGGACCAGTTCGTCAAGAGCCACCGCGAGATGCTCGAGCGTTACGCGGAGCATCCCGCCGAAGGCGCGACGCTGGTGCTGCGCAGCGTGAACTGGAACAGCCCGAAGCTGGATAAGCTGGTGGACAAGGTCGGAGGCAAGGTCAAGGCGGAACCTCTTTCGACCGCCGACGCGGTGAACTGGCTGATCAAGCGGGCCACCTCCCATCATCAGCGCAAGCTCGACAAGGCCTGCGCCACCACGCTCGTCGAACGGCTGGGAACCGGGCTGATGCGACTGGACAACGAACTGGCGAAGCTCGCCCTGCTGGTTGAGGATGGACAGCCCATCGATGGCAGGATGATCGATCAGCTTGTCGGCCGCGGCAGCGATGAGCAGGCCTGGGCCGCGCAGGAGGCAGTGCTCGCCGCCCTGGCCTCGGCGGGGAAGCAGAATAAGCCCAGCGATCACAGCACCTCCGGGGGTCCGGGCGGCCGCGCCATCGAAGCCATTCACGAGCTGATCGACCTGGCCAATCAGCCTGATGTGCTGGTGATGTATTTCGTGGCCGACCTGGTTCGCAAGCTGCACCTGGCGGCGATGATGCGCAGGCAGCGGGTCAACGACTTCCAGATCGGCAGCGAACTGAAGCTCTGGGGGCCGCGAAAGGATGCCTTTTTCGCGGTGCTCAACCGCCTCGACAGCCGCAGGACCGGCGACATGCTCCGCCGCATCGTCCGCCTCGACGCCCGCGGCAAATCAGGCTTCGGCAAGCCGCTGGGGAATCTCGAATGTTTCTGCGCCACGTTGGCCGATGAGATGAAATGAAGTGCGCGGTGATCGGGCGGTCTCTGCATGGCCTTGGCCTTGACCGGGGGGGGCATACGGATCAACCGAATGTTTCGATTCACGCTCTGAGCATTCAGAATGAAGGCGAGCATGATCTTCTTCGGACTCTTCATCAGCCTCTTCTATCTTATCGGCTTCGGGCTGTTGGGCTTTGGAATCCACAATGCCATCCGCTCCAACAAGGCCGCCCGCTGGCCCACCGCTCCGGGTTCGATCGTCAATGTCGCCATCGATGAAAGCTCCGTCGATGACGGGACGACTTACGAAGTGAAGGTCGATTACGTTTACGAGTTGTCGAACAAGGTTTACACCGGATCGAACCTGGCCTTCGGTTATGCCGCCAGCAGCGGACGCGAGGCTCACGAAAAGATTTATCACCTGCTCAAGAACAGCAAGTCCGTCGAGGTGCGATACGATCCGAACGATCCCGGTTCATCGGTGCTCTCCTACGGCACCCATCGATCGATTCAGTTCACGCTGGCCTTCGCCGTCACCTGGCTGCTCTTCGTTTTCGGTTTCACGCTGATCGTCTGGCTCTCCAGCCGCGATGACAATGTGCTGATGCGGAATCTGCTGGTACAGTGAATGTTTCAGACCCGTCAAGGAAGACGGGCTTCACCGCGCAGGAGGCGCTTATGTCCCGCCATCGAAAACTCTCTTTCGTCGTTCTCGCCGCGCCATGCCTGTTCCTCGGTTCATCTCTGCTCACCGGCTGCGCCAGTCAGCCGGACGCCGCCCCCCCGCCTGAACCCGTTCACTCGGCCCCCCGGTCGCCCGGCGACAGGAACGACAAAGGCGTCACGCCCACGCGACTGGCCCAGGGCGATGACACCCTCGACGCCCAGGCCGATGATTACGCCCGCCGCCTGGCCCAGGCCCTCGAAGCCCGCAACAACCCCGGCCAAACCGCGCCCGCTTCGCAGCCTGAAACGAAGCAGCCCGCCGATGGAAAGTCGATCGACTGGGTGGATCATCAATACCTTCGCACCGCCAACGCACCCAGGGCCCAAACCCTTCACGATGCAAAGAGCGCGACACCGGCGACCGAAGTGAAAACATCGACGCCCGATGCCCAGCCCGCCCCCAGGCCCGGCCCTGTTTCCGCGAAGCCCGCCCCCGGCCCCGCCGCGACGCAGGCCCAGGCTGACCGCGACGCGCTGCTCAAGCAGATTCGAGATCGTGTGACGGACAGCAACGATGCGGCGGTACACAAGGCGATGAGCCTGGCGGCGCTGGCGATTGTCGATCCCTCCTTTCAGCTTGATGAAAATGAACTGGCCGCCCTGCCGCCGACGCAGCGCGAACTCGTGCGCCAGTTCCACGGCCTGTTCGCCTCGCTGGGCACGCAGGTCGCCAGCGGTCAACCTGTCGATCGCAACGCCCTGGGCGATCGCCTCAACGCGATCATCGGCGAGCAGCCGCTGGCCATTCGCAATGTGAAACTCTGCGATCGCGTGCGCAGCTTCGGCGTCTATGAAGAGCTGCCGGGCACCACGTTCCTGGCCGGCCGCGAGCAGCCGATGGTGGTGTATGTGGAGCTGGATCATTTCAAGAGCGTCAGGAGCGGCGCGATTCACGAAGTGAAACTCTCGCAGGAACTGGTGCTCTACAACGATGCCGACGGCCTGGCGGTCTGGCGTCAGCCCGAGCAGCAGATCGTGGATGAAAGCCGCAACCGGCGCAGGGATTTCTACGTGGTGCAGCCGACGCGATTGCCGGCGAGGCTGGGCGTGGGCAAGTTCGTGCTCAAGGTGCGCGTGCGCGACCTGCACGGCGGCACGCGCGACGAGGTGAGCATCCCCATCAACATCGTCGCCGACCCCGCACTGGTGAAGCCGGATGCGAAACGGGAGCGGGATGGAAAGGCGGGGTGATACGCTATAATGACGCAATCGATTGGAGCGCGATCATGAAATCATCTTCGGTATGGATGTCGTTCGATCTGGGATTCGATGGGGACTACGAAAACCTTTACCACTGGCTTGACACCCATAGCGCAGTCGAATGTGGCGAACACTGCGCGTTCTTCAAGTTCGAAGCCAAACGGGATGCCGCAACGGAACTAAAGACAAGCCTGTCCAAGTCCATCAAGTTCCGAAAGAAAGACAGGGTCTATCTGATCTGGCGCAAGGACGATGGCACGCTGAAAGGAAAATTCATTGTGGGCGGACGGCGACGGTCTCCATGGACGGGATATGCCGTGGTGGAAAAGGATGCGGTGGATGAAGGCTGAAATTCGGCGGGGAATTCTGGTTGATTCGGGTTTCTGGATCGCGCTGTGTGACGAGCGCGACGAACATTCGCCTGCCGCACAGTCAATCCTTGAATACTGCCTTGCACATCCCCTCTTTATTCCCTGGCCGATCCAATACGAAGTGCTTTGCACAAGATTCGTCAGGCGCCCGGCATTGACGGCCAAGTTTGACCATCTCCTTCATACGCTGAACACCATACCTGTCGATGATTCGGCGTATCGCAACACGGCGCTGAGGCTCACCATTGAATCGGCAACGATTCGCAAGCGGGCCATCAGCATGACAGACATGGTTCTGCGCGGGATTCTGAGCGATGAACAGTTCCGAATCACTCACTTGATCACATTCAATCCGAATGATTTTAGAGACATCTGCGTTCGGCGGAGAATCGAAATCATACCTGCCCCATGAGCAACTCAATCCTCTTCGCGCTCGCCTGTCTTGCGATAGCTGGCCCGTCGCCTGGCGTATTCCTCCGGTGACACCGGCAGGTCCGGCTCCTCCACCCCGGTCATCGCCTGCTCGTGCAGCTTTCTGATGAACGGCACGCACCACATGCAGCCGGTCCCCGCCGAGAGGCACTCGCTGATCAGGCTGGGAAACGCGGGCTTTTCGCGCTTGCAGAAGTTCACGATCTTCCGCTTGGAAACGTGAAAGCAGAGACAGACGTGATCATCGGGGTCCATGCGGGAATGATAGCGGCAAGCCGCGACGTGACACGTCGCGGATGTCAGCGGCCTGAAGGAGCGTCGCGCACACCTTGCACTGCGATCCTCGAACACGTTCGCGCCGCACGGGTGTTGTCACCCGTCATCTTTCGCGCAACGCACCACCCTTCTTTCCGTTCATCTCCGCGACTCGTTGAGTCGCGGCTCAGGCTGACCGTTCGCCGATACATGCGATGGTCTTGGCCCTTGGCCCTTCGCCTTTCGCCTACAATGTCCGCATGGCACGGACGTCATCGACGACATCCATGAATCGTCTCGTTGAGCGGCTCAGCCGCCTGCCGGGCATCGGCAAGCGATCGGCTGAGCGGCTGGCGTTTCACCTGCTCAAGCACTCCAACGAGGAGTGTACGCTGCTGGCCCAGGCCATCATCGACCTCAAGCGGAACACCAGGCAGTGTTCCATCTGCTCGAACCTCACCGATGTCGATCCCTGCCCGATCTGCTCCGATCCGCAGCGTGATCACTCCACGGTGCTCGTCGTGGAACAGCCCAATGATCTGGTGAGCATGGAGCAGATGGGACTTTACAAGGGCGTCTATCACGTGCTGATGGGCCGCATCGCGCCGCTGGATGGCGTGGGTCCCGGTGATCTGACGGTGATGGCGCTGATCGATCGGGTGAAGCGCGGGTTGGCGACAACGGCGATGGACGGCGCTACGCCGCGAGCGGCGGAGGTGCGCGAGGTGATCATTGGGACGAATGCTTCACTCGAAGGTGACGGCACGGCGCTTTACCTGGCGCAGCAGCTTGAGCCTTTGGGCGTGAAAGTCTCCCGGCTGGCGCGCGGCCTGCCCTTCGGCTCGCAGATGGAACTGGTCAGCAAGGCCGTGCTCGCCGACGCCCTGCAAGGCCGGCAACGGGTGCAATGATGGGCCGCCGACGAGTTGCCGATAATGGTTTTGACGGGGAAAAACGGGCCAAACGCCTGTGTGTGATCGGCAGCGGATTCGCGTACACTCGGACTTGAAGATTGGGATTTGAAATCTGAGATTTGAAATTTGAAATTTGAGATCGAACCCTCATGAGACTCGATGCAGGACAATTTCAACGCATGGGCCAGCACATGGCGCTGGCGCCGCGGCTGATTCAGTCGATGGAGATTCTGCAACTGTCAGGCATGGCGCTCGAGGAGCGCATCGAGCAGGAACTGGCCAGCAATCCCACGCTCGAACTCAAGGAGCCTGGCGACGAGGATGGCGCCGAGATCGCCGAGGCTCATGCGCAGGCCGATGTCCGCGACAGCCAGGAAGGCGAGCGCGAGCTGACCGTCAGCGATGACAAGACCGATCCCAACCACGTCGATGACTTCGAACGCCTGACCAACATCAGCGAGGAGTACGGCGAATCGTGGGACTCCAACACCTACGAGGGCGACAGCTACAAACCGGCCCGCGACAACGGCGAGCGCGACGCCAAGATGGACGCCATGGCCAACACGGCGGCCCGCGGCGAGAGCCTCGCCGATCAACTGCTGGGGCAGTGGCACCTGATCGAGATGACCTCCGAGCTTCGCGCCGCCGGTGAATATCTCATCGGCTTCATCGACGCCGACGGCTACCTGCGCGTCGATCGGCAGACGCTCGTCGAACAGGCGCCGGCCTCCATCGACGCCCGGCTTTTCGATGAAGCCCTCGCCGCGATTCAGCAGAATCTGGAGCCGGTGGGCGTCGGCGCACGCGACCTGCGCGAATGTCTGCTGCTTCAGATCGACGCCAAGCTTCGCCGGGTGGATGAGGATCCCGATGATCCGATCGACGAGGATGAACTGAAGCTCGAACGGCTGCTGGTGAGCGATTGCCTCAAGGACATCGAGGCCAACCGGCTGCCCAGGATCGCCAAGGAGACCGGGCGCGAGATCGAGGAAATCAAGGCCGCCATCGGCCGCCTGCGCCGCTATCAGCCGCATCCGGGCCGGCTGGTCGTCGAGGACAGCCCGCGCACGATCATCCCCGACGCCATCATCGATTTTGACGAGGATCAGGATCGCTACGTCGCCCGCCTTCGCAACGATCGCCTGCCCGCCCTGCGCATCAGCACCCTCGCGGAGAAGATGGCCAAGGACAAGGCCCTGGACCGCAAGACGCGCGACTTCGTGAAGAACAACATCAACACCGCCCAGTGGCTCATCGAAGCGATCCAGCAGCGGCATGGCACGCTGCTGCGGGTGATCAATGTCGTGATCGACGCCCAGCGCGACTTCTTCGACTACGGCCCGCAGCACCTCAAGCCCCTGCCCATGACCACCGTCGCCGATCAGCTTGGCATTCACGTGGCGACGGTGAGCCGGGCGGTCAGCGAGAAATATATTCAATCCCCGCGCGGCATCTTCCCGCTGCGGATGTTCTTCTCCGGCGGCACCGAAACCGAGGACGGCGAATCGATGAGCTGGCAGGCGGTGCAGGCCAAGCTCCAGGAAATCATCGAGGCCGAGGACAGGAGCAACCCGCTCAACGATGATGAACTGGTCGAGAAACTGAAGGAAAAGGGCATCGAAATCGCCCGGCGAACCGTCGCAAAATACCGCAAGCAACTCAATATCGCCCCGGCGAGGCAGCGCAGGGAATACTGAACCGCCCGGGTTTGAGAAGCTTGGGGTGAGAAGCTTGAGGTGAGAAGTTTGGGGTGGCTGGGGCTGAGTCCGCGAAGCCCCGGCCCCCGGGCCCCCGGCCCAGGCGCACGAAGCAAGGTGAAGCAACTGATAGCTGTTGATCCCACGGGCCGGGGCTTCGCAGAGCCTCAGCCCCAGCCACCTGGACGTTACACTACCGCGGCATGACCAAGCTGACTGTCGCCATCATGGTCCGTTCGCTTTCGCAGGCCCTTTCCGCCGCCGCGCAGGCCGCCGAGCGCGGGGCTGATCTGGTCGAGTTCAGGCTCGATCGGTTCACCGGTGATCCGCCCGCGATCACCCGCCTCGTCGAGGAATCGCCGCTGCCTTCGATCGTCACCGTTCGCCCCACATTCGAAGGGGGCCACTACGCCGGCAGTGATGTCGAGCGCATCCCCGTCTTCCAGGCCGCCTGCGCAGGGGCGCGAAAGCCGGCCTACATCGATGTCGAACTCGTCGCATGGCAGAAGTCGCCTGAGCTTCGCATGGCGGTGCAGCAGCTTGTCTCCCATCCCGGACAGGTGAATCCCACCGACACCGGCCTGCTGCTTTCCAATCACGACTTCGCCACGCGCCCGGTCGATCTCTACCAGCGCATCGAGGCGATGCTCGCGGCGCCGGCCTGCCGGGTGATGAAGATCGTCTGGCGGGCCCGCAGCCTGCGCGACAACATCGAGGCCTTCGAGATCATTTCGCAGCGGCACCGCCCGACCATCGCCCTGTGCATGGGCGAGGAGGGGCTGGCCAGCCGGGTGCTGGCGAAGAAGTTCGGCGCGCTGATGACCTACGTCGCCGTGGAGGAAGGCGCGGGCACCGCGCCGGGCCAGCCCGATGTGGCGCAGATCAAATCGCTCTACCGCTGGGACCGCATCGATGCCGCGACGCAGGTGTTCGGCGTCATCGGCCATCCGGTGGGCCACTCGATCAGCCCCGCGTTTCACAACGCCGGCTTCGACGCCACCGGCTATAACGGCATCTACCTGCCGATGCCCATCCCTCCCGAATACGAGCACTTCAAGGCCACCGTCGCCACCTGGCTGGCCTGCGAAAACCTCCACTTCAAAGGCGCCAGCGTCACCATTCCGCACAAGCAAAATCTGCTGCGCTTCGTGCAGGAATCCGGCGGCGAAGTCGAGCCGCTCTCGCTTCGCATCGGCGCCGCCAACACGCTGGTGGTGCGCGATGACGGCTCGCTCCTGGCCTGCAACACCGATTACGCCGCCGCGCTCGATGCGGTCTGCGGCGGCCTGTCGATCACCCGCGACCGGTTGCAAGGCAGGCGCATCGCCGTGCTGGGCGCAGGCGGCGCGGCCCGCGCCATCGTCGCAGGCTTCGCCCACCACGGGGCGACCGTCGTCATCTACAACCGCACCTTCGACAAGGCGTCTCAACTCGCGGCAGACTTTCACGATCAACCGACAGACAATGGCGGCAGGTCGAAAGTCATCGCCGCGAAAATGGAAAAGCTCTGCGACTCCTGCTGCGAGGTTTACATCAACTGCACCAGCGTGGGCATGTCGCCGAAGGCGAACGCTTCGCCGATCGAAAGCGAGATCATTCAATCGCTGGGTCCGGGGGCGGTGGTTTTCGACACGGTTTACAACCCGCTGGAAACGCAACTGCTGCGCGAGGCGGGGGCCGCGGGGTGCGTGACCATCAGCGGCGCGGAGATGTTCATCCGCCAGGGCGCGGATCAGTTCACGCGCTGGACCGGGCGGGAGGCGCCGCTGGATGTGCTGCGCGCGGTGGTGATGAATCAACTGTCCCGCAAGCCCCACCCGGCCCCCGGAGCAGGGTGAGGGCCAAGGCAGGGCAACCGCATATGACTTCGGGAGGGCGAGGCTCCGGGAGGGCGAGGCTCCC
>CAZYPK010000131.1:0-15092 GCA_964649195.1 uncultured Phycisphaeraceae bacterium
CGAGTTGAAAGGCAAGGGGGAAGAGGAAGGCATTGAGGCACGGAGGCACGGAGGCACGGAGGGGGGAGAGATTGAAAAATAGCCATTGCAAAATGCAAAATGCAAATTGAAGAGAGGGAGACGCGCATCCCCACAGGTGATGGATCGCCTGCTCCGCCATTTTGCAATTTGCATTTTGCAATGGCCATTGGCCATTCTCCCCCTTCGTGCCTCCGTGCCTCAATGCCTTCCTCTTCCCCCTTGCCTTTCAACTCGGAACCCGGAACTCGGAACTCGGAACTTTCCCCCCTCCGTGCCTCCGTGCCTTCTTATTACAATCCCCGCATGACCGACAAGTTCTACATCACCACCCCGATCTACTACGTCAACGACCGGCCGCACATCGGCCACGTCTATACGACCACCATCGCCGATATCATCGCCCGTTACCACCGGCTGCGCGGCGATGATGTCTTCTTCCTCACCGGCGTCGATGAACATGCCGCCAAGGTCGTCGATGCCGCCGCCCAGCGCGGCCTCACCCCTCAGCAGTGGGCCGACCGGAACGCCGCTGTGTTCGAGGAGACCTTCAGGAAACTGGGCATCACCCACAACGATTTCGTCCGCACTTCGCAGGACCGCCACAAGACCAGGGTGCAGGAATATCTCGCGGCCCTGCTCAAGACCGGCGATGTCTATGAAGGCACCTACGAAGGGTGGTACGACGCGGGACAGGAGGAATATGTCACCGATTCCAAAGCCGAGGAATACGGCTTCAAGTCGCCTATCAACGGCAAGCCGCTCGTGCGAAAAGGGGAGAAGAACTATTTCTTCAGACTCGAAAGCTACCGCGATGATCTGCTGCGACTGCTCGATGATGAGCACCCGCAAGGCAGGCTCAAGCGCGAAGATGGTTCGTTCCTTTTCGATGTTCAGCCGACGGCCCGCAAGAACGAAATCATCTCCCGCATCCGCGAGATGAACGATGTGCCCATCAGCCGCAGCGGCGCGGGCGGCTGGGGCATCCCCTTCCCCACCGATCCGCAGCAGACCGTTTATGTCTGGATCGACGCCCTGTTCAACTATCTCACCTTCGTCGATACCCCTGATCGCCGCGGCTACTGGCAAAGCGGCGCGACGCACCTGATCGCCAAGGACATTCTCTGGTTCCACGCCGCCATCTGGCCCGCGCTGCTGATCGCCCTGCGCAAGTGCGAAGGCTACGACTGGGTCACCCTGCCGCGCACCGTTTATGCCCACAGTTTCTGGATCAGCGAAGGCCAGAAGATGAGCAAGTCGCTGGGCAACTTCATCGACCTGGAGAAGATCGACAAGTACGTGGCGACGTTCAGCCTCGATGCGCTGCGCTATTTCCTGGGCGCCAACGGGCCGATGGGCACCACCGACAGCGACTTCGCGGAGGCGAAGTTTGGAGAGGTTTACAACACTGCTTTGGCGAACACGCTTGGCAATTGCTTTAGTCGTGTTTGCAACATGACCCACCGATATTTCCAAGGATCTTTGCCAGCCAAGGGAACCCATTTTCGCCAGCCATTCAATTCCAATGATCTTGCTGAACACAACGCGACGAACAATGACATACGAGATGACCTGGACGCAGACGGCTTTGAGGATGCGCTCCAAGCACCTGCACGATGGAGCAGAGTGAATTATCGCACAGACGCGACACAACTTGATCTCGAAATGATGGGAATGGAGCCGATCGGGCTTATACAAGCGATTGATGGACTAATCGAGCAGACCGCTCCCTTCAAGCTCGCCAAAGACCCCGCGAAACTCCCCGAAGTCGGCACCATCCTCTACAACTGCGCCGAAGCCTTGCGCATCGCATCCATCCTGCTCTGGCCGATCATTCCCGCCAAGTGCGAGGAAATCTGGCGGCGCATCGGCTGTTCGCATTATGCGGAAGCGCTGAAAGACAACGGTCGCGGACAGCTTGCCGAATGGGTGAAATGGGGGCAGCTCAAGCCGGGCACGCCGCTACAGACCGGTGATGCGCTGTTCCCGCGTTACGCACCGCCCAAGGCGTAATTATTGATGGTCACTTTAGTAAAAGCCCCAAGCCCAAGGGTGAGGTCCGCCGAACCCTTGGGGTATCGAACCGGAATACCCCGACGGCTCGCGGACTCGCCATCGGGCTTGGGGCTTTTACTAAAGTGACCATCAATAAATCAATTCCCGCCCACCTTCGTGCGCACCGCGCCGGGTTCCTCGGCGACGATGCGGTCCCTGTCCAGGAACCAGCGGAACTGCCGGGCCGGCAGCGTGGTCTGCTCCGTGTCGAGTTCGCACATGCGGCCTGCCTCGGCGGAGATGATGGCCATCTGCTTGTTGCCGGTGTAGTAGAGCTGGTCGCCGCGCACCGTCTGCTTCTGATACAGGATGACCAGGTTGCCCGCGGCGGTGACGTTATCCAGCCTCGGCTGGCCGGCCTTGCCGGTGAGCCACGAATTCAGGCCGCCGGTCGATTGAAAATCGGCGATCAGTTGATTGCACTGCATGATGATCTCCGACCCGGTCGCCGGCTGCTGGATCATTTTCACATCCTTGTCCATGCGGACATCGTTGTGGTTCGCATCGATGACCAGCGACGACCGCCAGAGGAAGAGCGTCACGCCCTGCCCGACGAAGGCGACCGGGGATGCAGCTTTTGCGTCAGCGGGTTTTTCCCTGGCGCGTTCCTTGGCGCGGTAGTCCTCGATCTGCATCGTGCCTGCGCCGGTGACGGTGAGCTTGCCGGTGGTGTTGTCGAAGTTCAGTTGCGGGCCGGTGAGCCGGAAGCGCGTGCCCAGCCTGCCGCCGACGCGGTCGGCCCATTGCTCCGCCTCGAACACCACCTTCTCCTTCGCCACCATCCTGCGAATCTGGCGATCGGGCTGCCTCGCCTTGGCGGCGTCCTTTGTCGGTTCTGTTGCGGCTGGCGCGGCCGGTGTTTTCGCCTTCGCATCGCCTTCGATCAATCCTTGCAGACCCTGCTTTTTTTCCTTGATTTCATCGGGATTGAGCGGATCGATTTCCAATGCCAGTTCAGCGGATTGG
This sequence comes from uncultured Phycisphaeraceae bacterium, assembly GCA_964649195.1. GTDB lineage: Bacteria > Planctomycetota > Phycisphaerae > Phycisphaerales > Phycisphaeraceae > JTS-RE9. Next base: position 3,040 of record CAZYPK010000131.1, read on the forward strand.
AAGCGGGTGATGTCCACGCCGCGATCGCTGTCGGAGACGACCTGGCCTCGGAAGTTGGCGTGGCCGGTGGTGTTGTTGAAGTCCATCGAGTGGAGCCAGTTCACCTTCAGCCGCTGCTGCGGCGACGGCGCACCACCGGCCCTGGCCGGTTCACCGGCGGCGATGAAGGTCGCCTGCCCCGGGCCTTGGACGGTCACAAACTGATCCGATTCCCGCAGCGTGATGTGCTGGCCGGTGAGCGTGTTGCCCTCCCGCTCGACCACGGCGGGCGTTGCCGCATCACCGTACAGATGCAGGATTCCCGTCACCGCGTTGCCATCGAGTTTGTCCGCCTTCACCATCATGGCCGGCGACTGGGCGGTGACCTCCACCTCCGTCTGCGCCAGCAATCGCTCGATGGCGAGCCGATCGGTTTGCCGGTCGTCCGCAGCGGTCTGTTTCGCCGGCGCCAGAGCCACATCGAGCGTCTGCGATGCCAAACCGCGCCCGCCCTGCTTCGTCTTCACACCGCCGGCGGCGAGCAGTCGCACGGGCTGTGCCTTGCTTTTGCCATCACCGGTGAAGCGGATGGTCAGCTCATCGGTTTCCAGATCGAGCGGCGGCTGATCGCGCGAGCCTCTGGCGGTCGCGTTGACGCCGCCCTTGGCGATGATTTCCTGCGGATCCTGTCTGCCTTGCGCCGGCTGGGTCATGGCGACCGACAGACGATCGGTGAGCAGATCAAACTGCGGATGCTCCACCTTCACCACGCCGTGGAAAACGGCATCCTTCAGAGCATCGAGCCGGGCGACAGGGTTGAGCGTGGGGTTGGTGTTCTTCCTTGCCTTGGGTGCATCCGTTTTCGCATCACCATCCTCAGCAACAACGGGCTTGACCACATGGAACGAAAAGTCGGCGCCTTCGTTCCACTGCACCAGCAGTCCTTCGGGCAGCTTGCCTTGATCAGCCTGCCCCGCCGGTGTTGCGATGGCGGAGGCATTGGCGGTGATGGAACCCGGGCCGGTGATCCTGCCGACGCCTTCGTTCTGGTGAATGACGAAATCGATCGCCTGCAATCGCCCCAGTTCCGGGGCCTGGATCGAAGCGGGTGTCAGCGTGTCGCCGAAGATGCGGACGCGGGCTGCACTACTGAGGTATTCGACGCGCTGGGCGCTGATCGTTTCCTTTCGCGCGGATTGAACCTGCACCTCATCGATCAGGGTGATCATCGTGTCATCAGGCCCGGCCAGTTCCGCGGGCGGTTCATCGAGCGGCTCCATGAGCAGCGTGCCATCCCAATGAATGATGACATCATCGGGGCTGGGCTTCATCATCGAGCGCGATGGGTTTGCGGCAATGGTCGCGGATTGGGTGGTGATGGATGAGCGAGCGGAGGTCGGTGAGTTTCCCCCGCCAAGGCGGGGGCTAAATGAGGGAATCGACCGGCCGATTTCCCTGACCGGTTCCTCGCGCTCGCTGCGATTTTCCAGGCTGAACAGTATCTCCATTTTCTTCGACTGAATCTTCGCCTGCTGGGCATCGATCCGCACCTGCGTGTCGAGCGTGGCCTTGTAATAGTCAGCGATCAGCGAGCGATTTTTGTCATCCTTCGCCCCGGCTTCCGGTTTCAGTTCGCGGCCGGCCTTGGGATTGAACCGCATCGTCTTGCCTTGGGCGATCTCCAGACGATTGATGCGGCGGCGGCGTTCGTTATAGATCAGGCTCAAACCGGTTCCCTGAAAATCGACACGCGAAGTGGTCAGATGGACGATGCCTTCGCTCTCGACGGTGCCCAGTTCAAGATCGAACTTCACCTCATCATCCAGAAACAGGCGAAGCGAAGCATCGGACGAATCGGGCGCAAGATCGACGAGCTTGTCTTCGGGTGATTCGTAGAGCGTGATGATGACCCCGCCGGCGAGCGTGCCTGATTCGGGGATGTTGTCGGGCGCGATGAGCGAGCCGCGCGGCGCCTTGATTTCGACCACACGGCGGCCGGGGATCAGATGGATGTGAGCGATGATCTTTTCGATATCGACGATGCCGTTGGGTTTGGGCCGGGCCTTTTCACCGGACAGAATGGTGAGCTGTTTGCGGGCTTCGTTGTAGCGTCGCACGTGATACCGCTCGACCACGCCGCTGGGCGTGATGGTCTGCGGGGTGACGACCGTTGATTTGGATGGATCGGGACCGGTCTGAAACTTCGCATTCGGATCGAGGATCGGGCGATCGGTTTTTTCCGGCGTGGAAACGCCGGGGCTGAACACCAGCGTGGCGATCAGAACACAGGCGGCCAGGGCGCAGGCGGCGGTAGTGAAGAGCAGTTGACGCGACATGGGTTAAGTGTAGCGGGGACAGGGAACAGGAGACAGGGGACAGGGAACCCGCAGCCGCTTGCGGCTTCGCTCCGCTCCCATCCGCAATAGACCCGTCACCCGATTCGTTCCTCTGTGATCCCTTTCCCTTTCCTCCACTGGAGCTTCTTCATGCGAATCATTCCTCTTCTGAGCGTGCTGGCGTTGATCAGTCTGGCCTCCCTTGTCCATGCCGCCGAGATCGACTCCGGCCCCAAGCCCGGCGAGAAAGTCACCCCGCTGAAGGTGCACGCCATCATCGGTGCGGTGGAGGACAAGGAGGTTGATTACGCCAAGGAACGCAAGGACAAACCGACCGTCTATGTCTTCGTGCAGTCCCAGTGGTTCGACCGGCCCATCGGACGCTACCTGATGGAACTGGACAAAAAGATCGGCGCCATCGGCAAGGACGCCTACATCGTCGCCGTCTGGCTCACCGATGATCAGCAGAAGACCAAGGATTACCTGCCTCGCATGAACCAGTCGATCAAGCTCGCCAACACCGCCCTCACCTGCTCGCTCGACGGCACCACCGGCCCGGCTGACTGGGCCATCAACGAACGCGCCCACCTGACCGCCATCGTCGTCAAAGACGGCAAAGTCATCGAACGATTCTCCTACCAGTCCCCCAACGACACCGCCGCGGCCAAGGTGGAGGAAGTCGTGAAAAAGGCGGTGGGGGAGAAGTAAGAAAAGCAGGAAAACAAGAAAGCAAGAAAACAGGAAATCAGAAAAAGGCAGGCACACCCCAGTCGTGCACCTGTCTTTATTTCTTGCTTTTCTGTTTTCCTGTTTTCCTGATTTCCTGATTTTCCTAATGATCCAGTGGAGGGGGGTGGTGAAAAAGGCGGTGGAGGAGAAGTAGGAAAAGCAGGAAAGCAGGAAAGCAAGAAAACAAGAAATAAAGACAGGCGCATGACTGGGGTGCGCCTGCCTTTTTCTGAATTTCCTGCTTTCCTGATTTCCTGCTTTTCCTAATGATCCAACAGCTTCTCGCAGATCACCAGGTTGTCGCCGCGGTCTGGGTCCCAGCGGATGCCCACGATGTCATACATCTGCTTGATGGCCATGTGCAGCGACGGGCGATGCTGATTGTGGCATTCCATGCGGACCGAGGCGTAGCCCTGATCCCTGGCCCAGGCGCCGGCGGCTTCGAGAAGCTGTTCCGCGACGCCCTGCCGCCGGTACTCCGCCTGCACCCCGTAAAGCCAGACGAAAAACGCCGAAGGCTTCAGCTCGAACCCCAGCAGAAAACCGACCTCGCGCTCCTCGATCGACGCCACCATGATCAGGCCGTTGTAGCGCCCCTTGTACCGGCGACGAAAAAACTCGATGTCGCGGCCCGGCTTGAAAATCTGGTTGTACAGATTCGTCACCAGTTCCAGATCACCCATGCCCAGAATGTCAATCTTCGTGTTAGCCACGGGAAAATAAGTTCCGAGTTCTGAGTTCTGAGTTCTGAGTTTCGGGTTCCGGGTTTTGGGGGTGCGTTCCGGTCAAAAAAACTCGGAACCCGAAACCCGGAACTTTTTTCATGCCCTTGAAAGATACGAACCATCCGCCGTGCTGATGCGGACCACTTCGCCGATTTCGATGAAGGGTGGCACGCGGGTCTTGAGGCCGGTCTCCAGTTCCGCTTCCTTGAGCTGATTGGTGGCCGTCGCGCCCTTGATGCCCGGAGCGGTGTCCTTGACGGCCAAGTCCACGGTCTTGGGCAGTTCCACCGACAGCGGCTTGCCCTCGGCCCACATCACCGTCATCACCGTGTTGGGCTTGAGGTAGAGCATGCCGTCGCCCATGATGTCCTTGTCGATGTTGAACTGATCGTAGTTCTCCATGTCCATGAACACCGGTCCGGTGCCGTCGCTGTAGAGATATTCCGCATCGCGGCGATCCATATCGACCTGCTGCACTTCCTCGCCGCTGGCGAGGCGTTTTTCGAGCACCGCGCCGTCGCTGAGCCGCTTGAACTTGATCTGGATGAAGGCGCGAAGGTTGCCGGGGGTGCGGTGGGTCACCTGGGTGAGTGCGTAGAGGTGGCCGTCCATGCGGATGGCCATGCCGGGGCGTAGGTCGTTCGATTTCACAGGCTGAAACTCCGTGGTCGCGGGATGAATTTGAAGGGGCGAATCTTAGCAAGTGCGGACGTGCGTGGAAAGCGGCGAGGCGCCCTGCAGCGCAGCTCACGGGTGCATGACCTCGCACGCACCCGCGATGAATCAGGGCGTTTGCATATACCGGTCAACGGTCGGCGTAAGACGGCGGGTTCTCCGGGCAACCTTCGCTCACGCCTTGCGACGCTGCCACCACTGCATCAGCAGCACCAGGGCGATGGAATCCATCGCCAGCAGATGGCAGATGTTGACCCAGTCGTCGGCCTCGTTGATGGTGCCGGACATTTTCAGGATGACGTACAGCAGCGTGCTCAAGGTGCAGCCCCATGATGGAGTGGTCGCCACCGGGTTTATCGGCTTAAAGTCAGGCGGTCTATAAATCCGGGTTCGGGACAAGCGTGAGCCGCGACTCAACGAGTCGCGGACGCGAACAGCCTGAAGGGGCGTCGATCGTGCGGCATGTTGTCGGACTCGACCGGTTCACCCGCGGTCACCGGTCACAACCTCCTCCTCGCGTTCGTTGTCGCTCATCAAAGGTTCGCCCGACCATCCTTGGTTGCCGTACATCTCCGCGACGTGTTACGTCGCAGCTCGGATTTCCCCGCAAGTAACCGTGCGGGTGATTGCCGCAACTGTCTTGTCTATAATCCGGGGCCCCGCCCTTTGGATCGTACAGAGGCCGGGATTTCGCTCCCGTTTTGTCTGCTTTTCGCCTGCGAGAATCGCACAATGCAAGATTCAAAAAAGGTCCGATCACGCGGCAGGTTGATCCTTCTGGCCTGCGCCCTGTGGCTGCCCTGTTCCCCCGCCTTGGCTGCGGATGCGAAGGGCAGGGTCGAGTATGCCCGCGATGTGCTGCCCATTCTGTCGGGCGCCTGTTTCACCTGTCACGGGCCTGATCCCGCGACGCGAAAAGCCGGGCTTCGACTGGACAGTGCGGAGGAATCGCGCAAGCTGCTCAAAAGCGGCGTGCATGGCATCGTGCCGGGCAAGGCCGGCGACAGCGAAGTAATCGCCCGCATCTTCACGGATGATGAGGATGACCTGATGCCGCCGCGAAAGAGCAATCTCAAGCTCTCCGCGGCGGAGAAGGAGATTCTCAAACGATGGGTCGAGCAGGGCGGCGAATATCAGAGCCACTGGGCCTATCAATCCTTCGCCCAGCCGCCGGCGCCGCAGCCGAGGCAGGCGGGTTGGGCGCGAACGCCGATCGATCGGTTCATTCTCGCCCGTCTCGAATCGCGCGGCATGAAGCCTTCGCCCGAAGCGGATCGCTACACGCTGGTGCGCCGCCTGGCTTTGGACCTCACCGGGCTTTCGCCAACGCTTGAGATGGCGGATCGCTTTGCCAACGATCGGCGGCCCGACGCCTACGAACGGCTGGTCGATGAACTGCTCGCATCACCGGCCTACGGCGAACACTTCGCCGCCGCCTGGCTCGATCTGGCCCGCTATGCGGACTCCAACGGCTATGCCGAGGATCAGCAGCGAATCATCTGGCGATACCGCGACTGGGTGATCCAGGCGATCAATCAGAACATGCCTTTCGATCGGTTCACGGTCGAACAACTGGCTGGCGACCTCCTGCCCGATGCCGGCGATTCGCAGGTGCTGGCCACCGCGTTTCATCGCAACACATTGACCAACACCGAAGGCGGCACGAACGATGAGGAGTTCCGCACCATCGCGGTGGTCGATCGGGTGAACACCACGATGCAGGTGTGGATGGGCGTGACCGCCGCCTGCGCCCAGTGCCACGATCACAAGTACGACCCGTTTTCGCAGGAGGAGTATTTCAAGCTTTACGCGATCTTCAACCAGACCGCCGATGCGGATCGCGCCGACAATTCGCCGCTGCTTGAAGAAATCACGCCGGCCATCCGGCAGCGCAAGGATGATCTTGCCAAACAGATCGCCGGGCTGGAGCAGGAGGTGGCGAAGAAGAAGCAGCAGTGGCAGGAGCAGCAGGAGAAGGAGCGGCAGGAGCAGGAGCAGCGGCAGCAGGAAGAGGGCGAACAGGGCACACCCGAAAAGCCGATCGCCGGTCCGCTCAAGACGCGGCATGTGCGCATCGAAAACCTGGGCAAGGGCATCTACCTTCACCTGGCTGAAGTGCAGGTTTTCACCGGTGAGGAAAACATCGCGCTCAAGGGCAAGGCGACGCAGATATCCACCGACTACGGCGGACCGCCTGAGCGCGCCATCGATGGCAAAACCAGCGGCATCTATACGGATAACAGCGTCACCCACACCGGACAGGCTGACAACCCCTGGCTGGAGGTCGCCCTCGAAGGCAGCCATGCGGTCGATCGCATCGTCATCTGGAATCGAACGGATGGCGGTACGGCGGAGCGGCTCAAGAACTGGCGCATCATCGCGCTCGATGAAAAACGGCAGCCGATCTGGGTGCGGACTTTCAATCAGCCCGCGAGCCCCAGCGTCACCGTCAAACTCCCCGCCGATGGCAAGGACCTGCCCCCGGAAACCCGGCAGGAAATCGCCCGCTACCTCAAGGGTGACACCGCGCCGCCCAAGTTCACCGAGCAGGAGAAGATCGACAAGCTCAAGAAGGAACTCGCCTCGATTCGCGGCGTCACCACGCCCATCATGCGCGAGCTGCCCGAAAAGTCCCGCCGCAAGACGCACATCCATCTGCGCGGCGAGTTCATGAGCCTGGGCAAGGAGGTGCAGCCGGGCACGCCGGCCATCTTCCCGCCGCTGCCTTCGGATGCGAAGCCGGATCGTCTGGCGCTGGCGAAGTGGCTGATCTCGCCGGGGAATCCGCTGACCTCCCGCGTGGCCGTCAATCGCTACTGGGAGCAGCTCATGGGCCACGGCCTCGTCGAAACGCCCGAGGACTTCGGCGTTCGCGGCGGGCTGCCCAATCATCCCGAACTGCTCGACTGGCTCGCCATCGACTTCATGAACCAGGGCTGGGATGTCAAGAAGCTCATCAGGCTCATCGTCACCAGCGCCGCCTATCGCCAAAGCTCGCAGGCGACCACGCAACAGATCGAGCAGGACCCGGACAACAAGCTGTTTGCCCGCGGCCCTCGCTTCCGCCTCACTGCCGAGATGGTGCGCGACCAGTCGCTGCGGGTGGCGGGTTTGCTGACGAACAAGGTCGGCGGCCCTTCCGTGCGCCCGCCGCGGCCGAAGCTCGGTCTTTCCGCGGCGTTCGGCCCTTCGACCGACTGGACCGACAGCGCCGGTGAAGACCGCCATCGCCGCGGGCTTTACACCGAATGGCGCCGCTCCTCGCCTTATCCTTCGATGACCACCTTCGACGCCACGCCGCGCACCGTCTGCACCATCCGCCGGCCGCGCACCAACACGCCGCTCCAGGCATTGGTGACGATGAACGACCCGGTCTATGTCGAAGCGGCGCAGGGGTTGGCGCGGCGCATCATGAAGGAAGGCGGCAACACCATCGAATCCAAGGCGGCTTACGGCTTCCGCCTGTCGGTCGTCCGTCCGCCAGCCGCTGCGGAACTGGCACGCATCGTCGCACTCTACAACCAGGCCCGCGAAAGCTACGCCGCCCAGCCTGCCGAGGCGAAAACTTTTGCAACGGTCCCCATCGGCGAACTGCCGCAGGGCGTGGATGCCGTCGATGCCGCCGCGTGGACGCTGGTGGGCAACGTGCTGCTGAATCTGGATGAGACGCTGTCGAAGCGGTGAGAAAAAGGGGGAGGTTTCGCGGAGTGCGTCCGTCAATGGTTGGGTATGGTTCATCGTTTTCAGGAGTTCATCCATGAATGTCGTTTTACGACCCGAATTGAACCGATTCGTTCACGAACGGATTTCCTCCGGCGAATTTTCGTCGGAGTCGGAACTCGTCAACGAGGCTTTGGAGGCGATGCGACGCGAACGTGAAGAGAAGATGTCGCCGGCTTATATCGCCTATGTGCGCGCCGCAATCGCCCAGGGTGACGAAGCCATCCGAGCAGGTGATGTCGCCCCATTCGATGGCAAGGCGATTCTTGAAAAGGCGCATCGTGAACACCGGGAACGCGGTCATGGCACGCGATGATCGGATTGAGAATGCTCCAAACAAATGTAATCCCCCGAAGCCTGACTGAATAACCGCCACCTTCCGTGAAATGAGTTTTGCTTATGACACCCAACCTCCTCCGACTCCGGCACACCACCCGCCGCCACTTTCTGCGTGACGGTTCGCTTGGCCTCGGCGCCGCCGCGCTGGCGATGCTCTCTCTTGGTGAGCGCAAGGCTCAGGCCGCCGCGCCGCTCAATCCGTTCGCCCCGCGCCCTTCGCATTTTCCCGCCAAGGCCAAACGGGTCATCTATCTTCATCTGGCCGGTTCGCCGCCGCATCTGGACCTCTTCGACTACAAGCCTGAGCTGGTCAAGCGCACCGGCGAAAACTGCCCCGATTCGTTTCTCAAGGGCAAGCGGTTCGCCTTCACCAGCGGCGTGCCCAAGCTCATGGGCACGCCGCGCACCTTCAAGCAGCACGGTCAAGGGGGCCAGTGGATTTCCGATGCGATGCCGCTGCTCTCGACCGTCGCCGATGAGCTTTGCTTCATCAAGTCGATGTTCTCCGATCAGTTCAACCACGCCCCGGCCGAGCTTCTGCTCTACACCGGCTCGCCGCAGTTCGGCAGGCCGTCGATGGGTTCGTGGGCGACCTGGGGCCTCGGTTCCGAAACGCAGAATCTGCCCGGCTTCATCGTCCTCGTCTCCTCCGGCACGCAGCCCAGCGCGGGCCATGCCAACTGGTCCAGCGGCTTCCTCCCTTCCGTTTATCAGGGCGTGCAATGCCGCAGCGCCGGTGAGCCGGTGTTGTATGTGAGCAATCCCAAAGGCATGAACGAGGCGACGCGCAGGCTCAGCCTTGATGCGATGCGCGACCTCAACGAAATGCAGGCCGCCGACATGGGCAGCCCGGAAACGATCACGCGAATCGCCCAATATGAGATGGCTTTCCGCATGCAGGCCGCGGTGCCGGAAGTGATGGACATCAACAAGGAAAAGCCGGAGATGATCGAAGCCTACGGCGCCAGGCCCGGCGCTTCGAGCTTCGCCAACAATTGCCTCCTGGCGCGCAGGCTCATCGAGCAGGGCGTGCGCTTCGTGCAACTCCACGACTGGGGCTGGGATTTTCATGGCACCAATCCCGGCGAAGACATACGCGATGGCCTGACCCGTAAGGCGGCGACCATCGATAAGCCGATCACCGCGCTCATCAACGACCTCAAATCACGCGGCTTGCTCGATTCCACGCTCATCGTCGTCGGCGGCGAGTTCGGCCGCACGCCGTTCCGCGAAGGCCGCACCGCGGGCGGCCAGGTTCTTGGCCGCGATCATCACCCGCACTGCTTCACGCTCTTCATGGCCGGCGGCGGCGTCAAGGGCGGCGCCACCTACGGAGCCAGCGACGACCTGGGGCTGGAGGTCGCGGAAAACATGGTGCATGTCCACGACCTGCAAGCCACCATCCTCCACCTGCTGGGCCTCGATCACCTGAACCTCACCTACCGCTACAGCGGCCGCGACTTCCGCCTCACCGATGTGCACGGCCACGTCGTCAAGCCTGTGCTGGCGTGATAGGCGGCACGACAGGCTCCAAGAGCCGCGACTCAACGAGTCGCGGACGCAAACAACCTGAAGGGGCGTTAATCGCGCAACATGTTGCCAGCCTCAACCGGTTCACCCCCGGCCCCCCCCGCGTTCGTTGTCGCTCATCAAAGGTTCAACCCAGCACCCTTGGCTGTCGTGCATCTCCGCGACGTGTTACGTCGCGGCTGCCAAGCCGCGACTCAACGAGTCGCGGACGTGAACAGCACACCTTGCAGGCCCGGCTGTAACAGTTCCGCTCCCGCCACATGGCCGTGGTGGGCAAGCGGTACGCCGAACTGGATCGGATCAAAGCCGAAATCGTTCTACTTCTTCGCCGCGAAAAACCCCGCCGACCCGCACGCCGCCGAGGAAGCGAGATTCCGCCGTCAGGTCGCCGAGGAAAACCGATGATCGATCCCCACAGTGCCGGCGGGGCAATCGCCTGCTATAATTGAATCATGTCAGTGACACAGGAATCCAACTCCCCGGCCGGCATCCTGAGCCGGGTGCATTTTCCCGACGCCGCCGACCTCTCGGCGGCGGAGGCGTGTTTCATTCTTCAGATCGGTTTCTCCGAAAACGACCGGGCCGCGATCCACGACCTGCTCGTCAAAAACCGCGAAGGCACGATCACGCCGGCTGAGAAGGACGACCTGAGCAACTTCCTTTCGGTGAGCTATTTCTTCGACATCCTCCACTCCAAAGCCAGGCTCGCCCTCCAGCGAGCGGGCCAATCCGGGACGGCGGCGTGACTGATGAACTGAAGGAACGGGTTCGCCGGCGCGCGGACCATTGCTGCGAGCACTGCCGGCTGCCCTAGGCCGGCTCCGGTGTTGGTTTCGAGATCGATCACGTCCTGGCAAAAACACACGGCGGAGAATCGACGGCGGACAACCTTGCCCTCTCCTGCGTGTATTGCAACGGATTCAAAGGCACCAACATGGCCGGCATCGATCCGAACACCGGTCGCGGCGAGTTTCTCTTCAATCCCCGCGTTGACCATTGGCCGCTCCATTTCGCATGGAACGGGCCGATCATTGTCGGGCTGACGGGCATTGGACGAGCCACCGTGCGCACGCTGCGGATGAACAATCAATCGGCAGTCAACATGAGAGCCGCCTTGGAAGCGGAAGGCCTCATGCGCTTCGAGGGGTGATCTGATACCCAGCGAGTAGCGAGTAGTAGTCCGACTACGCTAATCTGGTGGGTTGAGAACCTTCGTTTCGACCAATTTTCTAAAAACTCTCGCTTCAGCAACTCACAGTTTTAGGGTAGTCGGACTACTCGCTACTCGCTCGGCGTCACTCGTATTGGGCGTTGAGTCGCCGCAACCCGTCAGGACGAACATCAATACAACCGATGCCGCGGTTTTGATATACATCCGAACCTCCTGTGATGCGCGATATTGCGCCAGAATCGACATCTGTGTTTGGCTTACGGAACTTTACGGTTGATGGCGCCGGCAGACTCTGTTGCCGGTGCCATGAACCACGGCTAAACAAACTGCTCGTTGATGGCCGCCTTGAACCGCCTGGCGCGGTTCTTCATCATGAAATAACGTACGATGACGGCGACGACGGCGATGATCCCGATTCCCACCACGTTGCTCAGGCCGTCGATGTTCACGCGGACGGGGATTGGGACCATGTTGATGACCGGGATCAGCAAGAACACCAAAAGCACAATGCCGGCACATCCCAGGGCCGATGGTTTCACCAGCCTCTCGATGCTGCCGGTCGCGTATCGCGCGCTTTGCGTTGTGTGGTTATAGACCAGCACGTAGGGCCCTTCTTTCTTCCCCGCTTTCATTGCCCACGCCACGGTCACTTCGTTGCTCTCGCGACAGGCCACGTCGAAGTTCTGCAACTGAAATGCCCTTTCAACGCCGCCCTTGTCGGCCAGGAACAACTGATCATGCACGATGGTGGTGGATGAAATGGAAACAGGGGCCGTATATCCGCCGCCCTGGTGAACTGGACTTCCCCACTCCCGGTGGGCGCAGCGAAAGGACAGCATAATACTGTTC
>CAZYPK010000132.1:0-14958 GCA_964649195.1 uncultured Phycisphaeraceae bacterium
GGGAGCCTCGCCCTCCCAGCCGGAGGCTTCCGTTCTCCCGCCATATGCTTTTGCCCTGGCAAACAGATGACCCCGTTTTGCATCCTGCGCCGCACTCGCTATACTGCTCGGCTCGCCATTCCCGCTCCCTCCATTGGGTGGACCGGGTGATCGTTCCCGCCCGGCTTGCTTCCGGCCTGACCGGAACGGTCGAAATGGCTGTTTCCAACTGAAATATCCTCCGTTTTGGAGTCGGTGTCATGGCCAAGAAGATTACCAGCGTGTTCAAGATTCAGGCGCCCGGCGGCAAGGCGACCCCCGCGCCCCCGATCGGGCCGGCCCTGGGCGCCAACGGTGTCAACCCCGGCCAGTTCATCCAGCAGTTCAACGCCGCCACCGGCGCCCTCAACGGCAAAATGGTCGGCTGTGTGATCACGGTCTATGCCGACCGCACCTTCTCCTTCGAAGTGAAGTCGCCCCCGGCCTCCGTCCTGCTCGCCGACGCGGTGGGCAAGGACAAAGGCTCAGGCGTGCCCAACAAGGAAAAGATCGGCAAGGTCACCATCGAACAACTCCAGAAGATCGCCAAGGAAAAAGGCAAGGAAATGACCGGCCGCAGCGAACGCGCCCTCATGCGAACCCTCGCCGGCACCGCGCGATCAATGGGCATCGATGTGGAAGGCGAAATTTAGTTCCGAGTTAAAGCGATTTCGGATTTCGGATTTGGGATTTGGGATTTCGGATTGGGGATTGCAACTCAGAACCCGGAACCCGGAACTCGGAACTTATTCAAGGCTTACCACGAGCCGGTGAATCGTGGGAGATTGATCCGGTTTTCAAGGCGTGTCGTCTGGAAGCCTGGGACTTTCAAAGGGACTCATCATGAAGGTTTACGGCAAGCGCATTCGCGCCGACATTGATGGCTGGGATCGCAGCAAGGCTCTGCCGCTGCCCGATGCCATCGGTCGTGTCAAGGCATTCCGCAAAACGAAGTTCGACCAGTCGATCGATCTGGTCCTGCATCTGGGCGTCGATCCCAAGCAGGCCGACCAGCAGATTCGCGGCGCAGTCTCCCTGCCCCACGGCATCGGCAAGAGCAAGAAGGTCGTGGCCTTCTGCACCGCCGACAAGGTCGAGGCGGCCAAGGCGGCCGGCGCCGTCGAGGCGGGCAGCGAAGAACTGGTCGCCAAGATCGAAGGCGGCTGGATGGATTTCGAGGTCGCCGTCGCCAGCCCGGACATGATGCGAATCGTCTCCAAACTCGGCAAGGTGCTCGGTCCCAAGGGGCTGATGCCTTCGCCCAAGAGCGGCACGGTCACGCCGGATGTCGTCCGGGCGGTCAAGGAATACGGCGCGGGCAAGGTCGAGTTCCGCAACGACCCCAACGGCAACGTGCATGCCGTCGTCGGCAAGATGAGCTTCGACCCCAAGCTGCTCGAAGAGAACGCCCAGGCGTTCATCGATGTGATCAACCGCATGAAGCCCTCGTCCTCCAAGGGCGTTTACATCAAAAAGGTTTCGATCAAAGGCACAATGACCCCCGGCGTGACGGTGGCGATCTGAGGAGGGAAGGGCCTAGGGCCAAGGGCCTGGGGCCTAGGATTTGGAGCTTACAAGCGTCCAGCACCAAGCCTGTCCCGAACCTCTGCCTCTTCAATCTTCCACACGAATCGACCTATGTTGACTTAATCCGAACCCTAGGCCCCAGGCCCTCCTCCCAAGGCCCTTTACTCCTAGGCCCTTCACCAGAGTATTCCCATGAGCAAGCCGATCAAAAATCTGATCGTTGACACGTACAGGAAAAAGTTCGATGGCCTGACCGGGGCCGTCGTCATCGATGTGCGCGGCATCAAGTCGAACGAGAACAACGTTCTCCGTGCCGACCTGGCCAAGGACGACATCAAGATCACCGTCATCAAGAACAACCTCGCCAAAAGCGCGTTCAACACCACCGTCATGGAAGGCATCAACGCCACCCTCGAAGGTGCCAGCGCCCTCGTCTATGGCGGCGAGAGCGTGGTCCATGTGGCCCGCATCCTCATCGACAAGCTCAAGACGCTGCCCCAGGTGCAGTTCAAGGGCGCGATCATGGATGGCGAGCTGTTCGGCCCGACCCAGATCGAAGCCTTGAGCAAGTACCCGACCAGGGTCGAGGCCCAGGCCCAGGTCATCCAGATCATCCTCGGCGCAGCCGGCCAGCTCATCGGCGCCATCACCGGCGCCGGCAGCCAGATCGCCTCGCTCGTCGAACAGGTCGAAAAGAAACTCGAAAAGGGCGAAGCGATCGCGAAAGTGGCTTAAGGCAAAGTTCCGAGTTTCGAGTTCCGGGTTCCGAGTTGATGCAAACTCGGATTCCAAACCTCGGCTCAATCTTCTCTGTCTTTTCCCCAACTCGGAACCCGGAACTCGAAACTCGGAACTTCCTTGTATTTAATCCGTCTTCGACTGGCCCCCTATCCGGGGTTAAATGAGCGACGTTCGCTCACCTCTTGAAGACTCAATGTTTGATGGAGCATTTATCATGGCAACGATCCAGGAAATCGGCGATTCGATCGCGGGTTTGACCCTGACCCAGGCGGTCGAACTCAAGAACTACCTGAAGGACACCTACGGCCTCGAACCCGCCGCCGGCGGCGCGGTCGTGATGGCGGCGGCCGGCCCGGCAGCCGTCGAAGAGGAGCAGACGGCGTTCGACGTCATCCTCAAGGCGGCCGGCGACAAGAAGATCCAGGTCATCAAGGTCGTCCGCGAAGCGACCGGCCTGGGCCTCAAGGAAGCCAAGGAACTGGTCGATGGCGCCCCCAAGGCCGTCAAGACCGCCCTCTCCAAGGCCGATGCCGAAGCCCTGGTCGAAAAGCTCAAGGCCGAAGGCGCGACCGTCGAACTCAAGTGATCCGACGCCGCACTTGCGTTCGCCACGAACAGGAACCGCTCCTCCAAAGAGGGGCGGTTTTTTTGATGGACCTGTTCCCCACAGCCGCGACTCAACGAGTCGCGGACGTGAACAGCCTGAAGGAGTGAAAATCGCGCGGCGGCCAACAGCCTCGAAAACCGCAGGAAGCAGGTTGAGGGGACAAGAGACAGGCAACCGTGAACGCAGGACATCAGACGCCGGCCGTCCCCTGGCTGTGCCGCCTCGCACGTCTTCAGGCGGTTCACGTCCGCGACTCGTTGAGTCGCGGCTGAATCGAGTGCGGGCTACCGCGGTCTGGCGCCGATGATTGCCGCCATTCTTCCCGTTCGTCCCGCATCCCTTCGATGGCTGTAAAACTCGTCGCCATCGCGGTAGGTGCAGCGGTCGTTGCGGTCGATCCGCGAAGCGGAAACACCAGCCCGCTCAAGCTGCAACGCGATGGCGTGTTGCAGATCGACATGGGGCCTGGGTTCATGTCCGCGATGCACCGCCTCGCCCAGCTTCGCCTCATCAAAGGCGGCGGCCACCTCGAAACCCACTTCAAAATGAGCGGTGGAGATGCAGGGCCCGATCGCCGCGATGATCTGGGACGGCTGCACGCCGAAGCGGTCGCGCATGGTGGAAAGCGTGGCCTGGATGATGTTGGCGGTCACGCCGCGCCAGCCGGCGTGGACCGCCGCCACCGCGCCCCCTTCCCGATCCGCCAGCAACACCGGCACACAGTCGGCCACGCGAACACTGATGAGCACGTCGGCGTCGGCGGTGGCCAGGGCGTCGGCCTGCGCGACCACCGTCGTCGGATCGCCCGGCGTCACATCGCGGGCCTGTTCGGGCCAGATGCAGACATCCCGGCCATGCACCTGCCAGATGCAGATTGTTCGTCGGCTGCCGCAGCCGATGGCCCAGGCGAGCCGGCGAAAGTTTTCCACGACCGTCTCGTACTGATCCGCAGGCGGCGCCGAGGAACGCAACGGCGGGGGATTCGCAAAAGTTGGAGGAGCCGGAGGAGCCGGGGGAGCGGCATCACGCATTTCCACCGTCGGCCCTGCCCCCAGATGGGCGACGCTGCGCGAGGCGGGTTGAAAATTGAGCGAGTCAAACGGCGCCTGGCTGACCCCGCCCAGACGGGTGGTGAAGGCATGGGGAATGCCTCGGCCGGCCAGCAGCGGGGACTGATAGGCGACCAGTCCGCCGGGATGGGTGATCCGTTCCAGCATGATGGCAGTGTACGGAATGACGGGCTGAAACGGCTCGTCAAGTCCGTGTGGATAACGTGTTGAGATCATCAAAAGCGGTGGGAAACCCAAGCCATTTTCACGATGCGGGAAAATCCTCATATCGGGCCGATCATGAAACCCCGCACTGAAATCAGCGTCGTTAATCATTTATTTTCATACAGTTGTGTTGTGCGGTCGTATCGGGGGTGGTAGCCGATGAATGATGGAACGGGAGTTGCATGATTGACCGTGGAATGCTTGCGGGTCGGGCAGGGCGATGTGGATAACCACGACGCTCATGGGACACTTGCGTGTCTGAAATGATAACTTCACCAAATATCGGACGTTACGGATGAGCGTTTGGGAACAGGAGACAGGGGACAGGGGACATCGTAGCCGCAGCGTCCTCGCTGCGCGTCTGCGGGAGACAGGACAGGGAACAGGAATCAGAGCGAAGCCGCAAGCGGCTCCTGTTTCCTGTCCTGGAAAACGACGCTGTTGGTCCACACTGAATGTCAAGGATGGCATCATGCCCGCAACTGAACCTGCTTCCACGATCCTCTTCGCCGGCGGCGGCACCGGTGGCCACATCTTCCCCAACCTTGCGATCTGGGAGCGCATGCAGCCGCTGGCCGCTTCGCATCGGTTGCGCCCGCACTTTCTCCTTTCCCATCGCAGCCTCGACCGCGACATCCTCGCCAAAACCGACATCCCTTTCACGCAGCTCGCCGTGAAACCCTGGTCGAGCAAACCCTGGCGCTGGCCCGCGTTTCTGGCCACCCTTTATGCATCCAAAAAACAGGTCGAAGCGATCATCGATCGTGAGAACGTCAAAGCCATCGTCACGACCGGCGGCTTCGTCTCCGGCCCGGCGGCGATGGCGGCCCGATCGAAACGCATCCCGCTGGCGCTGGTCAATCTCGATGCCGTCCCCGGCAAGGCGAACCGCCGAATGGCGGCGAAAGCCCGCGCATTGGGGCAGGTGTTTTCCACCTACGATTCGCCGCTGCTCCCCGGCGCTTTGCGCATCGGTCTGCCGCTGCGATTTTCGGCGATAAAAAGTTCCCAGTTCCGAGTTCCGAGTTCCGAGTTAAAAGGCAATGAAGACAACGCATCATCAGGCGAATCGCCTTTCAACTCGGAACTCGGAACTCGGAACTCAGAACTTATTTCTCCCCACCGCCACACCCTCATGATCACCGGCGGCAGTCAGGGCGCTCAATCCGTCAACCTTGCCGTGCTCGAACTGCTGCGACACCGCGAAGTGCAGGCGGCCCTCAAACACTGGCAGATTCTTCACATCACCGGCCCGGCCAAGGATGCCGATTTCCAGGCTGCGTATGCGGCCATCGGTTTGCCCGCGGCGGTCATGCCGTTCTGCGACACGATGGGCCGGGCCTGGGGCGCCGCCACGGTGGCGATCAGCCGCAGCGGCGCCGGCGCGGTGGCCGAGGCGTGGGCCAACGCGGTGCCGACGATTTTTCTGCCTTATCCGTTTCACAAGGATGATCATCAAAGGCTCAATGCCGGGCCGATGGTCGAAGCGGGCGGGGCGGTGCTGCTCAAGGATATGATCGAACCGAAGCTCAATGCCTCGCAGCTTGCCGCGCCGCTGCTGGAACTGATCTGCGATGAGAGGAAGCGCGATGCGATGGTGAAGCGATTGGAGGAAACGAAGCCCGCCGACGGCGCGGAAGTGGTGGCCAAATGGGTGATGACAACCATCAGAGCCGCGACGTGACACGTCGCGGACGCTCACGGCTGAAGGGGCATCCATCGCGCCATCGATGATCGGCCGCGAGCCGCCGCAGCCGCGAGCCTATTCACGCATCAACTCTCCGACATGCCGTGGGCGTCCGCGATGTGTTGCATCACGGCTCAAGGCCATCGCGGTTTCAGGGTAAAAGCATATGGCTAAAGAACAGGTGAAGCCCCCGGAAGCCCCGCCCGGAGACTGAGAACCATTGGGTGGCTGGGGCTGAAGGCTCGGCGCAAGCCCCGGCCCGGCGACCTTCAGCATTCAGCATTCAGCCTTTAGTCTTCAGCCTTCGGTTTTCAGTTGCCTCACCTTGCTTCGTGCGCCTGAGCCGGGGCTTCGCAGAGCCTCAGCCCCAGCCACCCAATGGTTCTCAGGCTCCGGGCGGGGCTTATCCCGAACTCAGGTCATATGCTTTTCCCCTGATCGCGGCTTGTCTTCTTTTGTATCTCTCCCCCCACCCCCCTATAATCCCGTTTTCCCCCAAGGTCTTCGCCCCTGATGCCCACCACCGAGCAGCCATCGCTATCGACCGACCTCGCCGCCGCCATGAAGCGTGACGCGGCTGTCGTCGAGTCCTATCTCCAGGCGGCGCTCGATCAACGTCCGCTGCCCCAAAACCTCCGCGAGGCCACCGCCTACGGCCTTCTCGGCGGCGGCAAACGGCTGCGGCCCCTGCTCGTGCTCTGGTCCTGCCAGGCGGTGGGCGGCGACATCGAAAAAGCCCTGCCCGCCGCCGCCGCCATCGAGCTGATCCATTGCTTCTCACTGGTGCATGATGACCTGCCCGCGATGGATGATGATGACCTTCGCCGGGGCAGGCCGACGCTTCACCGCCACACCAACGAAGCGATGGCCATCCTTGCGGGCGACCTGATGTCCAGCCTCGCGTTTGAACTCATCGCCACCCGCATGGCCCCGGAACCCCCGGAGTTGGCCGGCCTGATCTGCCGCGAACTGGCCATCGGCACCAACGACATGATCGCCGGCCAGGTCTTCGACACGCTTCCCGATTTCGACGAAGCCACGTCGCCATTGGACCGTTTGAAGACGATTCACCGAAATAAGACCGGGGCGCTGATACGCTGCGCCTGCCGTATGGGGGCGATCATCGGAAAAAAAAGTTCCGAGTTCCGAGTTCCGAGTTCCGGCGGGACAAGTTCCGAGTTCCGAGTTCCGAGTTCTGAGTTAAAAGGCACGGAAGAAGAAACAGGCAACCGCGCCTCCATGCCTTTCAACTCAGAACTCGGAACTCAGAACTCAGAACTCAGAACTCGGAACTCGGAACTTCTCCCCTCCCTCACACGGTATGGTGAAGCGATCGGTTTGATGTTCCAGGTCGTCGATGACCTGCTCGACGTGACGCAGACGACCGAGCACCTGGGCAAGAAGGCGGGCAAGGACGCCGACAAAGGCAAACTGACCTACCCCGGCCTCATCGGCATCGACGCCAGCCGGCGCGAGGTCGAACGGTTGGAGGCTCAGGCGTATGATGCCCTTAAGCCGTTAGGCGATGATGCGAAACTGTTGAGGGAGTTGTGCGAGTTCATGGCGAAGCGGACCCGATAGGAGCGAAGTCAATGCGATTGTTCGTTCTCGTGCTGGTCCTGGCGATTGTCGCGTTAAGCGGTTTGAACCTGTTCACCTGCCGGGCGTTGGAGGAAGCGCGACGCGAACGGGACGGCCTGATGGAGCATTATGCGGTGGCGCAGGGGGCGAATGAGGCCCTGTTGAACCTGCATCGCGGCGAGTTGAAGTTGTTCGAGATCATTCCCGCCGGCCTGTCGCCGGTTCCGCAGCCATCGGAGGATGAGTTCGTCATCGAGCCGGTGCCCGCCGATGCGATCGAGCCGTTTTTTGAGAAATACTATTCGACTTACAACGGCATCACCCGTGCCAACGTCAACAACCCCGCCAAGATCGGTTGGCACATTTACCTTGCGGTGAAGGCCGCGAAGGAGCGGGGCGAGTGGCCCCCGGCGGAAAAGCTGAGGGATTGAATGTTGGAGGTCGAAACAGAAGCGTATGATGCCCTTAAGCCGTTAGGCGATGATGCGAAACTGTTGAGGGAGTTGTGCGAGTTCATGGCGAAGCGGACGAGATGATTTGGGATTGCGAGGTGTTTATGCGATTGCTGGCCGGGATATTGGCGCTGGTCGCACTCGTTTCTTTGGGTGCTACGGTTTGGATGTATCGGACCGTGACGAATGAAAGACGTGATCTTGAATACTATCGAAACGTATCGACTATCCACAGGGCGAGTCGACTGATTGCAAAGGATTTGAGCGCCGGCCGGTTGAGGCGATATGAAACGACGACCGATCCCCAACTTGCGTCCATTGTGCAGGACGGAGATTTTGAGGTGGTGACCGTCGATATTTCCCGTGTGTATGGCGAAGAAGGCCTTGAGAACACCCGTAAGATTTATGAATTATACAACAGGTTCCTGATGACGGACGTTTACAACAACCCTGAAACGGAATTGTGGCGTGTGTATTTACTGATTAAGGCCGCGCGTGATGCCGGGCAGTTCGTTCCCGATCCCGCCAATCATCCCTGAGAATCACATGACTCATCGCCCTGCATCCCGCCGCCGCCCCAAAGGCAAAGCCGCCCGCTGGATCCGCATCACCACGCAACGGTGAGCGTTCATACCGCACCGTCCCCGGTGCGCGTGCCCCAACCGCATCTCCGCGATGCGTGTGCATCAAAAGGTATTGACCCCGATGACTGACCTGCTCCGACACATCCAAGGCCCAGCCGACCTCAAGAAGCTGAGCATCGAACAGCTCCCCGATCTCGCCAGGGAGATTCGCCACGCCATCTGCGATCAGGTCGCCAAATCCGGCGGCCACCTCGCCCCCAACCTCGGCGTCGTCGAACTCACCATCGCCCTGCATTACGTCTTCGACTTCGGCCACGACCGCCTGCTCTTTGACGTGGGCCACCAGTGCTACCCGCACAAGCTGCTGACCGGTCGGCTCGACCTGCTGCCCAAGCTGCGCATCAAGGGCGGCATGGCCGGGTTCCCGGAGCCGCGCGAGTCGCCGTTTGATCTGTTCAGCGTCGGCCACGCTGGCACCGCCATCTCCACCGCCGTGGGCATGGCGCGGGGTGACACACTCAATGGTCAAGGGGGTTCCGGGGGTCGCAAAGCCGTCGCACTCATTGGCGACTCCTCCATCGTCAACGGCGTCGCCATGGAAGGCCTCAACAACGCCGGCACGCTCAACCGCCAGTTCCTCGTCGTCCTCAACGACAACGGCATGTCCATCGCCAAACCGCAGGGCGCCATGTCCTCTTACTTCGACCGCGTTCGCGTCAGCCCGACCTACTCCGACTTCAAAAAGAAAGCCCACGAGGTCCTCAAGTTCATCCCCGGCGGCAGCGCCCTCGAAGGCCTCTACCACCGTGCCGGCGAGATGATGAAGTCCGCCTTCCTCACCGGCCACATGTTCGAGCAGTTCGGCTTCGTCTGCGTCGGCCCCATCGATGGCCACGACCTGCCCACCCTCATCGACATGCTCAACGAAGTGAAGGACTTCGACCGCCCCGTGCTGCTCCATGTGAAAACGATCAAGGGCAAAGGCTTCGACTTCAGCGAAGGCGATGCGACCAAGTTCCACTCGCCCACGCCGTTCGTCGTCGAGGGCTGCCGCGTGGAACTGAAGAAGGGCGGCCGCTCGTTCACCACCGCTTTCGCCGATGCGATGATCGACATGATGAACCGCGATGAAAAAGTCTTTGCGGTGACGGCGGCGATGCCCGATGGCACCGGTCTCAACAAAGTGATCCCGCAGTTCCCCGATCGCACGCTCGACACCGGCATCTGCGAAAGCCACGCGATGGACATGTGCGCCGGTCTGGCGAAGGTGGGCATCAAGCCGTTCTTCGCGGTCTATTCGACCTTCGCCCAGCGTGCGCTCGATCAGGTGTTTCAGGAGGTGTCGTTGCAAGGTCTGCCGGTGCGCGTCTGCATGGACCGGGCCGGCTACGTGGGCGGCGATGGCGCGGTGCACCACGGCTTCATGGACATCACCATGTTCCGCCCGCTGCCCGGCGTGGCGATGCTCGCGGTCAGCGATGAGGAAAACCTCGTCGCGGGCCTGGAGTTCATGCGTGCTTACGACGCCGGCGCCAGCTTCGTGCGCTACCCGCGCGAGAACGTGCCCAGCGAGCCGCTGGTGAAGGATGTGCCGCCGTATGAACTGGGCAAGGGCGTGTTCATCAAACGCACCGGCGAGCGACTTGATCCCATAGCCCCGCCCGGAAGGGCGCGGGCCAATGCGTCTGCGAATACAGGCGATTCCGATGCCAGCAGTGGTTCCTACGACCCGATGGCCCGCACCCTTCCGGGTGGGGCTGAAGCCGACTCGAAACTCGGAACTCGGAACTCGAAACCCGACCTGGCCCTCTTCGCCTACGGCACGCTGGTCTATGACGCAGCCGAGGCGATGAAGGAACTCGAACAGCAAGGCTACGACATCGCCCTTTACGACGCCCGTTTCGCCAAGCCGGTCGATGTGGAACTGATCGAGGCCCTGGTGAAGCAGAACATTCCGGTGCTGACGATCGAAGACCACGCCCTGGCCGGCGGCCTGGGCGCCGCGGCGCTCGAAGCTCTGAGCGATCGACGGGTGTCCACCGATGCGGTCTATCGCGCCGCGATGCCGGAGAAGTGGCTGTATCAGGACAGCCGCGCCGGCCAGCTCGCCGATGCGGGGCTGGACGCCGCAGGCATCGCAAGGCGCGTGCGGCAGATACTCGATGAGCGCAACGGCCAGGTGAAGGCGCCGCCTAAGATTCATGTGGATGTGAACGGGGTGAAGGCGTCGCGGTGAGTGAGGCAATCGAGGATCGCTGATGAAACCTCGCCTTTATCTGGAGACGACCATCCCCAGTTATCTCACGGCCTGGCCAAGCCGCGATCTCATCATCGCCGGCCACCAGCAAGTCACTCGCGAATGGTGGCGGTCGCGCAGGGATGCGTTTGATATTTTCATCTCCCCATTTGTGCTCGATGAAGCCGGGGCGGGTGATTCGGATGCCGCCGTGCAGCGGTTGAGAATGATTGATTTTCTGCCTGTCCTGACAGTGACCGAACAAGTGGAGGCGCTGGCCTGGCGACTGCTCGATTCCCGGATCATTCCAGCCAAGGCGGCGCTCGATGCATCGCACATTGCCATCAGTGCGGTGCATCGCCTAGACTATACTCATGACTTGGAACTGCAAACATCTGGCCAATGCCCAGCTCAAACGGCTGGTCGAACGGGTGCGCCAGGATGCGGGATACGCCTGTCCCACGATTTGCACGCCTGAAGAACTGATGGGAGTCTGATCATGCCCACGGATCCGATCGTCGATGAAATCCGAGCCGTGCGCGATGAACTGGCGGCGCGTCATGACTACGACATTCACCGCATCATGGCCGATGCCCGCAAACGGCAGGTTCAGTACCAATCCCGCCTGGTGTCATTCGAAGAAAAACAAATCGATGCGGCTGCCGGATCGAAGCGTTCCGAAATCGGCAGGTAAGAATGCATCAACGGTCATCTTTCATGTGCAGTGCAACCGACTCAACAGGCGACATCTTTCCCCATGATCACCATCACCTTCCCCAACTCCACCACCGAACGCCGCGCCGTGGCGTTTCTGCTGGGCAGGTTCCCCGGCAAGGTGGTTCGCCCCGGTGTGCATCTGCTCTGCGAAGAAGCGGTGGAAGCGCTCGCCGCCGCGAATATTTCCTACGCCATCAAGACCGCTTCCCACAAGCCTCGTCCCGGCGAATCGCCTGCGGATGTGATCGCCGCACCCCGGCAAAGGCGAAGACAGAAACCGGGCAAGCCGCCGCGCAAGCTGCGCGATTAAGCGAGCCGGGCCGTGTCGGCCCGGTGCTGCGTGATAGCGTGATAGCATGTCTTGATGTTGGCGTGGAAGCATCGTGCGTGAAAGCAAAGGCTTGCATGAATGACCGCTTGCGGATCAACCGCTTCGCCGTCACGCGGTACGATGATTTCATGTCCGAGGCTGCACCGACTTCATTTTCACGATCCCTGCGCACCGGTTTGTGGTTCATGGCTTGCCGTGTGTCGTACGGTGTCACCGGTGACTGGATCGCGTGGCTTCGATCCCGCCCCGAGTTCAGGCATTTGCCTGGAAAACATCTCTGGGATTGTTACGTGCTCAGTCGTTGGTCAGCAAAACAAAAGAACGAAGGAATCCTCTTTTGGCTCGGCACGATGTCTTTGGGCTCTTTTGCCTTCGTCTTGGTTATGGCGTTCTTCCCGGTGTTCTTTTCGAGCGAATTGATGTTCCATGTGTGGATCGTGCTTGTCTGCATCATGGCGATGTTCTCGATCTGCATGGGGCTGTCAAGGTACGGTGACACCTACTGCACCCTGCGCAATCTCGCCGGCACATATCGTTCTGATGCCCCGCATCTCGTTCCAGAGTGTTTTGCCTGCCGCTACAACCTCTCGGGCGTCCTCTCAGACACCTGCCCCGAGTGTGGCAGAACGCGGCTCGTTGATGATCTTGTTCGCGAGATCAAGCGATGATCACTTCGTCCCCGCCGGTCCTTTGCCCGTCAGGTATTTCTTGCTGATCGCGCTCTCCAGATCCACCCCGTTGATGTTCGCCAGCGTACACAGCCAGGCGATGCAGTCGGCGAACTCCTCCTCGATGTTCGCCTGATCGCGCTTCTCATCGGTGGTGTTCAGCGCCGTGGCCAGCTCGCCGACTTCCTCGATGAGCCACATGAACGTGGCCGGGGTGCCGCGCGCCGAGTCGGTGGCGAAGTAGCGATCGCGGATGTGCCGTTGAAACGCGGCAATGGTGAGGGGCGATGGTGTCATGTTGTTTTCTTCACTCCAGCGGCGGCGCTTCGGGCACGTTTTCCGTCTGCTTTTTGCGATATTCGATCAGCTTCGCCTCGATCGCCTTGTCACCGGTGGCGAGGATCGCCGCGGCAAACAGGGCGGCATTGACCGCGCCGTGACCGCCCATCGACATCGTGCCCACCGGGATGCCCTTGGGCATGTTGCAGGTCGAGAGCAGGGCATCGAGTCCGCCGCCGAGTTTGCCATCCATCGGCACGCCCAGCACCGGCAGATGGGTCAGCGCCGCCATCACCCCGGCCAGATGGGCGCTCATCCCCGCCGCCGCGATGATCACCTTGATGCCGCGCGCCGCAGCCGTGGTCGCAAACTCGTGGGCCCTGGCCGGCGTGCGATGGGCGGAGCAGACCTTCCATTCCCAGGCGATGCCCAGCTCGTCGAGGACCTTGATCGTTTCCTTCATGGTGGGGGCATCGGAGGCGCTGCCCATCACGATGCCGACGAGGGGTTGGAGGGATGTGCTCATGGGCGGGGATTATAGGAAAAGCAGGAAAACAGGAAAGCATGAAAGCAGGAAATGAAGGCAGGGACTCCTGAATACCCTCACGTCCAAGCCGCTTGCGGCGTAGCAATCCCTGATTCACGGTGCATCCGGGGGTGTTCGGCAGTCCCGGCAGCGATTGCGGAGCATGTTTGATTCTATGGACGGTTGCGTCTCGTTCGGGCGTTCATGGCCTTGACGATGCTGATCAGTTGATGCGTTTCGTCGATGAGTTCGTCCATTCGCACGGGCGGTTCCCACGCCATGCCTTTGATGACTCGAAGCCAGTGAAGTGTTTCATTGAGTTCCTTGGCCGTCCATCCGATCGACTTGAGAAAGTCGGCGGTGCTCATTGCATCATGGGCTTCAAACATCTGCGCACCGGGCGAGGTTCCGCTGCCGGTGATCTGGTCGATCACTCGGCGCGGACGATGATCCTTTTCCATTTTCTCGACCAGTTTCAGCACGCGAATGCTGTAATGCACAAATCGTTCCAGCAGTTCAGGCCGCAGCCGTCCACTATGGTCATATTGTCGCTCTGCCATGATGAATGCTCCGCATTTCCTGCTTTCATGTTTTCCTGCTTTCCTGATTTTCCGCAACCTCCACAAGCTCCTCATTTCCTGCTTTCATGTTTTCTTGATTTCCTGATTTTCCGCAACCTCCGCAACCTCCGCAACCTCCCCATTTCCTGCTTTCATGTTTTCCTGATTTCCTGATTTTCCGCAACCTCCAACCACCACCGACCGTTGCTCTTTCGCACGAACACCTTGCAGCCGAAGGTTTCGCTCAGCGTCTCCGGCGTGATCACATCCTCCGGCCTGCCGATGCGCGTGAACCGGCCCGCCTTCATCAGCATCACCTGCCGGCAGCGCGGCGAAAGCTCCTCCACGTGATGCGTGATCATCAGCACCGTCATGCGCGGCTCGCCCGCACTCGCTTTTTCCTGACCGGCAAGAATCGCCTCGATCGTGGCCAGCACATGTTCGCGGCCGGAGATGTCCAGACCTGCCGTCGGTTCATCAAGGATCAGCAGTTCAGGCCGATGCACCAGGGCGCGGGCGATCAGGCAGCGGCGCTGTTCACCGGTGGAAAGCAGCGAGAAGCGATGATCGATGCGATGGCCCAGGCCGACTTCGCGGAGCATGTGATTGGCGCGGTCGCGCTGCTGATCGGTGGGGCGGTCGTAGAGGCCGATGGTGCCGAAGAAACCGGTGAGCGCGGCTTCGTGGGCGGTCAGTTCCGCATCGACGACGGAACCGGCGACGTGGGCCTCGGCGGTGGAAGCGGTCGGGTTGACCACGCTGATGCGCCGGCGAAGGGCGCGGATGTCCGTGTCGCCGATGGTTTCACCGAGCACTTCGACGTTGCCTTGCGAGAAGAACATGGCTCCGGTGATGGCGCGGGTGAGCGTGGTCTTGCCGCAGCCGTTGGGACCGAGGATGGCGGTGTAGGAACCGGCGGGGATGGTGGCGCTGATGTCGCGGAGAATGGCGGTGGAGCCACGCATCAGGTGCAGGTTGTGAAGGACGATGGCGTTCATGGGGAAGGGGAGAGGGAAAGGAGCAGGGGGCAGGAAACATTCATAGCCGCAGCGTCCTCGCTGCGCGTCGGAAACATTCATAGCCGCAGCGTCCTCGCTGCGCGTCAGGAAACATTCATAGCCGCAGCGTCCTCGCTGCGCGTCGGAAACATTTATAGCCGCAGCGTCCTCG
>CAZYPK010000133.1:0-14462 GCA_964649195.1 uncultured Phycisphaeraceae bacterium
GATTCGGATCGGTTTTGCCCGGTTCGGCTCGCTTTCGAGTTTGTTTGAGATTTGGGAGTTTGCGGTTTGGAGCTTTTGCTTCCGGTGATGTGGCGGAGAATGAAACGGCCCCGGGGTGTACCGCAAGTCAACTGGTCGAAGCGACCTTCACATGGAATGATTCCTTCGCGTTTGCCGGTTTTCACAACCCCATACCGAAAGGAACATGACATGACTGCGACACTTGAAGCCGTCCCGACCGCCACTCAAAAGAAGAGCATCACCAGAATGGCGATCATCGTGCGCGATGATGCGTTCGACCGCCTGCTTACGCCGCTGGCCTTCGCCTACGAGATGGGCAGGCGCGGCGTGCAGGTCGATGTGCTCTGCGTGCTTTGGGCTTCGCGCGTGCTGACGAAAGAAGGCGTCAAGGCGGTGACGATGGAGGCCCGCTACGGCGACCGCAAGGCATACCTGTTGGACAGGCTCGCGGCCTTCGACGAGCCGCAGGACATCCACGGCTTCATCCAGGCGGCCCACGCCACCGGCAACGTGCGGTTTCATGCCTGCAAACTGGCGGCGATGACGTTCGAGGTGAAACCGCAGAACCTCCTGCCGGAGGCCCAGGGCATCATCGACCCGGCGGTGTTCCTCAACGAGATCGCGGCACAGGCGGATCACTGCCAGTATTTTTGAACCCGGATTCGGGATCAGCGCGAGCCGCGACGTAACACGTCGCGGACGTGAACAGCCTGATAGGGGTGGCCGAATGCACCTTTTTCTTTCAGCCTCGATCGGCGTCCGGTCGTTTTCGCATCCCGTGATCCGCTGCGCGATCGACGCTCTTTCAGGCTGTTCACGTCCGCGACTCGTTGAGTCGCGGCTCCATCGCAGCCATCTTCTCACTTGCCCTTGTGCGCATCGTGACACGCCTTGCAGTTGGCCGCGGCCTGCAACGCGGCGACGCCCTTGGCATCGCCTTTCACCAGCAGATTGCTGGCGGCGACCAGGGCCGCGGTCTTGGCCTTCCAACTGGCCTCATCACCTTTGGCGGGTTTGAGCTTTTCCAGGGCCACGAAGTATTCGTGAATCTTCTTGATCTCTTCGGGGTTGGACTTCTTGGCGATGGCCCGCTTGACCGGGGTGTCATCCCCCTTGAGCGCGCCTTCCATGATGGCTTTGATCGTCAGTGCGGCAGGGGCGCCGGGGGTGGGGGCGGCCACTTCCTTGGGCGGTTCCTTGGGGGCGACCCAGCCGTTGTTGATGTAGAGCGATGCGTTGGCCTTTTTGAGATTTTCAACGCCGGCATCGGTGACCTTTGACTGCCAGACATAGAGCTTCTTGAGGCTCTTGATGCCGGCCAGGTGGGTCAGGCCGGCGTCGCTGATTTCGGTGCCGTAGAGGTTGAGGTATTCCAGCTTGCCCAGGCTCTTGAGCTTCGCCAGGCCGGCATCGGTGATCTTGGTGCGCTCCAGGTGCAGCGACACGAGATCGGTCATGGCGGCGACCTCGGTCAGGCCGTTGTCGGTGACATCGGTGCCCGCGAGGTTGAGCTTGATGACCTTGGGCAGCAGCTTGGCCTGGGCGAGGATCGCATCGGTGCCCGGCTTGCCGGAGAGGTTGAAGAGCACATCGAGGGTGTCGGTGCTGCTGGCCACGCGGAGCACGAGGCCGCCGTGGGCTTGGATCTTGTCCGCCGCGGCCTGCTGGGGCGCGGTGAATTTCACATCGGTTTTCTGGGCCGATTCGGCGGTCATCACGGTGGCGACGACAAGCGGCATGAGGGCGACAAAGGTCCAGCGATTGCGATTCATCGAAAATCTCCTGCGAAGGGAACGGTTTCAGATCCATCGCAGCCGCGCGATGGCGAAGAAACCAGTGTATCAAACCGCAGTGGAACCATACATCGGAATTTGGGGGGATGCGATGGGGTGATGGGGCTGAGGCTGCTTCGGGTGGCTGGGGCTGAGTCCGCGAAGCCCCGGCCCAGGGCGCACGTCAACGGATGGGATACCGAGAGTTGGTGGTCGCCGGGCCGGGGCTTGCGCAAAGCCTCCAGCCCCAGCCACCCAAAACTTCTCCAGCCCCAGCCACCCGGAATCACATCTTGCCACAAAAGATGGTCACACTCAGGCCGCATCCAGGGCCGTTTAATTCTCCATCCCATCACCGGAAGCAAAAGCTCCAAATCACAAACTCCAAATCTCAAACAAACTCGAAAGCGAGCCGAACCGGGCAAAATCGATCCGAATCCGGATTCCGTTTGATTGCGTTTTTTTGTTCTTTGGAACTTGTTTGGAGTTTGAAGTTTGTCATTTGGAACTTTCGACAGAGTGAGTGCCGAGAATTAAACGGCCCTGAGACCGCATCCATACCCTGTTGCCGGGAGGATAAGGGTTGGCTACCATCGCAGCCCGTTTGGGCTTGTTCATCAGGTGGACTTCCACAGGAGGTTTTTGAATGTTACGTCATGCATTGATTTGTGCGGCTCTTCTCGCCTGTCCGATCTCCGCGATGGCGGATGAAGTTCATCTGGCCGACGGCAGCAAAATCATCGGCACGGTGACGCGGATCGCCGGCGGCAAGGTGACCGTCAACACGGAGTTTGCCGGCGAACTGACCATCGATGCGGCCAAGATCAAGGGCATCTCGACGAGCGAGCCTTTGAATGTGCAGCTTGAGACCGGCGACCGTGCCGTGGCCAAGCTTCAATATGATGCCGCGTCCGGGGCGCAGAGCGTGCAGGGCGAAGTCGTGGGCGACAAGCCTGTCGAGCTGAAGCAGGTCACCAGCAGTTGGCCCGCCGGTCAGGAGGACCCGGCCATCGTCGCCCAGCGCGCCGTCTGGAAGGTGCGGCTGGAACTGGGCCTCAACGGTCAGAGCGGCAACAGCGAAATCCTCAACTTCAACGGCGGCCTGACCATCAAGCGCGAAACGCCCGGCGACCGCCTGACGCTCTACGGCCTGGGGCGGTACGCCCGCGACAACGGCGTCCGCTCCGCCAACGAAATCATCGGCGGCGCACGCTGGGAAGTGGACCTCACCGACCGACTCTACTGGTACATCAACGGCGAACTCGAACACGATGAGTTCGAAAACCTCGACCTCCGCGCCACCGCCACCACCGGCCTGGGCTACTTCGTCATCCGCGAAGCGGAAACCGAGTGGA
Organism: uncultured Phycisphaeraceae bacterium; assembly: GCA_964649195.1. Taxonomy (GTDB): domain Bacteria; phylum Planctomycetota; class Phycisphaerae; order Phycisphaerales; family Phycisphaeraceae; genus JTS-RE9. The sequence continues at coordinate 3,149 of CAZYPK010000133.1, forward strand.
AAGTCCGCGGCGGCATCGGCTACCAGCACGAAAGCTTCGACACCGGCACAACCGATGATCAGGCCATCCTCGATCTGGGCTGGGACTTCCGCAAGGATGTCGCCCCCTGGCTTCAGTTCGTCCACACCCTGACCCTCAATCCTTCGCTCGAGGACATCAAGGACATCCGCGCCGTCATGACCAACGCCGTGGAAATCCCCCTCGTGCCGGACAAGAGCTGGAAGCTTCGCCTGGGCATCAAGCACCAGTACGACGCCCAGCCTGAGCCGGGTATCGACAAGCTCGACACGTTCTACTTTGCGAACATCGGCATCGATTTCTGATCGGCCTGAGTTTTGCTTCAGCCCAGCCGCGACTCAACGAGTCGCGGACGTGAGCGACTTGAAGGAGTGTCGATCGCGCGGTGGATGAACAACATCCGTCGCGCGGTTGCCGGGTGTGATGCCTGGCGTTTTCGAGTTCCGCGGTCGAAGGTGTGCTTTGACCACCCTTGAGGCTGCTCATCTCCGCGACTCGTCGAGTCGCGGCTCTTATCCGAGCTCACACGACGAAGGCCGCGCCGCCGCCGTTGAGATATTCGCGCAGGGCATCGACGGTTTTTTCCTGATCGACGAGCTGGTGCGCGTTGAGGTCGCCGATGGAGATCAGCCCCAGCGGCCGCCGCTCCCTGTCCACGATGGGCAGATGGCGGATGCGTTTGTTCTTCATCAGGCTGCGGGCCTCCTCGATGGTGGTTTCGGGGCCTGCGACGGTGATCCGCCGGGTCATGATCTGGCCGACGAACACTTCGGCGGGATCGCGCCGCTCGGCGACGACGCGCTGAAGCAGATCGCGCTCGGTGAACATGCCCGCCACCGCGCCGTCGCGCAGCACGGGCAGCCCGCCGATCTTGTGCTCGTTCATGAGCAGCGCCGCATCGAGCGCGGTGGCCTCTTCCCCGATGGACAACACATGCGACCCCTTCTCCGCGAGGATGTCTCGGACAGTAGCCATGTCGGCTCCTTTCAAAAATGTGCCCACTCAAAAGGATTCCTACATTGTCACGGACCGGAACCTGCCCCCGGAACCCGAACGGAATCCTGAAATGCGTCTTCCCATCGTCGCAGGTCCCGACAGCACGAACGGCTGTGACCTCCAACACTTGGAAATGGTACCCCGGCAGCGATGGAAAAAGCAAGAAAAATCTTGATGCGGCAGGGCGATCGCAGGGCCGGCGCATTGAGCCGTTCGCCTTGGCGAACGGCGTGTTGAATGGCTTCACATGCCCGTGCGGAAGATAGCCGATGTTTTTGGTGGTATGGTTGAAGAGGTCGGAGGTCAGAGGTCAGAAGTCGGAAGTCGGAGCGAAGCCGCAAGCGGCTGTGGGCTTCTTCCTGTCTCTTGTCTCCTGTTCCCTGACCTCTGACCTCTGACCTCTGACCCCTGACCCCTGACCTCTGACTTCTGACCTCTGACCTCTGACCTGAAATGAAACTGAAAAAAGCCGTCATCACCGCCGCCGCTCCTTCGCAGCGATTGCTGCCGTTGCAACGTCTGGTCGATCGTGACGGCGCGGAGAAAACCGCGCTGCGGATCGTCATCGAGGAAGTCGCCAGCGCGGGCATCGAGGAGATCGCCATCGTCGTCTGTCCCGGCGATGGCGAAGCTTATCGCCAGGCGGCGGGCGAACTGTCCGCGCAGCTCATCTTCATCGAGCAGCACCAGCCGCGCGGCTACGGCGATGCGCTGCACCGGGCCGCCGCGTTCACCGGGAGCGAACCGTTCCTCCACCTGGTGGGCGATCATCTCTACGTCAGCGGCGTCGCCAAGCGGTGCGCCCAGCAACTGGTGGAGATGGCCGGCGCCCAGGCGTGCGCCGTTTCAGCCGTGCAGGCCACGCGCGAGAACATGCTTCCCTACTACGGCGTCATCGGCGGCACGCGGGTGCAGGGGCACAACCGCCTGTACGAAATCGAACGTGTCGCCGAGAAGCCCACGCCCACCGAAGCCGAGCAGACGCTCATCGTCCCCGGCCTGCGCGCGGGTCACTACCTGTGCCTCTTCGGCATGCACGTCCTCACGCCGACCATCATGGAAATCCTCGGCGACACCATCGCCACCACACCGGCAACCGGCGGCGTGCAGCTCTCGCCCGCACTGGCGACGCTGGCTTCCCGCGAACGCTACCTGGCCCTGGAAGTCACCGGCAAACGCTACAACATCGGCGTCAAATACGGCATCCTCACCGCCCAGCTCGCCCTGGCCCTGGCAGGCAACGACCGACCCGATGTGCTGGCGAATCTGGTCGAACTGCTGGCGGTGTAGGGGGATGAAAAGTTCCGAGTTCTGAGTTCTGAGTTCTGAGTTCTGAGTTCCGAGTTCTGAGTTGAAAGGCAAGGGGAAAGAAAGGCACGGAGGCATGAAGACATGAAGGCACGGAGGCATTGAGGCACGAAGGCACGAAGGGAAAGACACGAGACGCAGGCGGGAAATGGCCAATGCAAAATGACCAATGCAAATTGCAAAATGCAGACCGCCATCACCCATCGCGGCACGCGATGCCAACCTCTTCATTTTGCACTTTGCATTTTGCAATGGCCATTTTTCAATCCTTTTCCCTTCCCCCTCCATGCCTTTGTGCTTTCCCCTTCGTGCCTTCGTGCCTCAATGCCTCCGTGCCTTCATGTCTCCGTGCCTTTCTTCCCCCTTGCCTTTCAACTCGGAACTCGGAACTCGGAACTCGGAACTTTTCATCCCCCTCCGTGCCTTCCCCAGTGATCCCATGCCCGACCTGATCGACATCATCACCACCGATGAACCTTCGCTGCGCGACACCGCCATCGAGGAGGCCTGTCGCGGTCTGACCGCTGCGCAGCTTTTGGAGCAATGCGCCAGGCTCGATGGTTTTCGCCGCGGTTGCGACAACCTGTATCAGCGGGTCCGCGCCCTCTTTTTTCTTTACGCCATTCATCGTTTTCATCTGCCCGCCGCGCTGCCCGCGACATCGCGCGGCCTGATATCGCACGAGGGCTACAACCATCTGCTTCAGCGCCGCTTCGAAGAGGCGATCGATCACTTCCTCGCCGCCCAGGAAAGCGACGGGGCCAACGATGCGATCTCCTCGGCGCTGGCCCAGGCCTACCGCGACCTCGCCTTTCAAACGCTGGCCAACCAGGTGCGGAAAAGCGTGCGCTCGGTGCGCGGCAACCAGTGGGTCTTTCGCATGGGGCATCCCGCGGATCAGCCGCTGCGGCTGCGCAGGGAACTGCTTGCGCGGCCCGATGGTGAATCACCCTTTCCGATCCTTGCCGAGAAGACCCCGGTGCGCATGGACCTGACGCACAGCGCCTGGAGCGACATCTTTTTTCTGGGCATGGATTTTCCGCAGGGTGCGCGGGTGCTCAACGTCTCGATCGACCTGGCGGTGCGCGGCCGGGACGATCAGCCCAGGCCGCCGGTGGAGGCTTATCTGCGGGTCATCGATCAGCCGATCATCCGGCTCATCAGCGTCGATCTTGGCGCCAGGGCGGAGATCGCCACGCTGGATGAAATGTTCGATTTCGCCCGTGATTATCTGGGTCTTTTGAAGGCCGCCGTCATCGCCTCGGGCCTGGTGCCCGCGGGTCTTGAAGGTTCGCAGCAGAATCTTTCCGACCTGCTTTGCGTGATGATCGGTCCGGGTCTGGGGCTGGAGATTGTCAGCAGCGTGAACAACATTCCCAAGGGTTCGCGGCTGGCCGTCTCGACGAATCTGCTCGCCTCGCTCATCGCGCTCTGCATGAGGGCGACCGGGCAGGCGGCGAATCTCGACGGTGAGCTGAGCGAAAGCGAACGCAGGCTGGTGGCGGCCCGGGCGATTCTCGGTGAATGGATCGGCGGCAGCGGCGGGGGGTGGCAGGATTCGGGCGGCGTGTGGCCGGGCATGAAGCTGATCGAAGGCGCGGCGGCGCAGCCGGGCGACCCGGAGTTCGGCGTCAGCCGCGGACGCCTGCTGCCCCATCATCACATCCTCGATCGCACCGAAGCCTCCGATGAAACGCGCGCCAGGCTGCGCGACAGCCTCGTGCTGGTACACGGCGGCATGGCGCAGAACGTCGGCCCGATTCTGGAGATGGTCACGGAAAAATATCTCCTGCGCAGCGCCGCCGAGTGGGCCGCCAGGCGGGAGGCGATGAAGGTGCTCGATCGCATCCTCGATGCGCTGAGGCGCGGCGATGTGCGCGAGGTGGCCGCCGCGACCACGCACAACTTCTTCGGGCCGATCCAGGCGATCATCCCCGCCGCCGGCAATCTCTTCACCGAAACGCTCATCACGAAAACGAAGGCGAAGTTCGGCCCTGATTTCCAGGGTTTCTGGATGCTCGGCGGCATGTCCGGTGGGGGCATGGGATTCATCTTCGCGCCCCACGTCAAGGCTGCGGCGCAGGACTTCCTCCAGCGGATGATGCGCGACACCAAGCGCGAGATGGAATCGGCGCTGCCCTTTGCGATGGAGCCGGTGGTTTACGAATTCGCCATCAATGAAAAAGGCACATGCGGCGAGCTTCTGGCAATGCCAGGCGCGATGATGCCACCGGGCTACTACGCGATGATGGTCCCCACCTGGCTGCGCAGCGATGCCGGCGCGCTTTCGCCGTTGGCCCGCATCGAACTCGAACGCTTCGGCGCCACCGTCCGCAACGGCGACACGATGCCCGGCATGGTCAACACGCTCTTCGATCGGCTGCTCCCCCAAGGCGTGCGCGAGCAGACCGGCGAGCGCAACCTCGATGCGCTGCTGAGCGACCTGGGCTTTGACCGTGAACAGCACGAACAGATTCGCGCCTCGCTCAAGGCCGGCCGCATCGGCCTGGCGCAGAACCGGCTGCCTGCGAGCACGCGGATCGAGGATGTGCGCGAGGGAGATGTGGTCGATGCCCGCGTCCCGCTGGATCGTGAATGCGAACGGCTGGGCAGGGCTGCGCTCGAGAGCGGCGCGGTGGCGACGGTGACGCTCGCCGCCGGCGCCGGCAGCCGGTGGACGCAGGGCGCAGGCGTGGTCAAGGCGCTGCATCCCTTCGCCAAACTCGGCGGCCGCCATCGCAGCTTCAGCGAGGTGCATCTGGCCAAGAGTCAGCGCACCGCCAAGCAGTTCGGCATCGCCCCGGCCCATGTCATCACCACCAGCCACCTCACCCACGGGCCGATTCAATCGCACCTGAATCGGCTGGAAAACCACGGCTTTTCAGGCCCGTTGCATCTTTCCTCCGGCAGGGCCATCGGCCTGCGCATGATCCCCATGGAGCGCGATCTGCGCTTCGCCTGGGAGGAGGTCGCCCATCAGCAGCTTGATGAGCAGAAGCAGAAGATGCGCGAGAGCCTGCACGCCGCGCTCATCGGCTGGGCCCGCTCGGCGGGCGAAGGCAACGACTACACCGACAACCTCCCGATGCAGTGCCTGCACCCCGTGGGCCATTGGTATGAGGCGCCCAATCTGCTGCGCAACGGCGTGCTGCTGAAGCTACTTCAGGAGCGGCCGAACCTGCGACACCTGATGCTGCACAACATCGACACGCTCGGCGCCAATCTCGATCCCGCCCTCATCGGCCTGCACATCCGGCGCGGCTGGACGCTGAGCTTCGAGGTGATCAGCCGTCGCGTGGAGGATCGTGGCGGCGGACTGGCCCGCGTCGATGGCCGGCCCAGGCTGATCGAAGGGCTGGCCATGCCGCGCGAGGAGGATGAGTTCGCCTTGTCGTACTACAACTCCGCGACGACCTGGATCGACATCGACGGTCTGCTCAAGGCCTTCGGCCTGACGCGCGATCAGCTCAGCGATGCGGCGAAGGTGACCAGGGCGATCCGCGATTTCGGGGCGCGGATACCGACCTACGTCACGCTCAAGGATGTGAAGAGGCGATGGGGGCACGGGCAGGAGGATGTGTTTCCGGTGGCGCAGTTTGAAAAGCTGTGGGGCGACATGAGCGGGCTGTCGGACATTGCCACGGGCTTTGTGGTGGTGGATCGCAGCCGGGGACAGCAGCTCAAGGACCAGGCGCAGCTCGACGGCTGGCTGCGCGACGGGTCGGCCAGGCATGTCGAGTCGTTGTGCGAATGGGGGCGGTGAGCGGCACGGATGTTTATTCGTTCTGTATGGGCTGGCGAAGTCGGACGGCGCACGGTTTGCGCGAATCGCCTAAAGCGCCAGGGAAATTGCCCGATAAGCAGTGGGATGGTGATGCGTGCGGCAAGGGTTCATCGAAGGCCCGGGCCGCCGCCTTGCTTTCGGCCCGTCGCTGAGCGGGCGGCCATCGATGCTTTTTTCAGCCCCGGAGTTTTCCATGCTTGCCCAGAACATCCACGTCGAACAGGTTGGAAACATCGCCATCGCATCGGTGATCACCCCGCTGCTGAGCGTTTCGGAAGGCGCGGAGATTGTCGCCGAGCTGACCGATCGCATGCGTTACAACAACGCCAGGCATTTCATCCTCGATCTCAAGGAGGTCGAGTTCATGGATTCCTCGTTCATCGGGGCGATCGTCGGGCTGCTCCAGGATGTCTCCCCCATGCGCGGCCGGATCGCCTTGTGCAACTGCCAGGAGAATGTCGCCTTCCTCTTCAAGGTCACGCGGCTGGACCATGTGTTTCCGATTTTCGACAGCGTGGAAGATGCGCGGGAAGAGCTGGAAGGGTGAAGAGCGGGTGTCGGGTGTCGGGTATCGGGTTTCGGGAAGGCTTGCGGAAACAGCGGTTCTTCAGCGGTCCTTCAGCGATGCCATCAGACGATAGAGCATCTTGCCGACATCCTGCATGAGGGTCCAGGCCCGACCTGCCTCATTGCGCGACTTGTAGGCCAGTCGTCCGGCGATGATGAGTTGCGTTTCCAGTTCTTTGAGCGAACCGTTGGCGAACGAAAGATGGCGTCGATAATCTCCGCGATCCTTCCGGCCATATCCTTCCGCAATATTTGATGGAATCGACACGGCGCTGCGTCGCATCTGGGCTGTCAGGCCGTACTTCTCAGACTCATCAAAGGTTTTCGTCAGGGTGTAGATCTCTTCGACAAGGTCCATGGCCTTGTTCCAGACATCCAGTTCACGGTAGCTCGACAGTCTGCCATCATCTGGTTGTGAGTCCATCCCGGACCTCCATCAATAGAAGTGCTCCAAAACCCGACACCCGACACCCGACACCCGACACCCGACACCCGATTCTTATCGTCCGTCCACCAATCTCATGCCCAGGAAGTCGTTGAGTTCCGGGTTGCCTTTGATCTTGGCGACGACGGCGTTGATGTCGTATTCGATGCGCACAAACTCGACGCGATCATCATGCACGATCGCGTAGCTGGCGCGGGGGTCGCGGTCGCGCGGCTGGCCCACGGAGCCGGGGTTGACGATGCACTTCTCCGTGCCCTTGAACTTGTACGCTCCGCCATCGAGATCGCCGGGCGGATAGAAGTCCGGCTCATTGGTGAAGACGCCCGTCACATGGGTGTGGCCCACGAAGCAGCGATGCTCGAAGCGGTCGAAGATCTGCGACATCTTCGTCGGAGCGGTGATCACATCATCGGGGAAGATGTATTCATTGATGGGTCTTCGCGGCGAGGCGTGGACGCACAGGCCGCCCAAGGCGTTGTGGCGGATCTCCAGCGAGCCCAGGTATTCCCATCGCCTGCGCCGCAGGGCGGAATCCTTTTCGATTTCGAACTGCCTTCGCGTCCAGAACGCCGAGGCCTCGGCGCTGGTGTTGAAGCTGGTCGGTTCGTAGAGCACGGCGAAGTCGTGGTTGCCCATCAGGGCCCACTTGCAGCGGGTCATGACCAGGTCGAGGCACTCGCAGGGGTTGGGGCCGTAGCCGACGATGTCGCCCAGGCAAACGATGTCATCGAGGCCGCGCGCCTCGAGGTCCGCCAGGACCGCGTGCAAGGCTTCGAGATTGGCGTGGATGTCGGAAATCACCGCGGTGGGCACGGGAACCTTTCATCAGGAGGCGGTCGATCAGGTCTCGGAATGTAGCACGAGGCGATCAGTGATGCCAGAGGCGTTCAAAATCGCTATGCTCTTGACAGGCAAGGCCGCGCAACCGGATGTTGCCGGGACCGATTTCGATCACGGAGAAACACATGTTCGTTCACTCAGTCTATTTCTGGCTCAAGCCGACGCTGACCAATGATGAAAGGAATCAGGTCATCGCCGGGCTGCGTTCGCTGACCACCATTCCCGCCGTGCGGCAAAGCTTCATCGGCACGCCCGCATCGACCGATCGTCCGGTCATCGATCGCAGCTACCACCACGCGCTGATCCTGTTCTTCGAGGACCAAGCCGGCCACGACAACTACCAGGCCCACCCGGTGCATGACCAGTTCCGCAACGAGTGCGGCGGCTTCTGGGATCGCGTGCTGATCTATGACGCGGTCGGTTGAGCGGCCACGGGAACAGGACATCGACGGGGCAACCTGAGTTTCGGATAAGCCCCGCCCGGAAGGGCGCGGGCCAAGGGGTGATCGGTTTACGGCCCGTTCACTAATCACAACTCGATTTTCGGTCTGAATTCACCTTGATAAGCCTGGATACTTTGTTCATTGGGCGCGCTTTGGCCCGCGCCCTTCCGGGCGGGGCTTCTGCGAAAATCGGGTTGTCACATCGCCGCTCACCTGCCGCGTTTGCCTTTGCGGTGCTGTTTCTTTTTCTGCGCGGGCTTGGTCTGCCTGGGCGATCGCGTTTTTGGCGGGGCCTTCTTCGCGGCTTCGGGCTGTTCGCGCGGCTCCGGTTTTTTCTTCTGCGGTTTGGGCGAGGCGGCCTGCTTGTCCCCGACGATGACCAGATCGAGCTTGCGGCGGGTGACATCGACGTTGGCGACGCGCACGATGAACTTGTTGCCGATGGAGATGGTGCGGCCGGATCGCAGGGCGACGAGGCCGCCGGTGGTCCTGTTGAACTGCCAGCGGTCGCCGGGCGAGCCGACGCTGCGCGAGACATCGTTGACGCTGATGAAGCCATCGACGAGGAATCGGTCGAGTTGAATGAAGATGCCGCTGCCGGTGACGCCGGTGACGGTGCCGTCGTAGTCATCACCCAGATGTTGACTGAGCAGATCGAGCACGAGATAGGTTCGCAGATCGCGCTCGGCGGCCTCGGCGTTGCGTTCGGCGCCGGAGCAGTGGCGACCGATTTCGTGCAGCCTCTTGATGTCGGGCACGCGGTCATCGGCCTGCATGTCGGCGGTGAGCCTGCCGCGCGCCTTGCCGCCGGGGATTGTCTGTTTCAGGTGGTCCCTGTGATGATCAAGGTACGCATCAAGCCCGCGGTGAACGACCAGATCGGGATATCGGCGGATGGGGCTGGTGAAGTGCGTGTAGTGCTCGCTGGCCAAAGCGAAGTGACCGATGAGCAGCGGCGCGTACTCCGCTTTGCTGAGCGTCCGCAGCACCGCCATGTGAACCGCTTGCTGCGCCGGTTTGCCGCGCACGGTTTCGAGCAGCGTCTGAAGCTCCTTGCGCGAAGGGTTGGCGGGAATGTTGTAGCCGGCCACGCGGGCGAAGCTGCGCAGGGCGGTCATGTCGTGCGTCGGCGGGTCGGGATGGATGCGGCGGATCATCGGCACGTTGAGCGTGTCGAACAGCCTGGCCGTCGCCTCGTTGGCTTCGACCATGAACATCTCGATGATCTTGTGCGTGAACGCATCATCCTCAGGCACCGCATCAACGACGCGGCCTGAATCATCAAACACCAGCTCCACATCAGGCAGCCCCAGCACGATCATGCCTTCCTTCATGCGGCGGGCGCGAATCACCTTCGCCAGTTCATCCATCAGCTTGAGCGTTTGAATGAGCCGCGAAGGATACTTCGGCTCCGTCTTGGCATGGCGACGGGCTTCGCGGATGTCATCATCGATCAGGGCCTGCGCTTCGAGATAGGTCAACCGCTTGGCGGAACGAATCACGCTGCGACTGAAGCGCTGGCCCACGACTTCGCCCTGCGCGTTGTAACGGATGAAGGCCGAGAGGCAGTAACGGTTCACGCCTTCCTGAAGCGAGCAGATGCCGTTGCTCAAAATCTCCGGCAGCATCGGCACCACCTTGCGCGGCAGATAGCAACTGTTGCCGCGCTTGAACGCTTCGACATCCAACGCACTGCCCGGCTTCACGAACGTGGAGACGTGGGCGATGTGGATGCCAAGTTCATAGGAAGGGCCTGGGGAGGAGGGCCTAGGGCCTAGGGAAGAAACGAACTCATTTTCGACCCCACCCTCCGACTCCGCCCCCCTAGGCCCCAGGCCCTCCTCCCCAGGCCCTATCCTCCGTATCGAAATCGCATCGTCATAATCCTTCGCATCCGGCGGGTCGATGGTGCAGATGAAGACGTTCGTCAGATCTTCGCGGTCTTCAGGGATGATTTGATCATCGAAGCCGCGCGTGATGCTGCGGGCTTCATCCACCACTTCTTTGGGAAACACATCGTTGAGACCGTAGGCGATCATCACCGATCTGGTTTCGACATCAGGCTCGCCCGATTCGCCGACGACCTGCGTGATGACGCCTTCGCCGAGTTTGCGATCGGCGGGGTACTCGATGATTTCGATGACGACCTTGTCGCCGAGCTTGGCGTTCTTGGCGTCGGGATCACGGACGATGATCGGCTCGTGCATGAACTTGCCATCGACCTTGACGAGGAACGCGCCATCCTTCTTCATCAGCACGCCGACGTATTGCTTGTCGGCTCGCTGGATGATCTCGACGACCTGCCCGGTGTAAGGCGATCGGCCCGATCCCGCGCCGGCGCGGGCGCGGTCGTGCCGCACCTTGGCGCGGACACGGTCGCCGGTCATGGCGTTCATGGAGCGGCCTTCGGGAATGAAAAGGTCGCCATGCTCGGTGGGCGAGTCGGGGACGACGAAGCCGAAGCCGCGTTCGTTCATGCGGATGATGCCGATCATCTCGCGCCCGACGGGCGGCAACGAAAGGCTGTTGGAATCGCCGATGACGACCTGGCCCTCTTCGACGAGTTCGGCGACGGCCTTGCGGAACTGGCCGGCCTCATCGCCGGTGAGGCCCAGCTCGGCGGCCAGCTCCTCGATCTCGCGGGGTTGGTACCGCCTGTCACTCAGGTGCTCGATGATGCGGCGGGTGTAGCGTGCGGTCATATGAATCTTCCGTGAAAGAAAGGCAGGCGATAAATAGGATAACTCATCGGGCCTGCCGGGGCGGTGCGCAGCAGTGAATGCCACAGGGGTAAAAGCATATGGGAGGGCGAGGCTCCCTTGGGAGGGCGAGGCTCCCTTGGGAGGGCGAGGCTCCCGTTGGGAGGGCGAGGCTCCCGCCGAGCCGATTCGTTTGCGACGGCCCCGCTTTGGG
>CAZYPK010000134.1:0-14121 GCA_964649195.1 uncultured Phycisphaeraceae bacterium
TGATGAACATGTGATAACGGAAAAGAGACGTTTGGAAAAGTTCTCAGGCTCCGGGAAGGGCGCGGGCCAAAGCGTGTGCAATCAACAGCGGATTCAAAGCCCGCAAGGGGAATTCAAATCGGCAATCGAGTTTTGATTTGTCAACAGGCCGCGAATCGATCATCCCTTGGCCCGCGCCCTTCCGGGCGGGGCTTAAACGAAACTCAGATTTAGAGCAACTCAACTGCAAACCTGGGCCTGCCCCGTGCCACACCGCTGCGGCTTTTTCACTGCACCGTCATGCAGCGGGGCTGCTGCACCTGTGCGGCTCGCAGGTGCCGGGCGAAGATTCGTGTCGTTCATTTTGGCCTGTTTTCCAGGTGATTTTTGCATCCATCTTCGGACGCTTCCTCGCTGGCACGCGGTTTGATTGACTCTCTGGATGCCCGCCGCGGCACTTCGTTGCCCCACCCAGAGAGGACGCCTCATGTCACTGATTCATCCGAACGATTTCGACATCTCCACTCCGCCTCACACAACCGCGCCGTCTTCGCCGCCGCCGCTGCCTGCGCCGACCGGCCTGGACGCGATGCCGCCGACGGAAAAGGAGAACGATGGCCGATCGCCGCTGGTGCGGTTTCTCGATGCGTTTCTCCAGGAGCGGAACATCAAGTGGGTGCTGGGCGTAGGCACGGCGATTGTCCTGGGGTCGTCGCTGATGCTCGTGGCCTCGCACTGGCAGCGGTACACGCCGGTGTGGAAACATCTGATCATGCTCGGCTACACCGCGCTGATCGCCTGCGCGGGATGGTGGAGCTATCACAAGCTGCATCTCCGCAAGACCGGCACCACGCTGATGGCGCTCACCGTGCTGCTGATGCCCATCATGTTCCTCGCGCTCCACTGGGTGCGCGGCAGCGTGCCGCTCGATCCCGCCGCCATCGCGCAAGGCCTCACCCGCGACGGGCCTCCGCAACAATCCATCCTGCACCTGGCGCTGCTCATCGCCACGATGCTCATGTCCCATCTCGCGGCTTCACGGATCTTCCGTCACTTCCTGCGCGACAATCACCCGACCTTCCTCGCCGCCTACCTCGTGCTCTGCGTGGCCGGGGTCGCGCTGCCGCTGGTTCCCGATGTTTTCGCGCCGATCAGCGCGCTGCTGCTTTGGGGCGTGGCCTCGATCGGGGCGATCAAGGTGAACCGCCACGTCTTCTGGCTGGTGGAGGAGCATCAAGCCCCGCGCATCGTGGGCTTCTTTCCGATCGGCCTGCTTTCCGGGCAGTTTCTGCTGCTTTTCACGCTGCACCTGGCGCCGCATGTGCCGATGCAGTGGATGGGGCTGGGCTTTGTGCTCGTGGCGGCGACGGTGCTGATCACGGCCCGCACCATCCTGCGGGTGTTTCAACAGCGCACGGGCGACCTGGTTCGTCCGCTGCCTGCGGCGATCCTGACACCGCTGGTGACGGGCCTCATCTTCTGCTGCACCGGGCTGCTGCTGGCGGCGACGGCGATCGGCACGGACGTGCCGCCGCTGGCGATGTCGCCCGCCGCGGCGATCGCGGCGATCCTGCTTTTCCTCGTCGCGCACTGCCTGAGACAGAAGGCGTTCGTCTGGGCCGGGCTGTTGGCGGTCACCGTGGCGTACCAGTTCACGCCGGTCTTTTTTCGTGAAGTCGCTTTGCAATTGGTTCAATCAAGCGCGACGCTCATCGGCGAGAAGAGGCTGCCCTATGCGTTCTATGGTCTGAGCTATCTGCCGCTCATCGCCGGCCTGATGATCACCTCGCTTTACGCCGGCCGGCGCGGCCTCGCGCTGCTGGCCGGGCCGGCACAGCAATACGGCACGATGCTCTCGGCGCTGCTGCTGATCATGAGTGTGACCCACGCGAAGGCGATGATGCCGGTGTCGCTGGTGATGATGGGCGTGTTCGCTCTTCAGACGATGCTGGCCCGTCAGCCGCGCATCGCCATGCTCGGCATCGTCGCGCTGCTGCTGGGTGCATGGGGCATCGTTGATTTTCTGCATGAAACCACGTCGCTTTCGCTTCCCTTCGAAGTGCGGATGTTCTGCATGATCGCCGCCGCCACGGTGTTGTTTGTGCCCGGCGTGATGATCGATCGGCGACTGGCCGCGATGAGCGGTGATGACGCAAACCTTGAAGCCTCCGATGAACGGCAACTGCCGATCGCGCGGCGATTCGCGCCCTGCGAGTTCGCCAGTGTTGCGGTCACTTTGCTGCTGGCGGCGTGCTGGTCGCTCTCCTTCGGCGTGCATCTGACGCCGCACATGGAAGGCATCAACGCGCCATCCATCAACACGCTCTCGCTGCTCTCGGGCCTGGGGTCGCTCGCCCTGCTTGCCGCGCACAGCCTGCATCGCAAGAACGGCGTGCTGGGCCTCTTCACGCTGCTGTTCGCCCACATCGTCGCGCTGACCACGGCCATCGCGCTGCACATCCCAGGCGGTGCGCTGGTCACGCTCGCCATCCTCGTAATGATCGTTCAGTGGATCATCGCCAACGCGCTGTCGCGTCATCCGCACCATCGCGTCACGCTCGCATTCGGCGAAGCGGGAACGATGACCAGCACCGTGGCGCTGACGTTGTCGCTGGTGATCTTCGCCATCGGTCAGCCGGCATGGCAGATCGCCGGGCAGCCGCTCGGGCTGTTTGCGCCGCTCGCCTTCTGCCGCGTGCTGCTGATCGCCTGGGCCGTGGTCGCGGCGATGCGCACCTCCGCGCCGCTGCTCACCACCCTCGCCGCCATCGCCCTGTTCACCAGCGGCGGCGCGGCATTGATCGCGCTTCAAGGCGCCGCCGCGCTTCAGTGGCTGCCCGCCTTGTGGACCTCCATCGCGGTGGTGTTGCTCGCGGTGATTGAAGCGATTCGTTTTCGCGGCAACGTGGCGCTGCATCGCTCGCTCGCCAGGCCGCTTGATCGCATCGTGCTGGCGGTGCTGGCGGTGACGGCGGTGGCGTCGCTGGGGGTGTTCACTTTGCCGCTGCGCATGGCCGCGCTCATCGCTTTGGCGGGGCTGCTCGCCGTGGGCGTCGTTCGTCGCTCGATGCTGACCCGCGTCATCTGCCTCGCGTTGGCGAACTGGCAACTGCTGGCGCTGGCCGCGTATGGCATCGGTTCCGCCGAGTTGGTGACGATCTTCGACATCAGCGCCGGCACGATTCGCCCCATCGCCCTGCCGGTTGCGCTGCTGGCGGCGATCAGCGTGCTTCTCTGGCAGGGCGCACGGAACCCGGTGCATCTGTTCACCCGCAGCCTGATGACGGCCCAGCGGCTGGCGCTTGGCGGGGCCGCGCTGCTTGGCCTCGTGATCAGCGTCGGCTTTGGGCCGCTGTCCACCGTCGAGCTGGTCATGGCCGGCGCGACGTTTGCGCTGCTGATCATCGCCGAGCTTCGCGCCGCCTGCCGTGACAAGGCCGAGGGTGATGTGTGGTTCGCCCTGGCGCTGGCGGGGCTGGCGGTGGGTTACTTCGCGTGGCACGGGGCGATCAGCTTCGGTTCGGGCATGAGCATGTTCATCCCGCTGATCGTGGCGGCGGCGCTGGCGATCACCGCGAAGGCGGCGGCCCGGCATGAATCGATCCGCATCGTGGCCCGGCCGTTTCAGCTCACCGCCAGGGCGCTGCCGATGGTCACCGTGCTGCTGGGCATCGGCCGCCATCTCTATTCACCCCACGTCATGTGGCTGGGCGGCCGCAGCCTCGCGCTGCTCCTGGCCGGCGGGTTCTATTTCTGGCAGGGCGTCGAAATGAAGCGGCGTCGCTTCATCCTTCTCGCCGCCGCCATCCTCAACATCGCCCTCGCCCTGCTCTGGAGCGAACTGGCCCTCACCGATCCGCAGTGCTTCATGATCCCCGTCGGCATCACCATCCTCGGCCTCGCAAGACTGATGAAAAGCGAAATCCCCGTCGAGCTGCGCGATCCGCTCAACTACCTGGGCGCGCTGGTCATCCTCGTCTCGCCGACGTTCGAGATACTGAGCGATGGAAGCTGGCTCCACCTCTTCAGCCTGATGCTGCTGAGCGTGCTGATCATTCTGGCCGCCATCGGCTTCCGCGTGAGGCCGCTGGTTTACACCGGCACGGCGTTCCTCCTCGCCGACATCATCGCCATGATCGTCGTCGGCTCCATCAATCAACCCGGCCTGCTCTGGATCGCAGGCATCGGCCTCGGCGGCGCGGTGGTCACGCTCGGCGCCGTCGCCGAACGCAACCGCGAAGCCCTGCTGGCCCGCCTGCGCCACGTCAGCGCCGCCATCGCCGCGTGGGACTGAGGGAAGGAGACAGGGGACAGGAGACAGGAGACAGATTCATAACCGCAGCGTCCTCGCTGCGCGTCAGGATTCATAGCCGCAGCGTCCTCGCTGCGCGTCTGCGGGACAGGAGCAGGGGCAGCGGCAAGAGCAGGAGACAGGGGCAGGAGATAGAGATTTGAAATTTGAAATTCAAAACATGCAACCGTTCAACTTCCCTCACCCCCTTGGAGATTCACGATGAAATGGCTCAGCAACTTCACACTGTTCATGCGATCGAACGTCACCGCGCTGCGGGAGAGCTTTGAAAACCCTCAGCGGATGGTGCATCAGCTCATCATTGACATGGAGGAGGAGCTCGTCCGCATCCGCGCCGGCGTGGCCGGGGCGATCGCCGATGAAATCCTGCTGAGAAAACGCACGGAAGCCGCCCGCGAAGAATCCAGGCAATGGATGGACCGGGCCACGCAATCGCTCAAGCGCGGCGATGACGCCGGCGCCAAGGCCGCGCTCGAACACAAGATGCTCGCGGAGAAACGGGCCCAATCGCTCGAAGAGGAACACCGCAAACAGAAGGAGCAGACCGCCAAGCTTCAAGGCGCGGTCACCGATCTTGACGACAAGATCCGCCAGGCCCGCCAGAAGCAGACGCTCCTGCTGGCGCGGCTGACGCGCGCCGAATCCTCCCGCAGGATCGACGCGGCGCTCCATCAGGCCGCCGGGCAGTCCGCCTTCGCCCAGTTCGCCCGGCTGGAGGATCGCGTCAACCGGGCCGAGGCGATGGACGAAGCCTACGACCGGCTCGACGGCCGCGACCCCGATGCCGACGCGCTGGCCAGGCAGTTCGAAGAGCGCGAGCGCAAGGATCAACTGGAACGCGAACTGGCGGAGCTGAAGAACCGTGTCGCACCGCAAGACTGAACATCGCCCCACCGAAGGCGCGGGCTTCCGTGGCCGGGTCGCACGATGGGTCCGCCTGCTGCGCTCGTGGTGGCAGGCGGACCGCGTGCGGATTTCGCCGCGCGAAGGAAGGCTGCTGCGCCTGGAGCCGCCCTGTATCGTGCGCATCGGCGGACGGTATGCGCAGGTGCTCCACCGTCGCACCGGCCAGACGCCGGAGGGTCCTTATGTGTGTTACGAATGCGAGGTGGATGACCAGCCCGCCCAGCTTTGGGTGGAGCCGGTGGGACAGGCATACATGCAACGGGTGCGATGGAGCCTCGCCGGCGTCGATGCGAGTTTGCTTGCGGAAGAGGTGGAAGTGTTTGGCTGAAGGCTGAGAGCTTTCAGCCATCAGCCATCAGCTTTCAGCCTAAGACATTGAACCAAGAAATCATCAACCTCACCCGCATCATCGTGAAACCACTGCCTTGAAGCTGAAAGCTGAAGGCTGATAGCTGATGGCTGAAAGCTGATAGCTTATCCCCATGCTTCTCCGCCGCGCCCGTCTTTCCGATTTGCCTTCGCTGCTGCTGATCGAGCACTCCTGTTTTCCGCTGGGCATTGCCTTCAGTCCGCCGCAGATTCGTCGGCTGCTTCGCAATGAACGCGCTCATTGCATCGTGGCTGCCGGGCAGGGCCCGCGCGGTACGGACAGCAGGGTCGCCGGCTGGGCGGTCGGGCTGATCCGCCAACATCGCACCCGCCGGTCCGGCCGCATCTACACGCTGGCCATCGATCCCGACTGCCAGGGCCGGGGCATCGGCCGGCTGCTCGCGGACCATCTCCTGCGAACCTTCAAGCGGCTCAAGGTTCGCCACGTCTATCTCGAAGTGCGGACGAGCAATCATCGAGCCATCGCCCTCTACGAAAAACTGGGCTTCGTGAAGGTGCGCGATCTGCCGGGCTATTACGAGGATGGCGCAGCCGGTGTGCGCATGCGGCGAGGTTGAGTCTCTCTGAGTTCGGGTAGCTTTGGGGTGGCTGGGGCTGAGGCCGCATGGGTGGCTGGGGCTGAGGCTTTGCGAAGCCCCGGCCAGGCGACCATCGACTTTCAGTTGCGCCACCTTGCTTCGTGCATCCGGGCCGGGGCTTCGCGGACTCAGCCCCAGCCACCCCACCGCATGTCAACAGCACATTGATGACCGCCGCGCAATCGGCGCTGCCCATCAACCGCGCGACGGACACCCCTTCAGGCTGTTCACGTCCGCGACTCGTTGAGTCGCGGCTCGGGCAAGGCCGCCGTTCAACGCGCTTCAGAAGTTGATTTCCATGCCGACGTAGAGGAACTGCGGGGCGCCGGGCCTTGCGCCGTGGGGGTGGCGGGAGGCGACGTATTCCTCATCGAAGAGGTTGTGTACCCCGGCGACGAGCTTGGCCTGTTCGGTGAGCTGGTAGTAAGCCGAGACATCGACGATGAAGTGCGCATCGAGTTCGCCGAAGCGGGCGTCCGGGTCGCCGTTGGCGTTGGTGAAGTCGTCGTTGTTCAAGGCGCTGCTGAACGATTTGCCGACGAAGGAGCCGGTGATGAAGACGCCCCACTGCTTTTTGAACTCGATGCCGGTGCCGATGGTGGCCAGGTATTCGGGTATATAAGGCACCTTGTTCCCCTTGCGTCCGCCGGCGAAGATCGATTCGGGATCGGTCGAATCCGAATCATCGGCCAGTTCGGCATGGGTCCAGGTGAAGCTGAAGAAGTTGGGCATGGAGAAGCCCCAGTCGAAGGCGATGCCCGGATCGTACTGGGCGAGGAACTCGACGCCGAAGGAATCGACCCGTCCGACGTTTTCATCCTCGCCGCTGCCTGATCCGCCGACGTTGCTGACGACGATCAGGTCGTCGAAGTAGGTGTAGAAGAGCACGGTTTCGACGATGAACGCCTTCCTGGGCGAAGTGAAGCGGACGCCGCCTTCGAAGGCGATGGCGCTTTCCTCGCGCAGGCCGCTGACGGCGCCGCTGGGGCTGGGGGTGGAGAAGCCGCGGTGGATGCCGCCGAAGAAGGTCCACTGCTCATCCTGCCGGTAGTTGAATCCGGCCCCGCCGCCGACGACGGCATAATCGGCGTCGCCGCTGGCGCCGGTGTTGCGGTTCTTCGTCTTCTGCCAGAGCTGTTCGACGCGGATGCCGGGGGTGAGCGTCAGCTTGTCGAACTTGATTTCATCCTGAATGTAGCCGGCCAGGGCAAGCGATTCCTCCCGGCGATTGTCCTGCGAACCGGGCGTGCCGGGGGTTGAACCGATGATCGCGCCGTTGCTGCCCTGCATGAACAGGTCATCGTGCTGAAAGCGTTCGACGTAATCCTTGTGAATGCGGACGCCAAAGCGCAGCTCGTGTTCGACATCGCCGGTCTGGAACTGGATGCGCGGGTCGATGGACAGGCCGTAGGCGTAATAGTCGCGGTTGTTGGCGCGGACGCGCAGGGTGCCGGCCCGTTCGCCGCGCACCACGTCGAGTCCCGCGCCGCCGGCGGCCCCGGCCAGCGCCGCGGCCAGTTCCTGATTGAGGCCGTCACCCGTGCCGTCGCCGTCGGTGTCGATGTTGCGAAGGTCGTTGAGCTTGTACCAGTTGCGGTGGAAGCGGGTGTAATAAAGCGTGGTGGCGACATCGAACTCCTGCGTCAGCTCGATGTAGTGGCGCAGGTGGGTGCGATGCTGGTAGCTGTCGAAGTTGTCGAACCGCGAGGCGGAATACCGGCGATAGGGATTGGCGTCGAAGTCCGCCTCGGCCAGGCCGAGATAGGTTTCATCGGCTTCGCGCTTGGTGTAGCCGTACTTGAACTCGAATCGCTGATAGGTGGAGGTGGGCGGTTCCCAGAAGATTTTGAACATGGGTTCGATGTTGGTGAACCCGGTGTCCCCGCCGCGGAAGTCGGGAGCGGAGTCGATGGACTTGAAGCCGTCGTTGCCGCGATACCAGACTTCACCGATGAAGCCGATGCGGCCATGGGATTCTGTTTCGATGGTCATGCCGTAGTTGGCATGAAGGCGGATGTCGTTGTCGGAGCCGTAGGTGGCTTTGATGTAGCCTGCGGGCGCTTCGGGGATGGGGGTGGAGAGGTAGTTGATGACGCCGCCGGTGATGTGCGGGCCGTACATGATCTGGCTGGAGCCTTTGAGGATTTCGATGCCGCTCATGCGTCCGGTGGTGGGGGAGAAGTAGGCTTCGGGCGCGGTGTAGGTGGCCGGCGCCATGAGCACGCCGTCTTCCATGATGGTGACCTTGGCGGAACGGGAGGTGTCGGTGCCGCGCAGGCTGATGTTGGGAAAGAGGCCGAATCCATCTTCGCCGCGCAGATAGACGCCGGGCACTTTTCGCAGAGCCTGGTTCACATCGTCGTAATTCTGGGTGCGGATTTCATCGGTGTCGAGAAAGTAGCCTGAGCCTGGAAGGGTGATGATGTTTTCCTTGGAGCCGATGACTTCGATGTCGGCATCGAGGGTTCCCACCGGTTTGGCCGGGGCGGGTTTCACTTCGGCGCCTGGCGCAGCCTCGGTGGCGGGAGCGGGGGTCGGTTCAGGGGTTTCATCGGCCAGTGCGGAGCCGTTGGAGATGCCGGCCATGGCAAGGGTGATGAGCATGGCGATCCGCCGCCCGGTCCGTTTTTTCCGAAGTGCATGTCGCATGAAAACAGTCTCCTGGATGAGGGAAAAAGATCGGCCTTGAGTCAAACCCCGGCAGCCCCAAGGGAGCCAAGAAGCGAGTCCCACCGGCCCCTTCCAATGGAAAAGCAGATGAGACTCAGAATCAGGCCGGTGAATGTAGTGGCGGAGTCCGACGTTTGCAAACAGGGCCTGCCGCCTCGCCCTCTCTCCCTGGGAGAGGACAGTCTCAATCGCCGCGCAGCGGGGCGATTGAGACAGGTGAGGGCAGGATTTTCACAACATCAATCGGGGGCAGAAAAGGGACAGGTCCGGTTTGTTGAAAACACCAAGCCCGATGGCGAGGTCTGCCGAGCCGTCGGGGTATCAGCCACGGAATACCCCGACGGCTCGCGGATTCGCCATCGGGCTTGAGCGTAAAATCAGGATGTTTTCAACAGAACAGGACCTGTTCCCTTTTTGGTGTCCAGCCCCAACATATCACCCGATGCGAGGTCATTCATCGACGAGCAGGATGTGTACCGCTTCGGGGCCGTGGACGCCGGTGACCAGTTCGCCTTCGATGTCGGCGGTTTTGCTGGGGCCGGTGATGAAGACGATGTTGCTGGGCAGGTCGCCGGAGGGGATGCCGCGCAGGGAGGCCCAGTAGTCGATCATGTCGGGGAGGATGTCGGCTGGGCGGACGATGGCGACATGGAGGGGCGGGATGAGGGAGAGGCCGCGCGACATGCGGGCGTCGGAGCAGAGGACGAGGCTGCCGGTCTCGGCGAGGGCGGCCCGGACGCCGGTGATGCCGCAGCCGACATCGAACTGGGCGTCGAGACCGGGTTGCGATTTCCAATCGACGATGGCGATGCCCGCCTGATGCAGCGCCTGTTCGAGGTTGTTGACGAGGGGGAGTTCTCCGAGCACGACGCTGTGAACATTCTGCGTCTTGAGAAACGCGATGATATGGGCGATCAGTTCCCCGGCTTTGGGGCGATGCACAAACATGCCGCTGGCCGCGGCCCTGGCGTGGAACATCTTCACCAGGTCATCGCCTGGCCTTGCCAGCCGGGCGATCGCTTCATTGACCGGCGGCGGCGGCGACGCGGGTGGCCGGGTGTGCGAACGGCCAAGAGCCGCATGGACCCGGGCAAACAGTTCCTGACGCGATGAGGAGTGCGGGTGAGACATGGGGAGGATAAGTTCCGAGTTTCGAGTTCCGAGTTCTGAGTTGAAAGGCAAGGGGGAGAGGAAGGCATTGAGGCACGGAGGCACGAAGGCACGGAGGGGGAGGCAAGTTTCGAGTTTCGGGTTCCGGGTTCCGAGTTGAAAATCCGAAATCCGAAATCCGAAATCCGATATCACACGGCGGTTCATTTTATTTCGACTGCGGGTTTGATGAAGGGGTAGCCGTCGCGCACTTCCCAGAAGCCGTCTTCGCGGTGTACCAGCGGGCGGCCATGAGCGGCGCCGGCTTTTCGTCCGTCGCGCAGGACGAGGATGAGGTCCGACAGGGTTTCGGGGCTGTCCACGAAGTAGGCGTGGCCCAGGCCGGCGGTGGCGCTGGCGACATCGATCAGGGCCGCGTCGGGCGTGTGCCTGAGGATCTGCTGCCAATCCTTCTTCACATCCTTGCCCATGAGCGTGCCCAGGCGCTGACCGCTGGCGAAGAGCCAGTCCGACAGGGAGATGGCCTTGTCATTCTGCGAGACATAGATGGTGCAGCTTTCCATCACCACGCCCAGCCGCTCGGCGAGGAACCGCTGATTGAAAACATCCCAGTCCAGGTCCGAAGCGGCGAGGATGAGGTTCCCGATCTTGAGCCTTTCCCGCGTGCCGGGGTGCTGGTGCTTGAACTCCAGATTCAGCTCGCGCAAGGCGGTGATGGTGACGTCGGCGCCCCGGCTGTGGGCGATGATGTGAATCTTCTTCACGTCGGGTGACGAGGCCAGGGCTTTGTAGAACTGCTTGAGGTGAAAGACGGCGAACTCCCCGGACTCCCGATCGTGGTTGTACCCCCGCAGGATGCCGCCCGAACCGGCGGGCCAACTGTAGATCACCGGCACGCCTTCGCGGCCCAGGAAATGCCAGAGCGTGGCGATGCGGACGGCCGCCTCATCGAAGGTGTTGTTGTAGCCGTGAATGTAAAGAAAAATTTCCTTGCGCCTGGCCGGGGCGATGTACTCCTTGATCGTGGCATGCACATGGGCCTCCGCTTCAAGGTTGCCCCGGATCACCTCGGGACGCTCGGACGCCATTCCGTTCACGAACACCGGCGGCAGGTTGGAATCGGGATAGCGCCCCAGCATGGTCACCTCCGCCACCTGGGTCACGATGTCGTGTTCCCGCGTGCGGGTCCGGCTGGCGGCCACCAACTGTTCCCACGACAGCTTGTCGCCCATGCTCACGGTGACGTAACCCACTTCCAGCGACATGGCGCGCTTGTAGCCGAACTTCCGCTTGCCGCTTTCCGCAGGCTCGGCAACGCGGTCGGTTCCATAGAGAACGCGAACCTCGCTCGTGCGAAACTCATGAGCCACTTCGGTGAACGGATCGGGCGCATCCTTCTGTGTATAGAGATTGGGCGAAGGCACCAGATACAAGTCACTGCCGCAACCGCCCGCCAGAGCGAGGAACAGCGCCAGCCCCAGGGTAACGGAGCGGAGCGATCGCTTCCACGGATGAGTCGGCAATGTCATGGGGTGAACATCCTCTGGTGAGAAGTGTAGCAATGAAACATAGGAGACATCGGTTCCCGCGGCATTGGCCTTTGGTCCAATGACGGGGTAGGCGCACGGGGCACGGAAGTCAAAACTCCAAATCACAATCACCAAACCTCAAACAAGCTCCAATCAGGGCGGAATCAAGGCAAAATCAATTCAAAGGGCGAAAGCACACCAACTTGCCGTCCACGGGCAGGCCATTCGATGCCTTGCCTGAAATTTGGAGCTTGTTTGAGATTTGGTGATTGCGATTTGTGATTTCAGACCGCACGTCAACCAGGAATTAAACGACCCTGTGTCCCCTCGCTTCCGCTTGATCAATTTACCGTTGCCTCCGACAATGCACGCATGAACATCCGCTGCGCCATCGTCGGCCCCACCAGCTACACCGCCCAGTATCTCATCGAGATTCTGCTGCGCCATCCCGATGCCGACATCGCCTACCTCGCCACGCAGCGCGAGGCGCTGCCCAACATCGCCGATGAGTTTCCGCAGTTTCGCGCCCGATGCGAGCTGGCAGGGCAGCCGATCGATTCTGTCGCCATCGCCGCGGCGGCGGATGTGGCGTTTCTCTGTCTGCCTCATGTCGCCTCGATGCGGTACGCCCCGAAGCTGCTCGACGCCGGCGTGCGGGTGATCGACCTTTCCGCCGACTATCGCCTGCGCGATGCCGATCAGTATGCACGGGTCTATGGTCATGCTCACGAGGACACAGCCAACCTCGCCCTGGCGGTCTATGGCCTGCCCGAGTTTTTCGCCGAGCAGATCAAGGAGGCGGACCTGGTCGCCAACCCCGGCTGCTATCCCACCGCCGCGGCGCTGTCCATCGCCCCGCTCTTGCAGCGAAGCCTGGTGAAGCCGACGGGCATCATCATCAACGCCACCAGCGGCGTCACCGGCGCAGGCCGCAGCCCCAAACAGCCTTATCACTTCCCCGAAGCCAACGAAGCCTTTTCCCCTTACGCCCCCGGCACCCATCGCCATCAGACCGAAATCGAGCAGACCCTGCGCACCATCAAAGGTTCCGCCGTCAACGCCCTTTTCGTCCCGCACCTGTTGCCTGTCGATCGCGGCATCCTCGAATCGATCTACCTCGATCCCGCGGATGATGACGTGACCGAAGCGGAGCTTTACGAAGCGTTCCACGATGCGTATGCCCAGGCGCCGTTCGTGCGGGTCCGCAGGGAACTGCCCAACATCAAATGGGTGCGCGACTCGAATTACTGCGACATCGCCGTGCGCCTCGTTTGCGCAGGCGGCGAACCCGGCGCGGAGAACGATGGCATCGCGCGGAAGGTGATCGTCTTCGCCGCCGAGGACAACATGATCAAAGGCGCCAGCGGCCAGGCGGTGCAGAACATGAACCTGATGTTCGGACTGGAACAGACGGCGGGGCTGAAGTGAAAGCCGGGGGAGCGAGAGGAGCCGGAAGAGCCGGAGGAGTCGGGGCTTCGTGCCGGGTGGCTGGGGCTGGAGGCTTTGCGCAAGCCCCGGCCCAGGCGCACGAAGCAAGGTGGCGCAATTGAAAGTCGATGGTCGCTTGGCTGGGGCTTCGCGGACTCAGCCCCAGCCACCCAAAACTTCTCGCCCGGGGTGGGTTGTCCTGCACGCGAGGTGGACCGGACCTTTGAGCGAGAGTAGTATTCCAGCGGGAGTCGGCAGATCATAAACCTGAGTTTCGCTTAAGCCCCGCCCGGCCCCCGGAGCAGGCGCGGGCCAAGGGGCGTTCAATTTGCGGCCTGTTGACGAATCAAAACCCGATTGCCGATTTGAATTCCCCTTGCAGACTTTGAATCCGCTGTTGATTGGACACCCTTTGGCCCGCGCCCTTCCGGGCGGGGCTTAAGTGAAACTCAGGTCATCAAGAACCCATGACGAACAAGTCGACACATTTCGGTTGGCGGTCATTGGTTCCGGTCGTGATGGCCGGGGTGATGTTCGTTCATGCCTCGATCGCCATCGGGGGGTTGTCGGCGGCCCATTGGTTCTGCGTCAGCACATTGCAATTCGCCGGCGGTCTGCCGGGGGAGTCGCGGGACGATGACGGGGGCGACTCCTGCTGCCGATCGAATCCGACGTGTGACACCTTGGGGCGCGATGCGGGTGGCGCCACTGGTGGGGAAACTCCTGCGGATCCGGCGGGCAGGTCCTCGAATGATGAATGCCCGTGCTGCGTGCTGATCATGTCGGCTCCGCTGTGCGGGTCGGATGGGCCGTTGCCGTTGCTGCCTCTTTCCATTCTCGCCATCGATTCCGCGATCCCTTCGGACAACTGCCACCCGTTCGGGTGGGTGAGTTCCCTTCTTCGTCCGCCCAGCGCCTGAACAGCATTCCGCTGTGACACTGCGCGCCGTCATTTTCGTCATTCCATGACGCGGCTGGGGCTGAAGCCAGAAGAGCCAAGAAGAGCCAAGAAGAGCCAAGAAGAGCCAAGAAGAGCCAAAGGAGCCAGAAGAGCTCGGGCTTTGCGCCGGGTGGCTGGGGCTGGAGGCTTTGCGCAAGCCCCGGCCCGGCGCGCGGCAGGTGTGCGATGGCGGTCAAAGGCGGTTTGTCACAGCAAGGCGCGCCGGGCCGGGGCTTGCGCAAAGCCTTGTATCTTACAAATGTGTCTGATCGGCGTCCC
>CAZYPK010000135.1:0-14089 GCA_964649195.1 uncultured Phycisphaeraceae bacterium
GCCCGTCCGCGGGCTGAAGCAAACGAATCGGCTCGGTCGGAGCCTCGCCCTCCCAAGGGAGCCTCGCCCTCCCATATGCTTTTACCCTGGACGCGGCCCCGCATCCGCAATCCAACGAACGCGGCTCATGCCTTCCACGTATGGGAGTGAGGTTATCGGCGATGCGGGAATGATGGTGGAAATCGCCGGGCTTGATTTCATCGGCATCCTTTTTTCGCCGATGAGATCGTGGAACCTCTCGAAACTCGCGCCGCCAAGGTTATTCCCGCTTGGCGCGCGAAGTCGGTGTCAGAGGTCGAGGCGGGATTCGATGAAGAAGAACCTATCACTTGTGTTGCGCATCCTCTTCGCCGCTGCCGGCGTCGCGTATATCGCCGTGACGCTCACCTGGACCGACCATATCGTCGTCCCCGCGCAGACCCGGCTGCCCAACGGCGTCATCACGGAAAAACCGACGCCTTTCAAGGTCATCGAAGGCGACCTGATCGACACCGAAGGCAAACTCCTCATCCGCCTCGATGAACAGACCGTCATGCCCGTCGAGCGATCGCTGTTGGGCGCGGGCATCGACGACTACCGCTCCAAGCCCGGCGTCAACACCACGCTGTCGCACGCCAACTTCTCCCTGCTCCTGCTGGGCCTGCTTCTCGTCGGCCCGATTTACCTGGTGCAGACCTATCGCTGGTGGCTGCTCATGCGGGCAAGGGGCATCGACTGCACCCTGGGAAAATCATTCCGCCTCACGATGGTGGGCAGTTTCTTCAACTACTGCATGCCCGGCACCACGGGCGGCGACCTGGTGAAGGCTTATTACGCAGCCAGGAACAGCGACCGCCGCGCTGATGCGGTGATGACCGTCATCTTCGATCGCATCACCGGCCTGCTGGGTCTGGTCGTCCTCGGCGGCGTCGCGGGCCTCATCATGGTGCTCGCCATGAACATGGGATGGATCGAACTCAACGAAAGCCAGGCCAGGATCGTGCGAACCATCACCAGCTTCATCTGGGCCGGCATGCTCGCGGCAACGCTGGGCGCCATCATTTACTTCTCCAGCCGCGTCCGAAAAAAGCTGGGCATCACCCCCCAGCGCATCGGCAAACTGCCCGGCGCCCGCCTCCTGCTGAAAATCGACGAGGCGGCGCTGGCCTACAAACAGCACATCGGCGTCGTCCTCGGCGCGGCGGCGCTGAGCCTGCCGGTGCATCTGGCCCTGGCAGGCGCGACGGCGATTGCGGGATACGCCCTTGGAATCAACACGCCGTTCGGCTTGCTCGTCACGGTTTTGCCGGTGCTCTTCCTCGCCGCCGCCGTGCCGCTGACCTATCAGGGACTGGGCGTCATGGAAGGACTGGGCAAGGCGCTGATCGTCGGCGTCACCGCCACCGAAAATCAACTCATCGGCATGTTGCTGATGATCCGCTTCTACCAGATTTTCTACTCGCTGCTGGGCTCGCTCTTCCTGCTCAAGGGCGACATTCACATGCACCCGGAACGCGAAACGACACCGCAGGAAAGCGACGCAAGCGATGCGCCCATCACTGCCAATGCGGCGGCGGTGTGATCGCATGACGCATCGGGGCGATACGCCCCGGCTCGCGAGCAACTGCTATCATCCGCCCCATGATCGCACGCATCCACGGCAAGCTGGAAACCCTCTCCGCAGGCGCCGCCATCGTTCGCGTCGGCTCCGTCGAACAAGGCGCTCTCGATTATGAAGTGCTCCTGCCCGCCTTCGTCGAAGCCCGACTGGGCGGCTCCATCGGCAAGAACATCTCGCTCCACACCTTCCACTTCCACGAATCGCAAGGCCAGGGGTCGAACATGCTCCCCCGCCTGGCCGGCTTCCTGACCCACGAAGACCTGCGCTTCTACCTGCTCTTCACCACCGTCAAAGGCATCGGCTACAAGCGGGCCTTGCGGGCCATGGCCCTCGATACGGCGCAGCTTGCCGGCGCCATCACCGACCGCGATGACAAGCTTCTGCAAAGCCTGCCCGAAATCGGCAAACGCACCGCCGAGACCGTCATCGTCACCCTGCGCGGCAAGGTCGATGCGTTCATCAACGCCTCCACCTACACCTCTTCAAACACCGGTAAAAAAGAAAAGGCCGGCCAAGGCGTGTCCGGGGGAACTTCCGGGGGAACTTCCGGGGGCGGGAGCGGAGGGGCTTCCATCGCACGGGAAGCGCTCGATGCCCTGGTCGCCCTGGGTGAAAACCGCGTGCAGGCCATGCAGTGGATCGACACGGTCATGAGCGATCCTGATGACCGCCCGCGCGACAGCTCGGAATTGATCAACCGGATTTACCGGATGAAAGCGGGAACGTGAGGAAGCTGTCAGCTGTCAGCCATCAGCTTTCAGCCATCAGCCATTTCAAATCTCAAATCTCAAATCTCAAATGGAACTCCTGAATAACCTCGCACCCAAGCCGCTTGCGGCGTAGCAATCCCTGATTCACGGTACATCGGGGGTTATTCAGCAATCCCCAATCTCAAATCTCAAATCTGATATTTCAAATTGTCTCCCATCCAATCGCATCGATCCTCGGACAGCCCGGCCCTCCGGACCGGCGCTATACGCTTTTGCCGACCAGGAATCCCAGATGATGGCTCGCGTGAATGAGGTGATATTCGCGCCACTGTTCGTTGGTCAGTTTGCCGAAGTAGGGATGCGGATGACTGAAACCCTCGTGCTTGAGCAGACGATCGATGGCGATCTTCAGTTCCGCGATCGCTGTCATTTCATCACCATCGGCCGGCGAATCGATCTCCTGCGGCGCCGCCACGCCGGCCCGGATGCGACGGCTGCGGAAGATCGCATCCTTGATGAAGAACCGGGCGATCAGCCGTTCGGGCAGCGACACCTTCGTTTCCAACCCGTCGATCTGCGCATGAATCGCCCCCGCAAGATGGCGGCAGACCTGCGCCAGGCTCCACTGCCCCGCCTTTTCGTAGCCCTTGTCCGCCAACGACCTCGCCTCCTCCAGCACCGCCTCAAAGGTTCGCAGGTCGATCCGCCTGCGCGCGGCAACAGGCGCGATGGCGACATGGTGATGGTGGTGATCATCGTCGTCATGTTCCGTCATGGGAGTTTCCTTTATTGCTCTTGCTGACTGAGGGCGCCTGCAACGAACGTACCGCCATCATAGGTCGTTCATCACCCTGCGATCGACAGGACCGTTTCATTCTCCGCCTTGGTTGGGGAAACTCCAAATGACAAAGCTCAAGTTCCAAACAAGCTCCAAAAGGCGGAAATGGAAACAAACAAGGAATATCGGATCGCGCATGATTTTCGCTTTTTTCCTTTGGAATTGGAGCTTGTTTGAGATTTGGTGATTGCGATTTGTGATTTCAGACCGCATGTCCACCAAGAATGAAACGGCCCTGCTGCGATCGCCACCGGGATTGCCCCCGCGTTTTGCCGCGGATCGCAACCTTTCGTTACACTGTCCCCCTCGGGGCTGCGACAAGGAGGTCGATCCTTTCCATGTCGCAGGCGTCCATCGGATCGATCCTGCATCCTCACCTTATTTCGGAGACCTTTCGTGTCCGACACCATCACTCCTGTTGCTGACATTGGTCTCGTGGGCCTGGCCGTCATGGGGCAGAACCTCGTGCTCAACATCGCCGACAACGGCTACAAGGTCGCCGTCTTCAACCGCACCACGCAGGTCATGACCGACTGGATCACCAAGTGCGAGAAAGAAGAACCCAGCGCCAAAAACCTCGTCGGCTGCGAGACGCTCGAAAAATTCGTCAAGTCGATCAAGCGGCCGCGCAAGATCATCATTCTCGTCAAGGCCGGCGCACCGGTCGATGCCGTCGTCGATTCGCTGCTGCCTTATCTCGACAAGGATGACATCATCATCGACGGCGGCAACTCATTGTGGACCGACACCATTCGCCGGGAAAAAGCGCTCAAGGAAAAGGGCCTCTGCTTCGTCGGCTCCGGCGTCTCCGGCGGCGAGACCGGCGCTCGCTTCGGCCCTTCCCTCATGCCCGGCGGCGATCCCAAAGCCTGGAAATCACTCAAGCCCATCTGGCAATCCATCTCCGCAAAAGTCGATGCTAAAACCGGCAAGCCCAACCTCAACTTCGCCCCAGGCAAGCCCGCGCGCGGCGGCGTCCCCTGCACCACCTACATCGGCCCCGACGGCGCGGGCCACTACGTCAAAATGGTCCACAACGGCATCGAATACGGCGACATGCAACTCATCTGCGAAGCCTACTTCCTCATGAAACACCTGCTGGGCATGAAGCCCGATGAGATGAGCAAGGTCTTCGCCGACTGGAACAAAGGCGACCTCGATTCCTTCCTCATCGAAATCACCGCCGACATCCTTCAGCAGCGCGACCCGGCGGACAAGAAGGGCAAAAAGTTTCTCGTCGATATGGTGCTCGACACCGCAGGGCAGAAAGGCACCGGCAAATGGACCAGCGTCAACGCGCTGGACATGGGCGTGCCCGCACCCTCGATCGCCGAGGCGGTCTTCGCCCGCTGCATGAGCGCGAAAAAGGAAAACCGCGTCTTCGCCGGCAAGAAGATGAAGGGCCCCAGGTACAGGTACACCGGCGCGAAGAAGGCGCTGATCAACGCGATCCGCGATGCGCTTTACTGCTCCAAAATCTGTTCCTATGCCCAGGGCTTTGACCTGATGATCGAGGCGCAGAAGGAATACAACTGGAAGCTCAACTTCGGCGAGATCGCCATGATCTGGCGCGGCGGCTGCATCATCCGCGCGGGCTTCCTCCAGAAAATCAAAGAGGCCTACGACAAGAATCCCAAGCTCGCCAACCTGCTGCTCGATCCCTACTTCAAGGGCAAGATCGAGAAGGCGCAGAAGGCCTGGCGTCATGTCGTGGCCCTTTCCGCCGAGGCGGGCGTGGCATGTCCGCAGTTCATGTCGGCGCTTTCCTACTACGACAGCTTCCGCAGCGCGGTGCTGCCTGCGAATCTGCTCCAGGCGCAGCGCGACTACTTCGGCGCCCACACCTTCGAGCGCGTGGACAGGAAGCGAGGCGAATTCTTCCACGTCGATTGGCCGGAGAAGAGCCGACCGATGACCAAGGTCGGCGGGCACTGAACGCGGACATTCCCAACATAGCCAAAACCCCGGCAAATGCCGGTTTTTTTTAATAACGCCCCAGCCCCACCCGGAAGGGTGTGGGCTACGGACGCACAGGCCAGTGGCTTGCGATCTTTCGCCGCAGGAACGCCGCGCTGCGGGCCATCTGTTCGATGCCGTCCATGCCGTCCTCGATGCTGATCCAGCCGTCGAAACCGACGGCTGCCAGTTCGCTGAAGATCGCGTCGTAATCGTTCATGCCTTTGCCGATCTCTCCATGGCGCAGCCGCCTGGCGTAACCGGCGACATCCTCCTCCTTGCGCAAGTCCTCGATCGTTCCTTCCGCAAGGTAACGATCCGAAGCGTGCATCGACTTCACGCGATGCCTGACGCGGGCCAGCAGTTCGAGCGGGTCTTCACCGGCGAGAATGGTGTTGGATGGATCGTAGTTGACGCCGAAGTTGGGGGCTTCGATGCGGGCGATCAGGTCGCAAAAAACGTCCATTTTCTGGGCGAATTCGGGATGTCGCCAGTAGCCGTCCTTGTAGTGATTCTCGATGACGAGGGTGATGCCGCACTGGGCGGCATAAGGCAGGCAGGCTTCGATGCCCTCGACGGCAAAACGCAAACCCTCCTCGCGCGACACCTCCGGCCGTCGCTGCCCGCTGAGCACGCGACAGAACGAAGCGCCCAGCGCCGCGGCGGTGTCAATGAATCGCTTCTCCTTCCCGACCTCCGCCGCGCGAAACGCCGGGTCGGGATGGGTGAAATCCGGCGAGCAGCAGAACATGGGAATGGACATCCCGCGATCCGCCGCCATCTTGCGGAAGGCGGTTGCAACCTGCGGATTCTTCAGTTCGAGAAACCCGCTGTAGAACTCGAGGCCATCGACATCGAGCGTCGCCGCCATGTCGATCCACTGCGCGACGGTGAGCGTGCCATCCACGCACAGTGCGTCGAGCCAGGCTTTGGGAAATGCGGCGAGTTGGGGCATGGGGAGATGATAACGGGCGCCATTCGATGGGATCGATTCACGCGGCTTCCATCGCCGCGTAAACCTTGCCCGCTTTCTTGAGCCATTCGACATCCCCCTGCTCGGCGTGTTCCTTGATCGCTTTGAGCAATTGCACGGTCTCCGCCTCGTAACAGGGTTCACCGGGATCATCCACCGGGATGACCAATTCAACATCGACGGCGATCACATACCTGGCCGTATGGATCAGTCGTGTCTTCCTGATTCGCTGGCCGGGAATTCGCATGGCTACTCTCGATCGAAAAAGTGAACGGTTACAAGTTTCGCCACACCGGTTATTCGCAGATGGGACCAAACGGCTTTGTATTGCGTTCCGTCGGGCAACACCTGCAAGACTTCAACGACCGGGTTGGGAGAAGCATCGACACGCTCGGCAAGACTTTCACCATCGGCCAGCCTCGCCACGGCCTGCCATTCCATGATAGCACGCTCCTCCAGGCGCTCCGAGGCATGTTCGCTGGCAAGGTATTTCTCATCTGCGACCAGTTGGCGGATTGTCTCAAACAATAATCCCATGATGCGCTCGGCATTTGCGATCGTTTTTTACCGTTCCACCTTCACATCCCCATACCCATGCACCTTTTCGCAGATCAATCGCAGGGAGGATTCCACATCGTTCGGCATCAGCGTTCAGCCGACCTGCTCGCGGGTTTTTGTGGCGGGCGGGGATGAGACGAGCGTGAGGTTCAATTCGGTGCGGAGCATCTCGAACAGCCGATTGGTTTCCTTCTGGTGTCCGCGAAGATCGCCGGCGTGTTGGGCGGCGATCTTCTCCCGTACCGTGCGAACGTCGTCCACGGGAGTGCCTTCTCGATTGGGATCATGTGTTTCATTCATGGTCGTTCCTCCACGATCATCAGGTCCGGCGTGACGACCTGCGGCATCGGCATGTTCAGGCGGGCGCAGATGACGGCGAAATGCGTCCGTTTCCTTGGGTTGGCCAGGTGTTTCTGGTTCCATGTCAGCAGATAGTCAACGCGATGCACGATGCAGAACGCCACATGCAGCGCATCACCCTCCACCGACGGGCCAGGCATCACCCGTTCGCGGACGAGCAGGTCGGCAACGGCCGACACGTCGTCGGTGAACTCCAGGGCGGCAAGGCCTCGAAGCATCGTCAGCGCCGCCTCGCGGAGGCTCGCAGGAAAATCCGGGCTGGACAATTCACGAACAACTTCAGGCGAAATCCGCAGGTCGAAAAACCTGGCGTTTATGGCCACCATTCCAGGCTGCTGGCACGCCATCCTACGCTCTTATCACCCCTACGCGTGCTGACGCACGCCGAAAAGAAACTGGTTTCAAGGTAAACGGTTGCCATGTTATGTGTTGCTCATCTGAACGAAACTTGACGCTTGAATCATACCCGCCCCGCCTTCACATCCCCATACCCATGCACCTTTTCGCAGATCAATCGCAGGGAGGATTCCACATCGCCCGACGCCGTCTTGAAGGCGTCGGCATCGATGGTCAGCGGGGCGCCGAGCACCACCAGCGGGGCGCCGTAGCGCGGGGTGTCGATGGCCTGTTCGATGGAGAGACCGCCCACGGCCTGCACCGGGATGGAGACCGCCTGCACCACTTCGCGGAGTTGATCGAGCGGACTGGGCATGCGGAGGCCCCGCGCGGCGATGCCTCGGCGTTCGTCGTAGCCGATGTGATGGACGATGTAATCGCAGCCGAGGTCTTCCAGACGCCTGGCGCCGGCGACCATGTCGGGGCAGATCATGTTGTCGCCCATGACCTGGATGCCGAAGTCCCTGCCGGCCTTGACGACGCAGCGGATGGTTTCCTCGTGGGCCTGTCCCATGACGACCACGAGGGTCGCCCCGGCCTCGGCCATGAGCTGGGCTTCGAGCCAGCCGCCGTCCATTGTTTTGAGGTCCGCAACGATCGACGTGGCCGGAAACTTTTTCCGCAGCGCGCGCACGCCATGCATGCCCTCGGCGATGATCAGCGGCGTGCCCGCCTCGAGCCAATCGACGCCCGCGCGCAGCGCCATCTCCGCGGTGGACAAGGCTTCATCAATGTCGGTGACATCAAGTGAGATTTGAACGATCGGTTTCATGCGGAAACTCCCGGCCGCATGCTACCGGAGAGGCGAAGGGTTGGGAACCGTTTCAGCACGAGGGCGCAGGGTGCCGGGGGTTGAGAAGTTTTGGGTGGCTGGGGCTGAGGCTCTGCGAAGCCCCGGCTAGGCGACGCTCAGCCTTCAGTTGCGCCACCTTGCTTCGTGCGCCTAGCCGGGGCTTCGCGGACTCAGCCCCAGCCACCCGGAATCCCCCGAAATCACCCGGAACAATATCTTGCCACAAAAAATGGCCACACCCCGCCATCATTCGAATTTCCACTGCCGTGTCGGTCGAATCGCCTTGGCATCGGCGAAGTAGCTGATCGATTCGAATTCGAAGATGCCTGCGCCGCCGCCCAGTTCGATGCGAAGCTCGATCGTGTCACCCTTGGCGGGGATTGCGATCAGGTAGTCGTGCCATTCGTTGTCGTGCTTCAAGGCGATGGGTTTGGCGCGGCTGTCATCGAACTCCGAAACATCCCCGCTGCGCCAAAGCAGACGCCCTTCCCCCACACCGCTGGCCTTGAGGCGAATCTCCACGACCGCGCCATCGCCCTGCTCGCCGCCGCCTTGGAGACCGGCGATGCGGATCGAAGGTTCGTTGCCCAGGGCCCAGACTTCGAGCACGCCGGGCTTGTGCTTGAACGTCACCTCCCTGCCCGCCTGCCAGCCATCGAACTCGGTTGAACTGCGAACCAGCTTCACGTCCGGTTTCACGTCCGGCTTGACGGGATCGGGTTTGATTGGATCAACCACAATCTTGTCCTTGGACGGGTCCACCGGCGGCGGGGGCGGGGGCGGCGGATCGATCGGCTCGATCTTGTCGATGGGTCGAATGATCACTGAAGGATCAGCAATTTTGGAGTCTTTCGTGGCTACATGATCCTTCGCGCCCGCATCCTTGACGGTGGCCATGTCCTTGGGTGTGCCGTCAAACTCATAACCATCCAGCTTCACGCGAGGCTTGTCCCCTTTGCTTTCGTTGTCATAGGCGCGGGCGCCGTTCTTCAGGTGTGAAGCGATGGAATCCTGGCCGGGCTTCGGATCGGTTCCAGACCGCGTGGCGAGCCAGATGGCGGCGATGACGATGAACCCCAGCGCCACCCCTGCGGCGATGAGCATCGGCGCCTTTGAGGGCGGCGCGACCCCTGCCGACTTGCCGATGGCGGCGGCGGGTTTCATCAAGGCGCGGTCGATGGCGACCTGCTGCGCCTTGCGAAGGTCGGCAAGAAGCAGATCGTAATTGGCGTAACGATCAGCCGGGTCGGCTTCGAGCATCTTGTTGATCACCATCGCGGTGGCTTCGCTCACATCGCCGCGGATCTCGCGCAGGTTGATCGCCTTGCGCTTGAGGCGTTCCTGCACGACTTCGCGCGGGGTGGTCCCCTGAAACGGCGGACGCTGGGCGATCAGGTGAAACAGCGTGGCGCCGAGGCTGTACATGTCGGCGCGAAAATCGACGGCGGACCGGCGGACGATTTCAGGAGCGACGTAATAAGGCGTGCCCACGAGGCCGGCGCCGCTCTCCTCGATGTCCCGCTGCGACCGGGCGGTGTCGTAATCCAGCAGTTTGCAGACGCCGTCGCCGGTCATCTGGATGTTGGCCGGCTTGACATCCAGATGGGCGAAGCCCGCATCGTGTACGGCCTTGAGACCGCTGGCGACATCGATGGCCATGCGCAGGGCGCGGTGTTCCTCCACGAGCAGGTGGTTGTCGATGACGGTGTCGAGCCGGTCACCGGTGAGCAGTTCCATGACGATGAAGGGTCGTTCGCCCTTTTGGGCGACATTGTGGATTTCGACGATGTTCGGATGCGAAAGGGCGGTCATGGCGTTGGCTTCGGCGAGGCATTTCTCGATGATGTCCACGCCGCCGCCCGCCCCGCCGTTGGCCGCCGGGCCGGTTTGCTTGAGGAAGACCTTGACCGCCACATCCTTGTTGAGATTTTTGTCGAAAGCCTGATAGACGATGCCTGCGGTTCCGCGTCCGAGGAGTTTTTTGAGGACCAGCGAACCGACGATGCCCGGCACGGTGATCTCCCTGCCGCAGGAGGGACAAGGAATGGTCGAGAGCGGTTCGACGTTCGCCACGTTCACCGCCGCCAGACATGACGGACATGGCAGCGAGGCGACGCGATCGGCAAAGGCTTGGGATGAACTCATGCGGAATCCATGTGCGGTGCGGCGAAGCGGGTGAAGATCAATCGGATAACGTGCAATCGTAGCCGGGAATTGCGTGGTTGTCTGATCGGCGCGGGATGGCCGCGAAAAAGCGCAAAACCCGGGTTCGGGATAAGAGCCGCGACTCAACGAGTCGCGGACGTGTGCGGCAAGAATGGCGTGCCATCGCGCGGCGGATCACGGGACGCGAAAACGACCGCGCGCCGATCGAGGCTGAAAGAAAAAGGTGCGTTCGACCACCCCTTCAGGCTGTTCGCGTCCGCGACGTGTTACGTCGCGGCTCGGATGGCGCAATAAAAAGCCCCGGTTGAAGCCGGGGCCGGATGGCTTGCGTTCATCGCGGTGATCACTTGGGTGCGCCGCCTGCGCTGAACTCGTTGTTGAGCTTCTGGATGACCTGATCGGTCAGGTCCAGATCGTCGGCGGACCAGATGACCTTGCGCGAGCCGATGACCGCGCTGATCTGCTCAGGCTTGGTGATCTGGCTCAGGTTCACATCCGGCTCCTTGAAGAGCACGAGCTTGTAACCGGCGGCCGAGGCCACGCGGCCGATGGATTCGACCATCTTCTTGTAGATGCCTTCGATGCGGACCGCCCGCTCGCGGTTGAGCTTGGCCTGCTGGAACTGGAGCCACACCTGGCGATCAAGGGCGGCACGTTCGAGCTCCTCCTGCTTGCGGTCGTAAGGCGGGGTGCCGGCGGCGAGGATTTTCAGGTCCTGCTGAAGTTCCACCAGCTTCTGCTGACGGCGGGTGTCCTCCTGCTTGACCACGTCGGCGGCGCTTTGCAGTTCCGCTTCGACCTGCACCTTCTCGCGCAGGGCGTCGAAGGCCTTCTGCACATCGACCACGGCAACGCCCGTCGCCTTCTGGGCCTGGGCCGCGAAGGTCATGCCAAGGGCCACCGCGGCCGCCGTCATCCAGGTGAATTTGCGATTCATCACGAGTCGTCTCCAAAAAGGGTTGATTTCTCAAAACCGGTCGTGCCCGGCGTCCGGGCGATCGCCGTGAAACATTCATGCGGGCCACACGTTGTAGCGAGTCATGCCATCATCGGCAAAATCGCCCTCCGATATGGAAGTACCCGTCGATGGGAAAAGGTTCGGTCATCAGAACGGCAGGGCGATGTCGAAGCTGAAGAACTGCGTTTCGTCGCCGCTTTCCTTCTTGAGGGGCACGGCGATGTCAAAGGCAAAGGGCGCCTGCCCGAGGAAGGGGATCTTGATGCGCACGCCGACGCCGATGGACACGCGATATTCGTCGAAGCCGATGTCGTCCTGCACGGTGCCGGTGTCCATGAAGACGACGCCGCGGATGACATCCTGATAGATGGGCAAGTTGTATTCGACTCCCATGAGGAACATCCAGTCGCCGCCGACGGGATCATCGCCGACTTCGCCGGCCTTGGGACCGCCGGCGATGACGCCGCGCGGACCGACGCCGCGAAACGCGAAGCCGCGGAAGGTCTTGTGGCCGCCGGCGTAGAAGCGCTCGAAGAGCGGGGCCTCGTCCTCCTGAAAAATGTAGCCCGCCTCGATGCGCAGGGTGACCACGGTGGCGCGGCCGAAGAAATCCTCATCGACCTTCCAAAACTTCCGGTATTCCGCCGTCAACCGGGTGAAGTCGAAGTCGCCTCCCATCAGGCCCACCTGTTCGATGCCCAGTTGCAGCAGGCTGCCCTCGGTGGGAAAGAGCCGGCTGTTGGTGGTGTCGCGGGTGATGGCGAAGGCCAGGCCGGTGACCTGGTTGTTGCCTTCGACTTCGAAGGCATCGACCGGGGCGTCAATGGCGATATCAGTGATCTTCACGTTCTGGATGCGCGGGGTCACTTCCGCCCGCCAGACATCGCCGAAATACTGGCCGATGGAGATGCCGCCGCCAAAGCGTTTTTCATCCCAGTCTTCACGCTCGCGGGAAGTGAACGCCACGCGGGCATCGAAGAAGAAGGGGGATTCCAGAAAGTACGGCTCACGAAAACGAATCGAATAGGTGCTGAATTCATTGCCGGGCTGAAGCGTCATGGAGAACAACTGGCCCGCGCCGCGAAACGCCTTGCCGGCGAACAGCTCGTTCAGGTCCTCGGGCCAGTCGGCGATGTCGAAGTTTCGCTGCACCAGGTCTATCGCTCCGAGCACGCCCGCATCCGAGCTGATCGCGGCGCCGAAGCTGAGCGTGCCGGGCCTGGGGGTCTCCTTCACATCCACGAGCACATCGCGCACCTCATCCTCGGAGTCACCGAGAACGGTGACGTTGGCGGCGTCAAAGAGAGGCGATTCGCGCAGGCGGCGCTGCGTCAGATCGAGGCCGGCCTTGTCGAAGGGACGGCCCGGCTCGATGCGAATCTCACGCAGGATGACGTTGTCCTTGGTCAGTTCATTGCCGCGAATCTCGATCTTGCCGACGAAGTGCGGCCTCGCCTCGACGACGCCGATGATGACATCGACCTTCGGCTCCTTCTCATAGAAGATGCGGTCGATGCCTTCGCCGCCGTCGGCCTTGCGCAGCCGCATTTCGATGTGCCCCAGTTTGCCGTAGAGATCGACCACCGCACTCTGGCTTTTCTTCACGCGATCCGTCGAGTAAACATCGCCCACCTTCAGTTGCAGCCGCTCCAGAATCTGCCCCTTGGGAAACAGCAGCGGCTCATCGGTGAGCGTCAGGCGGCCATCCTTGGTCACCCACTTGCGGACGGCAATGGACCCGACGGTGTAAAGCGGGCCTTCCTCGATGATGAAGACCACCACCGCGTCTTTCTCATTGGGTGAAATGTCGATGCGCCTTCCCACCTCGGCCTCGAGATAACCGCGATCCCGATAGTAGTCACGAAGCAACGCCACATCGCCATCGAGCACCTCCCGGCTCAAATGCCCCTTGCGGAAGATGAACGCCTTCGTTTCGCTTTTGATCTGCCCGTCGAGCTGACCGGCGGTGAACGCCTTGTTGCCTTCGAAGCGGATGTCCTGCACCGCCACCAGCGGCCCTTCACGCACCCGGAAGACGAGCAGATTCGAATCCTTCAGCGCATCCTTGTCGATGGTGACTTCGGCCTGAAAATAGCCGGCCTTGTCATACTCGGCCTTGATCTTCTGAAGGCCCCGCTCGATGAGGAACTCATCGGCGCCATCGCCGGCCCGCAGCACCACCATGCCCGGCACCCAGCCGCTGGACCCTTCGTACCCCAGAATCTGCTGATCGCTGAACTGCTTGTTGCCCGCCACGCGGACATCGGCCAAGAGCGCCTGCTCCTGCAACACGAAGGTCAGCGCCACCGAATTGTCCGGCTGGGGCATCACCTGAGCCGTCACACTCTTGAACCGACCGAGGAAGGTGATTCGGCGGATGTCCTCCTCCACCGTCCTGGGGTCGTAAGGGGCGCCCTTGATCGATCGAATCTGGTTGCGAATGAGCGTTTCGTCCGCTTTCTGGATGCCGCTGATCTTCACATCCGAGATCGGCCGCGCCGCCAGGTCAATCTGGGCAAGCAGACCGGCGGGTCCTGAGAAGACGCCCAGCAGCAGCGCAAGAAGCGGAAGCCAGCGACAACGTGTGGTGTTCAAACGAAAACCCCTGTTCATGTTGAAAAAGCGGAACGAAGTGTACCGGCAACCGCGCCGGGATGTAAAGCGAGCAGCCTGCTTCACAGGGCAATCGCATGTGGCCGGGAGGGCGAGGCTCCTGGTTCCGGGGGCGAGCCGATCCGCTTTCGAGGCCCGCCGCGGGCCGATGAAAGCGGAACTCGTGCG
>CAZYPK010000136.1:0-14046 GCA_964649195.1 uncultured Phycisphaeraceae bacterium
CCTCGTGAAGAACGGCTCACCCCCGGAATCGGGAGCTTCGCCCTCCCATATGCGCTGGCGCTGCCCCTGCCACTGGTATTGCGTGACACCGTATCAGATGCGATCCTCGCCGACTGCCGCGGCAAGACGCTCCAGCGTGGCGCGATCATGAAAAGCAAAACACCAATCGCGCCTGCGGGCGATGGTCCGGTTCATCATTCCGAGTCTCATGCGATGCACCTGCTCGTGCGCCATGGCAAGGATGCCGCCCTGCTCCCTGGCGAACCGTTCGTTGATCCGATGCAGTTCGCCAAAGCATCGGCGTCGATGGAGCGGATCGCCATCACCCTGCAATTGCCCGAGCAGTTCGCGTTTTTTCCGAATCATGTCCGCATCGAACTGGTCATGGGGCAGATGGCGATCGAGATTGTGAGGCAGGTGATGCTCGTACCAGATGGCGCGTGCCAGGTCGCTTTCGTCCGCTTGCGGCACACCCCTGAAAGGCAGTCGCACATCAGCGGAGACCACCGCCATCGGAGCGAGCGACTGGCCGGTCCATTGCCGCCACCACTGTTCCATCACGCGGTCATAGACGCCCCCGCCGTGGCCGTGGATGAAAAGGTCGCACACGCGGGATCGCATGATGGCGGTCAGCAGCAGCGCCCTTGGCGCCAGGTGGAGATGGCGCCCCGCTTCCTGTCGCACCGGCTGGCCGTCGCCGGTGACGAGCATGGGCCTGCTGTCGGAGATATCGGCAAACACGCGCCGCCTTGGTTTCGGCGACGAAGCGTTGCCGATGTCCCACAACGGCAGCTCGACGCGATCGCGCTCCACAAGCAGCGGCGACATCCCCGCCTGCGGATTCGCCTGCACCGCCTCGTTGTAATGACCCGCGCAAGCCGGCGCATCGCGCAGAAGATGATCGATGAGCACCTCATCCACCAGCGAGGTGGCATGAACGATTTCCAGCTCGCCAAGGATCGGACGCCACATGGATTGCAGAAGTTTTTCCCACTGCCGGGCGCGGGTCGTTTGCGATGCCGGGGACGGTTCTTCGTGCATCGCCATCGTTTCCAGCGCGGCAAGCAGCGGCGATACATCCACGGCAAGTTGCGCTCCCGGTGACTTTGCCGCATCGCGGAGGATGCCCGCCGCCTGCTTCCAGTCGATGCGAGGCTGCGCCCGCAGCGCCACGCCCGGCAGCGAAGGCGCCAGTTCGATCGTCATCACCTTGAGCCGCCCGGCCTTGAGCACAGGCAGGTCCAAGCGACAGGAATCGTTGTCATCCTGATCGACGAGCACGTAGAGCGGCCGGCCGCCGACCTGCTTGGCATGTTTCACCGCCGCGATGCACTTGGCGAGAATGCCGGGATGCCAGAAGCCGGCCTGATGCCCGGTGGCGATGACCGGACCGCCGGCGCGATCGCGGGCCTTCCATGCCGACATCGAAGGTTCGACGAATGCCTTCACCATGTCCGGCTCATGCTCGATCGGATTCATCTTCACATCCTGCAACGCTGCGCAACCCATCGCCATTCAGACGCGAAAGCGTAGCACGTCAG
The DNA here is from genome assembly GCA_964649195.1 of uncultured Phycisphaeraceae bacterium. GTDB lineage: Bacteria > Planctomycetota > Phycisphaerae > Phycisphaerales > Phycisphaeraceae > JTS-RE9. The sequence continues at coordinate 1,542 of CAZYPK010000136.1, forward strand.
GGCCATCGCATGTACCCAGTGCCTGACTCTTCGCCCTCTCCCTTGGGGAAGAGGACAGTCTCAATCGCCGCGCAGCGGAGCGATTGAGACAGGTGAGGGTCGGACGGACGCGCAGCGAGGACGCTGCGGCTTGAACGGACGCGCAGCGAGGACGCTGCGGCTGTGAGGAAACGCGCAGCGAGGACGCTGCGGCTGCGACAGATTGCAACCCCCGCGCCGCAGCGATACCGTTGCAGTCATGTCGTTCGCTTACGCTTGGCATCTCTCCTCTGATGCGCTCCCCGCGCCGGGCCTGGTCCGTGCGATCTCCTGCGAATGGGAACACCTCGATGCGCTGGCCGCCCGGCAGCAATCCGAGCGCGACATCGCCGTGATCGCGGCAAGGATCACTCTCGATCTCCGCGCGCCTTCGATTCCATCATCCATCACCAACGCCCTGCCGCTGCTTGCTTCGCTGAATGCGATGCTTCATGTCGCGCTGGTCAGCGGTGATCGATACGACCGTGCATCCTCGCCTCGCGCCTTGCCCGCGGCCTCGGCGATCATCACGCCCTTGGCGAAGCTCGCGGCGGCCCATCGCATCAGGATCGCCCTAAGCCCGCGCGTCGGTCATTGGATGGAGCGCATCGAAGATGCGGTGCGCGTGGCGATGCGGGTCAACCGGCCGGATGTCGGCGTCGTCTTCAACACAGGCGACTGGCACGCCATCGATGGTGATGCCGCCCTGCTCGATCAGCGCATCAAACTCGCACTCCCCAAACTGATGGCGGTCACCCTGCCTGTCCGCGGCGCCTGCATGGATGATCATCGGCAGGCGGTGACGCTGCGCGGCGAACCGATGGATGTTCAACCCCTGAACCGCCTGCTGGTGTCAGGCGGCTTCACCGGTCCGATCATTCTCGAACCGCTGGAATAGGCCGTTTCTGCCGGTGAATCCCAGGGCAATCCGTTCCTGCTGAAGTCGGGCGGAGGGTATTGCCGATAACCATCGGGCATGACCGGTCAAGTTCTCCAATCCGTGTGGATCATCCTGGCATTGCTGGGCTACTGCCTGGTCACCTGCGTTTTCACCGTTCTTTCCTATCATCGCAAGCGAACGATTGACATTCACAATCGCATCCGCGAGTGCATGGAGATCCGCCGCAAATACCTCACCAACCTGGAACAGGCCAGGCGTGGGAACGAACCGCAATAGCGACGGGTTCATCGCCCTCTCCACCGCTACCGCCGTCATATTCGTTCCGCGAACCGAATCCGCCGCCGATTCGTGGCGCGGTGATTGGTTTTTCCGTTCGCTGAATCTTCCCTTTGAACGACAGGCGTCGATGGAAAGTGGACCGGAAACCACTCGCGACGCCGCCGCTCAGGAGGATTCGTTCATGGCGTTCATCTCCCTCATCCGGGTTCGTGCGATTCGCAACAAGGCGCGGCTGCTGGCGGTCTGCATGTGCAGCCTGCTGCCCGTCGAAGCGGCGCAGGCCATCAGCTTCGACGCCAACGGCCAGATCACGGGATGGGGAATCACTCCCTTCTCGCAATCCAACGGCAACACCACCGCCAATGGCATCACCTCCATCCGGCAGAACAACTACTCCCCCATTTCCTACCCCAACGGCATCGGCCACCAGCCCAGCCCCGGCGGAACCACCGGCGAAAAGTTCGACCTCGAAGAAATCCACCTCCGCAACACCGGCTCGCAGGTCCAGGTGCTGCTCATCGCCAGTTCGCTCTTTCAGGCGTCCGCCAGCGGCGCAACCTTCAACCTCGGCGACCTGCTGATCGATCTTGACAACGATCACCAGTTCGACCTGGGTGTCGTGACCCAGACGGGCAATGCCGGCCTCGATGCGGGCAGGCTCTACGACATCGACACCACCCTGGGCCTCCAGAACCTGTCCGGGTCCCACCGAGGCACCGCCATCGAGGGTCAGATCGGCGCCTGGGCTGTCGGGTCAGGCGTCGGATACGACACCTTCGCCATCGAAACCGCCGGCCACAATTTCGGCGGCAGCGAGGGAATGACCTACGCCTATCAGTTCACCTTCGATCTGAGCCACCTGGACACCATGCCCAGCCAGTTCGGTTTCCAGATCGCCTGGGGTTGCGGCAACGATGTGATTTTCGGCGACTTCGAACTGACACCGCCGCCGCTGGTCCCGGAAACCCTTGCCGCCATCCCGGAACCGGCGCCGGTCGCGTTGTTCGCCATCCTCGCAACGGTCGGCCTGGCGGCCTTCGGACGCATGAGAAGAGAAACACGCGCAGCATGACGGCCTGTATGCGTCACCCCGCGAACACACGGATATGTCTGGGCCTGACATAGACCGTGCTGCCCGCCTGAAGGCTCATGGTGCCGAAGCGTTCCTGGGACAGTTCGGCGTTGAGACTCTGCCCGTCGGCGGTGCGCATTTCAAGGCGCACCACCGGGCCGGCGGACTGGACGCGGACGACCTGCGCCTCCAGCGCGGGCAGGCCGTTGGTTTTGGTGTCGATGGTCAGGTCGTGGGGCCGGACGAAGACGCGGGCATCGCCGACGACCTGCTGGCGTTCCTGGGGATAGGGAACCTCCATCGAGGAGAACTGCACGATGCCCGAATCGACGCGGCCGTGGAAGTCGTTGGTGTCACCCAGGAATCGCATCACGAATTCCGTCTTGGGATGATGGAAGACCTCGCTGGCGGTGCCGATCTGTTCGATTTGTCCCTGGTTCATGACGACGATGCGATCGGCGACTTCGAGGGCTTCGTCCTGATCGTGGGTGACGAAGACGCTGGTGACGTGAATCTCATCATGCAGTCGGCGAAGCCAGGCGCGCAGTTCCTTTCGCACCTTGGCGTCGAGGGCGCCGAAGGGTTCGTCGAGCAGAAGAACCTTCGGTTCGACGGCCAGGGCGCGGGCCAGGGCGATGCGCTGCCGCTGGCCGCCCGAAAGCTGGCTGGGGTATCGGTTGGTGAGGCCTTCGAGTTGGACGAGGCGGAGCAGTTCGAGGACACGCCTGGCGATGTCGTCCTTGGAGGGGCGCGTCTTGCGGGGTCTGACGCGCAGGCCGAAGGCGATGTTCTCGAAGACGGTCATGTGGCGGAAGAGGGCATAGTGCTGAAAGACGAAGCCGACGCGGCGATGGCGCACGTGCTTGTCGGCGACATCCTCATCGTGAAACCGGATGGCGCCCTCCACCTCCGGTGAGCCGGCGTCGGCCTGCTCAAGCCCGGCGATGATGCGCAGCAGCGTGGTCTTGCCCGAACCCGAAGGGCCCAGCAGCGCGACCAGCTCGCCGGTCTGCACGGTCAGCGACACGCCGGCCAGCGCCTTGAACGTGCCGAAGGTCTTGTGGATGTTGTTGATTTCAATGCTCATGTCTGGTTCCGTTCCGCTTCCCGGACGGCGGCGTCATGGGTGCGTGCCGTCTTCCACTCGGCCAGGGACTTGGCCACCAGCGTCACCACCGCCAGCAGGGCCAGCAGGGACGCCACCGCAAACGATGCGGTGAGTCTGTGATCGTTGTAAAGGATTTCCGTGTGCAGCGGCATGGTGTTGGTCAGTCCCCTGATTTTACCTGAGATGACCGAAACCGCGCCGAACTCGCCCATGGCCCTGGCGTTGGTGAGGATCACGCCGTAGAACAGGCCCCACTTGATGTTGGGCAGCGTGACCCGCCGGAACGTCTGCCAGCCGCTGGCGCCGAGGGTGATGGCGGCCTGCTCCTCCTCGGTGCCCTGGGCCTGCATGAGGGGGATCAGCTCCCGGGCGACGAAGGGGAAGGAGACGAACAGCGTGGCCAGCACGATGCCGGGCATGGCGAAGGCGACGCGGATGTCATGCTCGGCCAGCCACGGCCCCAGCCAGCCTTGGGCGCCGAAGATGAGGATGAAGATCAGGCCCGCGATCACCGGCGAGATGGCGAAGGGCAGATCGATGAGGGTGATGAGGAAGCTCTTGCCCTTGAAGTCGAACTTGGCGATGGCCCACGCCGCCGCGATGCCGAACACGGTGTTGAGCGGCACCACGATCAGGGAGACGATGATCGTGAGCTTGATCGCCGAGAAGGTGTCGGGATCGTTGAAGGCGGCGAAGTAGGTTCCGACCCCCTCCCGCAAGGCGTAGTAAAAAACCAGCGCCAGCGGCAGGAGCAGGAAAAAGAACAGGAACGTCAGCGCCACGGTGGTGAGCGCCCAGCGAACCCAGGGCGGCTCGGAGACGGCGGCGGGGTTCCGCGCCGCGGTGGCGGTGTTCACACGTAGGGCAATGGATCCAGCCATGTCATTCACGCCGTCTGGTGACGGCGGCTCCATGCTTGCAGCAGGTTGATGATCAGAAGCATGACGAAGGAGGCGACGAGCATGACCACGCCGATCGCCGCCGCCTGTTCGTACTGAAACTGTTCGAGCTTGGTGATGATCATCAGCGGGGCGATCTCGGTCTTCATCGGAATGTTGCCGGCGATGAAGACGACCGACCCGTACTCCCCGATGGCCCTGGCGAAGGAGAGGGCGAAACCGGTCAGCAGCGAAGGCAGCACGGTCGGCAGGATCACCCGCCTGAACGTCTGAAGGCGGGTGGCGCCCAGCGACGCCGAGGCCTCCTCCAGTTCCGCGTCGATCTCCTCCAGCGCCGGCTGGACGGTCCGCACGACGAACGGCAGGCCGATCAGCGTCAGCGCCACCACGATGCCGGGGTAGGCGTAGGCGATCTTGATGTTCTCAGGAAGCCAGGCCCCGACCCAGCCCTTGTGGGAATAGAGCGTGACCAGGGCGATGCCTGACACGGCGGTGGGCAGGGCGAAAGGCAGATCCACGATGGCGTCAACAAGACGCTTGCCGGGGAACGAATAGCGGACGAGCACCCAGGCGACGATGAAGCCGAACACCAGGTTGAGCACCGCGCTGATGAACGAGGCGGTAAAGCTCACGCGGTACGAGGCGAGCACGCGCGGGTCCGAGACCGCGGCATTCCAGAACCCCTCCCAGCCGAGCTTGCCGGTGAAAAGCACCAGACCGGCCAGGGGGATCATGACCAACAGCGACGTGTAGAGCAGGGAGAATCCCAGGCTCAGGCCGAAGCCAGGCAGTACGCTGTGTTTTCGGAAGCGGAAACTCATGGTCGGGGGATTCCGGGGGATTCCGTGCGGCGATTCACTTGGGTTCTGTCTTGCTCTGTTGAAACCATCAAGCCCGATGGCGAGTCCGCGAGCCGTCGGGGTATCACGCGCCCCATACCCCGACGGCTCGCGGACTCGCCATCGGGCTTGCGTGTTCAAATGGACGGCGGGTGATTCACTCTATCAAAAGACCGGCGGGGAGCGGCGGGTCCACGCGCCCTCCCCGCCGGGCCGGAGTAAGGCCAGCGGTTCCTGGACTGGCCTTGCGAGGAAATGACGCTCGATCTCCTTCTTCTCCTTCTCAGGTCCAAGCGTCATTTCCGGGTTTGCATCGATGCTCCAATTTCACTTGGGCTTATAAATCTGATCAAACGAGGCCCCGTCGGCGAAGTGCGCCTTGTTGGCCGCGCCCCAGCCGCCGAACACATCGTCGATGGTGAACAGCTCCAGCTTGGGGAACTGGTGGGCGTACTTGGCCAGCGCCTCGCTCGAAACAGGACGGTAGTAGTTCTTGCCCGCGATATCCTGACCCACCGGCGAGTAGAGATAATCGAGGTAGGCCAGGGCCACTTCACGGGTGCCTTTGCGGTCCGCGTTCTTGTCCACCAGCGCAACCGTCGGCTCGGCCTTGATCGCCACGGGCGGCACGACCAGCTCCACGCCGGCGGCATCCAGATCCTTGCTGGCCAGCAGCGCCTCGTTCTCCCAGTTGATCAGCACATCCCCGACCTGCCGCTGGATGAACGTGTTGGTGGCCCCGCGGGCTGCGCTGTCGAGCACCGGCACGTTCCCGAACACCTTGGCCGTGAACGCCTTGGCCTTCTCCTGCGCCGCCTTCACTTCCGCGGCAGAAGCCGGATCCTTCAGCTTGGCGATGTAGTTCTCACCCAGTTCCTGCTTCAGGGCGAAACCCCAGATCGCCAGGTAGTTCCACCGCGCCACGCCCGAAGTCTTGGGGTTGGGCGTGATCACCTTGACATCATCGCGGGCCAGATCGCTCCAGTTCCTGATGTTTTTGGGATTGCCCTTGCGGACGATGAAGGCCAGCGTCGAGCTGTACGGGGCGTTGTTGTGAGGCAGCTTGCCTTGCCAATTGTCGGGCAGCAGCTTGCTTTTCTCGGCAATGGCGGTGATGTCCGCCGCCAGGGCCAGCGTCACCACGTCGGCCGCCAGCCCGTCGATCACCGCGCGGGCCTGGCTGCCCGAACCGCCGTGCGACTGCTGCACGCGGACCGTCTGGCCGGTCTTCTCCTTCCAGTGCTTGGAGAAGGCCTCGTTGAACTCGCGGTACAACTCGCGGGTCGGATCGTAAGAGACGTTGAGCAGTTCGATGGGAGGCTTGGCCTGACCGGTTTTTTCACCATCGGTCTTGCCGGCGTCCTTGCCCTCGCCCTTGCCGCAGCCGCTCAGGGCCAGGGTCAGGGCGAGCAGGGGAAACAGAAGGAAAGCGGTGAAGCCTCGATGCTTCGTGCGCGGCTGGAGTGTCGAAACTTCAATGGATAGGACGGACGACATGGAAGATGCTCCTTGTAGGAAGGTGGCGGATTCGGGTTGAAGAGGAAGATGATTCACAGGATTCCTGAATAACCGCCGCTTGCGGCGTAGCAACGTACATCGGGGGGTTATTCGGAAGGCGCTCACAAGTGGGATCAGGATCAGAATCGGAACTGCGCCTGGGCGCGGACGACGACCTGCTTGTCATCGCCGCTGGTGACCAGGCCTGCGCCGGTGTTGGCGACGGGCACGGGATCGAGGGCGACCAGGACATCGATGGTGAACTTGGCGTTGTGTTTCTTGAGGTAGTAGTTGGCGCCGACGGTGACGATGCTCAGGGTGTCGTCGCCGGCGACGTTGCCGGTGCCGCCCTGGGTGTTGCCGCCGCTGTTGCGGTAATAGACGCCGTCGAAGTCGATGAACTCGTAGCGTGCGAAGAGTTCGACGACATCAGGGACGACGAAGACGCCGCCCTGGATGACAAAGGCGATCTGGTCGGCGCCGTCGAGGTTGGCGATGCCGGAGTTGCTGTTGTCGTCGAAGTGCTGTCCGGTGACGGCGGCGTGGAAGTTGAAGATGTTCCACTCGACGGTGACATCGGCGGTCCACTTGAAAATGTCAGCCGCCGCCGCGTTCCCCCCGCCGCCGCCGTCCTCGCCAAGCTCATAAGCGCCGGCGACGCCGACCAGGATGCCCAGCTTGTCGGTGGACCAGGTGGTGAAGTCGCGGAACTGTCTCCAGTCACCGGCGAGCTTGACCTCCGCCCGGCCTGCGACGGCGATGTCCGTGCGGTCGTTGTTGAACTCCGTCGAGGTGCCGAAGCCCGAATAGGAGCCGTCATAAATCACCGCCGAGGCGCGGAACAGATCGCTCTCGAAAGAGACCTCCACCCCCTGCGTGTAGTCGAGCGTGAAATAGTCGGCGACATAGGAACGCTCAACGGCGAGCTGGCTGAAGCCGCTGACGTTCTCCTCGTGGAGGAACTGCGGCTTGTACGAGCCGCCCTGCACCTTCCAGCCGTCGGCGAACTTCCAGGCGATGAAGGCGTTGTCGAGCTGGGCGTTGCCATTGGAGCGGTCGAGAGCGAGACGGATGCCGTAGGTAAGGTCCTTGTTGATGAAGTTGCCGGTGAAGTTCAGGCGGAACCGGCGAAGCTGAAAACCGGCCTCGCTGTCATCATCATTGTCCGGGGCCCAACTGTAGAGGTAACGGATCTGGCCTTCGCCGCCGATCTTGAGCAGAAAAGCGCCATCGGGGCTGCCGATCCAGAAGCCGCCGTCATAGCCGGCGACGGCGCCGTCGGCCAGGAGATTGGCGCGGGTGTCGGCATCGGCGATCACCTCGCGGACGAGTTGGCGCATCTCCTCCGCGCGGCGCTCGTCGAGCCGTGCGGCGCCGCTGCCGCGGTCGAGCGAGTCGAGTTGTCGCTGCTGGTTCTGGATCACTTGTTCCTGCGCGGCGATCTTCTGCTTGAGGTTGGCCAGTTCCGCGGCCACATCGGTCTGCGCATTCGCACCTGCCGAGGTCAGGGCGAGCGTCGCAGCGGAAATCAACGAGGCGAATCGGGCGGTCTTCACAGGCGGTCCTTTCAAATCACGGTGGATGGAAGCGCTTGGCTTCGTTCCTCCGGTGATCCGGTCGGATGCCACATGAACGGAATGTGTTGTCGATGCGTCGCTCCGGCGTGAGCCGGTGGCGGAACCGGAGACGTCTCCGGTCGTTTTCGTTTGTTTTCGTTCGTTTTCGGGCAGTGACGCTCAGCCTGCGTGTCGTCCGCGCGGTGAGCTTTCCGGGGAGCGGTCCGGGGGGCCTCCGGGGGAACGATCCGGGGGACCTCCGGGGGGGCGGTCGAGGCGGGTGCGCTCGGTGCGTTCGATCTGCACGACCTGCGAGTCGTGGACGACGATCTGCACCACGCCGTAGCGCAGGCCGTGGAGTTTCTGAACGACGATGGGAAGCCAGGCTTCTCTGGTGTCGGTCGCGGGATGTTCGCTGGGGATGTTGGGCATGGGAAGATCAGGTGCGGTGTTCTGAGTTTCGAGCTTTGATTTTGCGGGTGAATCGTTTATCCGCGGGCCAGAGGCTTTGCGGCGGCCCACGCAACCACTAGATACGGGCCAGTTCGTCGGCGAGGGTGTGCTTGCCGATCAGGTCGAACAGCGGCGTGGAGAGATATCGCTCGGCGAAGCTGCACGCGAAGGTGACGATGGTCTTGCCGCGATACTCAGGAAGCGCCGCAAGCCTGGCGGCCACGGCGAGGTTGGCGCCGGTGCTGATGCCGCCGAGGATGCCTTCCTCCCTGGCGACGCGGCGGGCCCAGTGGAACGCCTCCTCATCGGTGACGGTCTGCACTTCGCTCAGCAGCGAGACATCCAGATTCCTGGGAACGAACCCCGCCCCGATGCCTTGCACCTTGTGCCCGCCGGCGGCCCGGCCTGAAATGACGGCGGAGTTGACCGGCTCGATGGCGATGGCCTTGACCTCGCGCTTGTACTTGCGGATGTACCGCGTCGCGCCGGTGATCGTCCCCCCGGTGCCGACACCGGCGAGAATCACATCGACGTTGCCCCCGGTGTCGGTCCATATCTCCGGCCCGGTCGTCTCTTCGTGAATCTTCGGGTTGGCGGGATTGTCGAACTGGCGCGGCGCGAAGGCTTCGGGCGTCCGGTCGATCAGGTCCTGGGCGCGTGCGATGGCGCCCTTCATGCCCTCGTTGCCGGGGGTGAGCACCAGGTCGGCGCCCAAGGCCCGCAGAAGGGCGCGGCGCTCGTGGCTCATCGTCTCCGGCATGACCAGCGTCAGACGGTAACCCCTGGCCGCCGCGACAAACGCCAGCGCGATGCCGGTGTTGCCGCTGGTCGGCTCGATGATGTGGCTCTCCTCGTGAAGCAGCCCGGCCTGCTCCCCCGCCTCGATCATCGCCCGCCCGATGCGGTCCTTCACGCTCCCCGCCGGATTGAAAAACTCGCACTTGAGCAGCACCGTCGCATGCCCCGGCGGAATCACCTTCCCCAGCCGAACCAGCGGCGTGCTGCCCACGGTGGCGACGATGTTGGGAATCACAAGACCTCGAGGCATGATCAACACCTTTCACAAACAACGGCGGCGATCGACGCACAACGAAACCGCCTCCCCCGATAACGCAATCGTGATGCCAGAGCGACGGCATATTCGTAACCACCGACAAAATCAGCATTTCCCGCAATGGCTGACATTTCGACGCTTGATCAGACCGTGAAATGTCATCGGTTAAGCCGTTGAATGTCATGGCACCAGTGAAATATCACGGAATGGGCCTGGCTTTTGAATGAACGATGTGTGGCATTGCCAGAGCCGCGACTCAACGAGTCGCCGACGCGAGCGACAAGAATGGAGTGACCATCGCGCAGCGGATGGACGGCATCGGTCGTGCGGCGGTTGCCAATGCGCAGCGGATGTACGGCAGAACAACCCCTTGAAAAAGCGGTGTGCCCGGCACGTTCGAGTCCTGCCGACCAAGGTGTGTTTTATCCTCCTTCAGGCCGGCCACGTCCGCGACGTGTTACGTCGCGGCTCACTCTTATCCCGAAACTCAGGTGTCAAAAAAATCACCGCGACAGACAGCGCAAAGCCCGTCGCGGCGACACACGAAAACTTGATTGTTCGGACCACCAAAAAATTGACGAAGAATCAATGGTGAACCGTCATGGCGGAACCGTTCCACGGAACGAGCCGGATCATCTGCCCCGGTTCGCCCAGGACGCGGTAGCGTCGCGGGCCGTGGACGCGATCGACCGTCATCTGGGCGCAGCGGCGGCGGCGTTCGTACTCATCGGGATCGATCGGGATGGCGGCCGGGCGGTGCCGGCGGTCATGAGGCGAGGCTTCGCGGGATGTGGCTGCTTGTTGGGTGGCTTGCATATCAATAACTCCGATGGGTTGACATTCGATCCGCCGCGCACCTGACCGATTCAGCAAGCGGTATGCCACGGGTGCGTTGAACGATGGGTGACATGGGCGGCTTTCATCGGCTCCCCCGACAAACAGCGGACAACGTCCGCGGCGACGAGAGCCTGTCCGAATGCGAAAAACTTCGGAAATACAGGCGTCAATGACGCGGACAGGGGATCGGCGGGAACATCGGAACGCGATCCGGCGGATCGTGTCGCAGCTCAAGATTTCGCCGGGCAGGCAGATCGGAAATTGATTTCATCACAACCTGCGCTATGGTATATCACGGTTTTAACCGTTAAATGCAATGACTGACTTGGACATATGATGGCCTTCCGCCCATGAAAAAAACCACCGAACGACTGCTGCTCGAGGTCTGGCGCGAGGCCTGCCGCCACATCGAGATATCCGACTCCACCGCCCTCATCAGCCAATTGCTCGCCCAGCGAATGCCCATGGCGCGGTTGCTGGTGCGCCGGTTTGATCGCAAAAAGGGAGAAATCGAGACGGTCGCCACCGGCCAGTTGGGCGGCGTCAAGGCGAGGCACGAGATCGATCGTCAGTCCATGGCGGCGAGCGCCATCCGCAAACTGGCGGTCTGGTGCGCCGCGGGCGAGATCGTCCGCCGCACCGCCGCCGAGCCGTTGCCGACGTATCTTCAGCCGGTCGTGTCATCCCATTTGAAGGGTGAACTGCTGGTCGGCCCTCTCGTGAGCGAACATCAGACGCTGGGCGCGCTGATCGTCGAGGCTCCGCCGCCCCAGCGACTGGGCGCCGACCATCGGCACGTCTTTGGCCAACTGCTCGAACCCTTCGCCGCCGCGCTGGAGAACGACACGCGCCTGCATGAATTGAACGTGCTGCGGGAGGCGGCGGAAGCGGACAAGCGCCGTCTGCTCGTCCGGCTGGGCCGGGAGGACCTGAGCGAGGCGGTCATCGGCGCCGAGCGCGGACTGCGGCCGGTGATGGAGCGTGTCAATCTCGTCAGCCGTTCCGATGTGCCGGTGCTGCTGCTGGGTGAAACCGGGTCGGGCAAGGAGGTGGTCGCCCGCACGATTCACAACCGGTCGCTTCGATCGGACAAGCCGTTCATCCGCGTCAACTGCGGCGCGATTCCGCCGGACCTGATCGATTCGGAACTCTTCGGCCACGAGAAGGGCAGCTTCACCGGCGCCGCCGCGCTGCGCCGCGGCTGGTTCGAGCGCGCCGATGAAGGCACGCTCTTCCTCGATGAGATCGGCGAGCTGCCGCCGGCGGCGCAGGTCCGCCTGCTGCGCATCGTTCAGGAGCGCACCTTCGAGCGCGTCGGCGGCGAGCAATCCATCAAGGCCGATGTCCGCATCATCGCCGCCACGCACCGCGACCTGGCGGCGATGGTCCAGAACGGCACGTTCCGCGAAGACCTGTGGTATCGCCTTGCCGTGTTCCCGATCGTCATTCCCCCGCTGCGCGAACATCGGGAGGACATCGCCGAACTGGCCGGGCACTTCGCCCACCGCGCCGCCACCCGATTCGGCCTGCCGCCGGTGATGCCGACCGCCCACGATCTGGCGATGCTGACCGCCTACGACTGGCCCGGCAATGTGCGCGAGCTGGCCGCCGTCATGGATCGCGCCGCCATCCTCGGCAACGGCGACCGGCTGGAGGTGGACAAGGCACTGGGCTTCAATCCCGATCCCGCCGCCGCCGCCGGCCCCTCCGCAACCGACCGCTCCAGGGGATTCGTCGCCTCGCTCGATGACGCCATCCGCGGCCACATCGAACTGGCCCTCAAAGCCTGTGTCGGACGCATCGAGGGACCTCACGGCGTCGCCGCCATGCTGAAAATCAATCCGCACACGCTTCGATCCAAGATGCGCAAGCTGGGCGTCGCCTGGCGAGGGTTTCGCAATCGCTGATCGCGCCGCAGTGAAAACCTGAGTTGGAATAAGCATGAGCCGCGACGTAACACGTCGCGGACGTGAACGACAAGAATGGAGTGCC